>DAOMXG010000001.1:0-58023 GCA_035436995.1 Beijerinckiaceae bacterium
ATCTACATCGCAGCAGCCGTCATCAATTCACGATGAATCCCCACGCGCCTTAGGCGGTCAGGCCGATCTGCACCCCACTTGATCTGGGCCGAGTCCTGGTTAACCTGTCTGTCATCAGACAACAGGGTCTTCGGGAGGCATTCATGATCAAGCTGATGCGGCTCGCTCTTGCGGTATCCATCTCCGGTCTCGCACCATTGGCTTCGGCCCAGAGCCCGTGGCCCGACAAGCCGGTCACGGTGATCGTGCCCTATGCTGCCGGCGGTAACACCGATGTTGTCGGCCGCATCTTCACCGAACGGCTGTCCCAAAGGCTTGGCAAGCCCTTCATTGTCGAGAACAAATCAGGTGCCGGCGGCACGATCGGCATCGCCGCGATGAGCCGCGCGCCCGCTGATGGCTATACGCTCGGCGTTGTCACGGCGGGAAATCTTTTCATCCTGCCGCATATCTACAAGGACAAGCTCGGCTACGACACCTTCAAGGACCTGAAACCGCTGGCAATGGTGGCAACGCAACCGAACTTCTTCGTCGTCCATCCTTCGATCCCGGCAACGACGCCGAAGGAATTCGTTGATCACCTGAAAGCCAATCCGGACAAATATTCCTACGGCTCGTCCGGCATCGGCACGTCGCAGCATCTGTGCATGGAATTGCTGGCGCAGAAAACCGGCATCAAGGTCACCCATGTGCCCTATCGCGCTTCCAACCAGATCATGCAGGATCTGATTGGCGGCACCATTCACATGTCCTGCGATCAGATTTCGACCGCACTGGCACAGGTCAGGAACGGCCGCGCCAAGGGCATCGCCGTGTCCTCGCCCGAAGCCTACGGCCTTGCGCCGGAGTATCCGGCGATGGCAGCGACCGTGCCGGGTATCGACGTGACCTGGGCGGCGATCTTCATCGCCCCGGCCAACCTGCCCAAACCCATCGCCGACCGGCTCACCAGCGAACTCGGCGCGATTGCCAAAGACCCCGATGTCATCGAAAAGTTGAAAGGTTTGACGGTGACCCCGGTCTCGGTGGTGGGCGATGCGCTGGAAAAACGCATCAAGGCCGATTTCGAGACCTGGAAGCCGATTGTCGAGAGCGCCAAAATTCCACCGCCGCAATAGCTCGGTTAACCTCCGTTAACCATGTCGTCCTAGTGTAGTGCGCATGAAACGGAACGGTGCCTTCATGCGACGGATGTGTCTTGCCTTGCCGTTGATCCTGGCTGCGCTGCCAGCGCGGGCGGATTTTGCCTCCTGTCTGGCCGGGTTGCGTGAGGCTGCGGCGGCCAGTGGCATTTCGGCGCGGACCGTATCGGCGGCGCTGTCGAACATTTCGCCCGACATGAAGATCATCGAGGCGATGAACAACCAGCCGGAGTTCAAGACGCCGATCTGGGATTATCTCGGTACGCTGGTGGATGACGAAAAGATCGCCGAGGGCAAGGCAATGCTGCGCCGCCATGCCGCGACCCTGGCTGCCGCCGAGGAGCGCTATGGCGTCGACCGCCATGCCATTGTCGCGGTCTGGGGTGTCGAGAGCGACTTCGGCAAGGCCGGGGGCAAATGGCCGCTGCCGCAGGCACTTTCCACCGCCGCCTGTCTCGCGCCGCGACGCAACGCCTTTTTCAAGGGCGAGCTGATCGCCGCGCTGAAGATCGTCGATCGCGGCGATATTCCGCTTGAAAGCCTGGTCGGTTCCTGGGCTGGCGCCTTCGGACATACACAGTTCATTCCCACCACATACTTGCGCCTGGCTGTTGATGGCGATGGTGATGGTCGCCGCAATCTCGTCAGTTCCATTCCCGATGCCCTGCATTCCACCGCCAATTTCCTGGCCAAGTCGGGATGGCAGAGTGGCGCCGGCTGGGGTTTTGAGGTGCGCGTTCCGGCCGGGTATGGCGGCGCGTCGGGGCGCAATCCCAAGCAGCCAATTGCAGCCTGGGCTGGGCGCGGCATCACCCGCATTGACGGCAGCGCCCTGTCGGGCGGCGGCTCCGCCGGATTGCTGATGCCCGCCGGCCGCAATGGCCCGGCCTTCCTGGTGTTCCGCAATTATGACGCGGCCTATGCCTACAATGGCGCCGATTCCTACGCCCTGGCAATTTCGCTGCTGTCTGATCGGCTGCGTGGCAAGGGCGGCATTCAGGCCCCCTGGCCCACCGATGATCTGCCGCTGAGCCGCGAGGAACGGCGGGAACTCCAGCGCCTGCTGATCGCCCGCGGCTTCGATGTCGGCGAACCGGACGGCGCTGTCGGCGCCAAGACGCGCGCGGCGATCAAATCGGTCGAGGCCGAGATCGGTATGCCCCAGACCGGGCGACCCGGATCGAAGGTGTTGCGGGCGCTGCGCGGGCGATAAACATTCCCCCACCCTTAATACCAAGTCGCAAGGCGAGGAACTCGCCGCGACTTGGTTCGTTTCAAAAATTTCTCACTTTTATCAACAAGATGGGAAATTTTTGAGTTGCACCAAAGAGTCATTTTCAATGACTTTTGGTATAAAAGGGCTTGGCCTTTTGTCCGCATCGCTTTAGGAACGCGCCAGCTTTCCCTCCGAACGATGGCGGATCCTGATGGCTTCCTACAATCTCCTGCTGCTTCCCGGTGACGGCATCGGCCCCGAGGTTATGGTCGAGGTGAAGAAGGTCCTTTCCTTCTTTAAAAAGGCCGGTATCGCCCGGTTTGAAACCGAGACGGATCTGGTCGGCGGATCGGCCTATGACGCCCACAAGGTGGCGATCACCGATCAGGCAATGAAGGCCGCACAACAGGCCGATGCGGTGCTCTTTGGTGCGGTTGGCGGCCCGAAATGGGCGAACGTGCCCTACGAGGCCCGGCCTGAGGCGGGTCTGCTGCGCCTGCGCAAGGATCTCGGCCTGTTCGCAAATCTCAGGCCCGCCGTCTGCTATCCGGCGCTCGCCGATGCCTCCTCGCTCAAGCGCGATGTCGTCGAGGGGCTTGACATCCTCATCGTGCGTGAGCTGACCGGCGGCGTCTATTTCGGCGAGCCAAAGGAAATCGTCACCCTCGAGAACGGCCAGAAACGCGCGGTCGATACCCAGGTCTACACCACCGGCGAGATCGAGCGCATCGCCCGCGTCGCTTTTGAACTGGCGCGCACCCGCCGCAACAAGGTCTCCTCGGCCGAAAAGCACAATGTCATGCGCTCCGGCGTTCTGTGGAAGGACGTCGTCACCGGCCTGCACAAGGCCGACTATCAGGATGTCGAGCTTGAACACGTCCTGGCCGACAATTGCGCCATGCAGCTGGTGCGCTGGCCCAAGCAATATGACGTGCTGGTCACCGACAATCTGTTCGGCGACGTGCTCTCCGACATCGCCGCCATGCTCACCGGCTCGCTGGGCATGCTGCCGTCCGCTTCGCTCGGTGCGCCTGTTTCCAGAACCGGCAAGCGCAAGTCGCTCTATGAGCCTGTGCATGGGTCAGCCCCGGACATCGCCGGCAAGGGCCTGGCCAATCCGATCGCGATGATCGGCTCGTTCGGCATGGCGCTGCGCTATTCGCTGGGGCTGGGCGAGGCCGCCGATCTCGTCGAAAAGGCCATTGCCGATGTGCTCGCCTCCGGCCTGCGCACCCGCGATATCGCTGCCCAGGGCCAGAACACCATCGGCACCGGCGAGATGGGCGACGCCATCGTCAAGGCCCTGCAGCGGCTGGCCTGATCGGACTTCTTGGCTTACGAAATAGCAAAGGGCGCCTGCGGCGCCCTTTTTTCTGTCCGGAACCCAAGTAAGCAGGCGCTCAGCGCACCGCGTTGGCGCCGAGAAACTCGAACGCAAATCCGGAGCCGGACAGGCCGCGCGTCGGCAGGTTGCTTTCGCTACGGCTGGAAATCCCGTGCATCGGCGCACCGCCGAATGCCTGGGTATTGGTCACGTAATCGCGTCCCTGGCCAGCGCGCGCGACATTGCCGGCATCCAGCCAAGAGCGCGGTTTGACGTCGATGACCAGCCCGCGATCACGGGCGGCCAGCGGTGCGCTGATCAGGCTTGTTGCCACAAGGGCGGCGGAGAGGAGGGCGATACGCATGGAGAGAACCTTTCGACACCTGGGAGGTGATTCACGCTAGCCCAATATGGTGAAGAACTGGTGGATGATAAAGCGTGTTTTTTGCCTATCGCAGGCCTGCCATCGACGAAAACCCGGCTTTCAGGACCGGCGCATCATCGCCATCCATCCAGTTTGAAGCAATCGTGACCAGCCGCGCAGCACCGCAGGGCTGACGGGCCCGTTCCACTTCGGCGAAATACGATTTCAGCCTGGTATCGTTGCCGGCGCGCACAAGATCGATCCGGTCAATGAGACAGGCAAGTTCCGCCCGGTCCACCGGGCGATCGGCCGTGCCGCAGAACCAGCCATGCAGATCCAGCACCGCCTCCGACGTGCTGTGACGGAAGGCCAGACAGCCACGCGCCGCGCGACCATCGCTGCTCAAGGCGATTTCTGCCGTCTCAAGAGCGCCGAATTTGGTCTTGAGCCCGATCGTCGTTCCCAGTCGCTCGATGCTGGCGCCGGTCAGCGCAGCACGGCGCGACAGGTCGATGAACAGGGTTTCGCGCTCTGGTCGAAGCCTGCCATAGCTTTCGACAAACAGCGTGCCGCTCATCCTGGCGCGCGACCGGCCGGTCGAATCGGCTTGTGCGGTCCAGGCCAGAATGTCCTGACGCGGACCATCGCGGTGGGTGCGGGCGCGATAGGCAAGCGTTGAGCGGTCGAGTTCGGGAGCCTCCAGATGATAGCTGGCGATCGGCGATGCCACCGCTTTCCAGGCGTCCGGACGAGGCCGCGCCTCCTCAACCTCGGCAGGCTTCATCGCAACCGCCTGGGCCGGCGACGGCCCGTCCTTTTCGTCCGACCACAGCATGGCGGCGCTGACGGCAATCAACGTCAATCCGATGAGTTTCACGGCGCGCGGGACACGCCAGAGCAACCGCGATACCACTTTGACGACAAGCCAGACCAGGGCGCCGCTATCCTTGAGTCTGGTGAACAGGCGAGAGCGATCGAGGCACCTGTGAGCGATCGCCTGCAGGGCGGATGAAATGATCTTGG
Source organism: Beijerinckiaceae bacterium (assembly GCA_035436995.1). Taxonomy (GTDB): domain Bacteria; phylum Pseudomonadota; class Alphaproteobacteria; order Rhizobiales; family Beijerinckiaceae; genus JAIUNP01. The sequence continues at coordinate 5,070 of DAOMXG010000001.1, forward strand.
CCGACCGATTCAGCTTGGCAGAAGCCAGATCCGACGCCGCAGCGCCAAGGGCTCCGGCACGCTCCCAGAGGGGTGAGAGCCGTGTAGCCGGCGCTGCGGTCGCGTCCTGGGCTTTGGCCAGACGGTCACCGGCCGCTTGGCGCGCCGAACTGTAGACGCGCCGCAGCCGCGCTTCGAGGCTCTGGTCCTCGTGGACCACAAACCCCGAGATTTCAGACCGGATTCCGGTACGCCCTTCCGTTACGAAACTCATCCCGCCCTCAAACCCCGCTTGGCGGCACCAACTCCGCCCAGGCTGGCAAACCCCACATTGCCGTTCGAACAAAGTTGGCGTAAAAGCGCGGCTTCCCGGTTACCGGCCGGGAAAAAGTTATCCGGAGAGTTTACGATGGGTTACAAGGTCGCAATCGCCGGCGCCACGGGCAATGTGGGCCGGGAAATGTTGAACATCCTTTCTGAACGGGCATTCCCGGTCAGTGAAGTTGTCGCGCTCGCCTCCCAGCGCAGCGTTGGCACCGAAGTTTCGTTCGGCGACAAGACCCTGAAAGTCAAAGCTCTCGAGCATTATGATTTTTCCGACACCGATATCTGCCTGATGTCGGCCGGGGGTGAGATCTCCAAGCAATGGTCGCCAAAGATCGGCGCCCAGGGCTGCGTGGTCATCGATAATTCGTCCGCCTGGCGCTATGATGCCGATGTGCCGCTGATCGTTCCGGAAGTGAACGCCGACGCCGTGCGCGGCTTTGCCAAGAAGAACATCATCGCCAATCCGAACTGCTCGACCGCCCAGCTCGTCGTTGCGCTCAAGCCGCTGCATGAGCGTTTCGGCATCAAGCGCGTGGTGGTTTCGACCTACCAGTCGGTATCCGGTGCCGGCAAGGACGGCATGGACGAACTCTTCGAACAGACCAAGGCGATCTATTCGGCCGCCGAACCAAAGACGAAGAAGTTCCCCAAGCGCATCGCCTTCAACCTCATCCCGCATATCGACGTCTTCATGGAGGACGGCTTTACCAAGGAAGAGTGGAAGATGACGGCCGAGACCAAGAAGATTCTCGACCCGAAGATCAAGCTGACCGCAACCTGCGTGCGTGTGCCGGTGTTCATCGGCCATTCCGAGGCCGTCAACATCGAATGCCAGAAGCCGATCACTGCCGACGAGGCGCGCGAAGTGCTGCGCACGGCGCCGGGCGTGCTGGTGATCGACAAGCGCGAGCCGGGTGGCTACATCACCCCGCACGAGGCGGCGGGCGAGGACGCCACCTATATCTCGCGCATCCGCGAGGATGCGACGGTGGAAAACGGCCTGGCCTTCTGGTGCGTGTCCGACAACCTCAGGAAGGGTGCCGCGCTCAACGCCGTGCAGATCGCCGAAGTGCTGGTCAATCGCAAGCTGCTCAAGCCTCGCTCCAAGGCTGCCTGATCGGTCATCTGTCTGATCGGAACCTGGCCGCCGCCCGCAAGGGCGGCGGTTTTGTTTGCGGCGTATCGAATCGTTCATCGTTAACGACCCATTATTAGACTTTCGGCTAGGATCAGAGGCAGTTCACGCCGGGCTGCCATGCCCGCTGTCCTGACGAGGCCGTCGATGAGCCACGAGTCTCTGCCTTCTCCTGCCCGCTCACGGGTCGAACGCGCTATTTTGCGCCTTCAGGGCGGCGGCCTTGCCGGGGCAATTCTGGCATTTCTGCTTATCAAGCTGGCCGGGCTGGGAATCACCCTGCTGTGGCCGCTGAAATCGGCAAAATTCGCTCCGCTTGTGCTGCTCTGTTGCGCCGAAGTCTCCTGGTTGTTCGGCGGCACCGTGGGCTTGCTGGTGGTTCTGCAATGGCTGGTGCACGAACTGGCGCATCTGCATGTCTCCCGCCGTTTCGGTCACATGCCGGGATTGCGCAGTCTGACCCCGTTTGTTGGCGTCTATCTTGGCACAACCGCTGCGCAATGGCCGTCCCGCGAGGCAGAGGCCACTGTGGCGATTGCCGGCGTGCTGGCCGGCCTGTGCCTGGCCTTTGCTCTGCATGTGGCAGGCAGCATGAGCGGCGACGAGGCCATGGTGCTGGCGGCCCGCCTCGGCTTCATGATGACGCTGATTCACTTGCTGCCGTTCCGGCCCTTCGATGGTGGCCGCATATTTCCGGGGCTTTTCTGGTCGATCCGCTCCACCACCGATCCGGCAGAACCCATGCGGATGGGCTCCACCACGATACGGCTCTGTGGCTGGCTGGTCGGTCTGATCCCGGCGCCAGTGCGCAGGCGCCTCGCTGTCACCGGATCGGTACTGGGAGATGGACTGGTGGCCGCGCTGGCCTGGGCCACGGTCATCGTAACCCTGTCCGGCCTGGCTCTGCCGGCCGGCGCCTTCATGGCAATCATGCTGGCGGCGATCATAGGCCTTGTCGCCTTGTTTGCCGCTGTCCTCTCCATTGACCCGCGCCATGGCCCGGCGGCGAGCCGGCGACTGTTGCCACGCAACGGCCAGGTAACGGTTGAAACGTCTGCCAGACCCTTGCCCTGGACGGACCGCAGCGCCCCGCGCGCCGCCTTTTGCATCTACGCGGCAGCGCTGCTTGCGGCGATCGCCGGGTCCTTTTGACCCGGCTTGACTACAGCGTTTCCAGCCGTCCCGTGGTCACATCAAAGATGCAGCCGTAAATCTCCATTTTTCCGCGGTTCACCAGCGTGCTGATGCACGGAAAGGTCAACAGATTCTCGATCGAGTTGCGGATCGAGGTCCGTGCCAGCCGTTCGGCATAATCATGATCGCTTTCATCGTCCTGCGCCGGCAGCGATTCGGCGGCCGGGGCGATCAGTTCGATCCACTTGCCGATGAAATCGCCGGGAGACAGCACATCGGATTGCTGCGGGCGCCGCAGCCGCTTGACGAAGGCATGGACGCCACCGCACCGGCCATGGCCCATCACCACGATATTGCGGATCTTCAGTGCCTGAACAGCAAATTCCAGCGCCGCCGAGACGCCATGCAGGCCGGCCATCGGCTCAAATGGTGGCACCAGGTTGGCCACATTGCGTACGACGAACAGCTCTCCCGGATTGGCATCGAAGATAACCTCGGGAGAAACGCGCGAATCGCAACAGGCGATGATCATCGTCTCGGGCTTCTGGCCATCTCGCGCCATCTCGACAAAGCGTTGGTGTTCGCGCGGTAACCGATTGGCCTTGAACGCCTCATAGCCTTCAACCAGCCTTGGCGGCAGGCCGTGCCGCCCACCCTTTGGCAAATCAGCATTGGCTGCCATCGCATTTCTCCTGTCCCGGCCTACATGGGTAGCGCCGCAGCTTGCGACAAGGAGGCAAATCGCGGCATACGGTCAAAATCACCATAGGTGCAGCCGGAGACCCTCCATGTCTTTCCGCCCACGCCGCAGCGCGCTCTATGTTCCGGCCAACAACGTCCGGGCCATCGAAAAGGCCATTACGCTGCCGGCGGATGTCATCATTCTTGATTTGGAGGATGCGGTTCCGCCCCAGGCCAAGAACGAAGCGCGGCGGAATGCCGCCTCGGCCATTCGATCCCAGGCCTTTCGTGACAAGGAGCTTGTTCTGCGGATCAATGGGCTCGACAGTGACGAGGCCGCCGAAGATCTGGTGGTGGGGGCCGGTTCTGACGCCGTTCTGGTGCCCAAGGTCCAGGATGCCAATGACATCCACCGGGCAGAGGCGGGCCTGAACGAGATCGCCGGCAAGGACCGGCCAGCCCTTTGGGCAATGATCGAGACGCCGAAGGCGATTCTCAACATCGCCGCCATCGCTGCGGTTGCGGCAAGAGACGATGCGCGCCTTGCCTGTTTCGTGCTGGGCACCAACGACCTTGCAAAGGACACCAGGGTCAATCTGACCGGCAGCCGTCTGGCCATGCTGTCCTGGATCAGCCAGACGGTTCTGGCCGCCCGCGCCTACGATCTTGCGGTACTGGACGGGGTCTATAACAACCTCAAGGACCCGGATGGTTATCTGGCCGAATGTCGGCAGGGTCGCGGGTTCGGTTTTGACGGCAAGACGGTGATCCATCCCAGTCAGATCGCCGACGCCAATCACATCTTTGGACCGACCGACAGCGAGATCGCCGAAGCGCGTGCGATCGTCGAGGCGTTTGCCCGACCGGAGAATGCCGGCAAGGGCGTGCTGACGGTCGGAGGGCGCATGGCCGAACTGCTGCACAGGGACCAGGCCGAACGAACACTGGCCATTGCCCGCGCCACGGGCCTGGCCTGACCCGCCCGCCGATATGACGGATCGCCTTACTTGCTGCTGGCCTTGTAGCGCTCGATTCCGTCGACGATCAGCTTGCGTGCCTCATCCGCATCGCCCCACCCCATGAGCTTGACCCATTTGCCGGGCTCAAGATCCTTGTAATGGGTGAAGAAATGCTCGATCTGCTTCCATGTGATGGTCGGCAGGTCGGTATAGTTATGGACATGCTCATACCGCTTGGTCAGTTTGGGCGAGGGCACCGCGATGATCTTCTCGTCGCCGCCACCATCATCCTGCATCTTGAGCACGCCGACCGGTCGAACATTGACCAGAGCGCCCGGCACGATCGGCCTTGTATTGGCGATCAGCACGTCGCACGGGTCGCCATCATCGGACAGGGTATGGGGAATGAACCCGTAATTGCCTGGATAATGCATGGGCGTGTAGAGAAAGCGATCGACCACCAATGTGCCGGACGCCTTGTCGAGCTCATACTTGATCGGCTCGCCACCGATCGGAACCTCGACGATCACATTGACGTCAAACGGCGGATTCTTGCCAATCTCGATTGCATCGATACGCATTGACCCCTCCAGCTCAATCAGGTTGATCTTTAAGGGGCCCGGCGCCGTTTTCCAATCGCGCCTTTGGTATCGCGCCGGCAAATTGTCGATCAATGTGAAGGAAGTGTTGGCACTGGAGCATTTTCGAGCGAAGTGGGTTCCGGTTCGCGTCAAGAAAATGCGAAAAACAAAGAAATTGGGCACTTTCTGTGAGTTGGCTTTCGTCGAAAGCGCACCAGAGCACGCCCTCGTTCCGGTCGAATCGCCGAAGCGAGAGATAACGTGACCGATAACAACTATTTTGGGCATGCTTTTTGCGAAAAGCCGTTCACGCTTGTTCGCAGCATGCTCTCGCGCCCGTTGTCTCCGGCAGGACGGACTGCTACAGCCCTTTGCGCCTATGGTCTTTGCAATCTTCCGCCCCGAACGCCGCTACGCCCGGCGCCTGGCTCGTGCCGCCCGCTGGGACCGGCCGATTGCCGGTCGCTGGCAGCGATTCTGCGCCTGGACCAACATGCTGCTGATCGATCATGGGCTGTTCCGGCTGATTTATCTCAATGCCCATCCGGTCACCGACGATCTGTGGCGCTCGGCCCAGCCGTCGCCGCATCAGGTCGCCGACTTTGCCGCGCGGGGCATCCGCACGATTGTCAACCTGCGAGGAGGGCGCGAGTTCGGCTCCTGGCCACTCGAGCGTGAGGCCTGCGACAGGGCCGGAATAACCCTTGTCGACTTCGTCGCACGGTCACGCGAAGCCCCCGGGATCGACACCGTTCTGGCCGCCCAGAAGCTGTTTGACAGCATCGAATATCCGGCACTGATTCATTGCAAGTCCGGCGCCGACCGTGCCGGCTTCGTCTCGGCGCTCTATCTGATGTTGAAGCATGGTCAGCCGGCTTCGCTTGCGCTTGAACAGCTTTCTGCCGGTTATGGCCATTGGCGCTGGTCGAAAACCGGAATTCTCGACGCCTTCATCGAACGCTACCGCGACCAGGGCGAGGCCCGGGGCCTGTCTCTGATCGACTGGGTGACAACCGAATACGACCCCGACGAACTGACCCGTTCATTCAGGCCACACGCGTTCTCGGCCTTTATCGTGGACAGGATCCTCAGGCGGGAGTGACGCCCTCGCCGAACTGGAGCCGGTAGAAGGCCGCATAGGCGCCATCGCTGGCCATCAGGCTGTCATGCGTTCCGGTCTCGACGATGCGGCCCTCGTCCATCACCACGATGAGATCGGCGGCCCGCACCGTCGCCAGACGATGGGCAACGACCAGCGTGGTGCGGCCGCGCATCAGATCGCCCAGCGCTTTCTGGACGAGATCCTCGGATTGGGCATCAAGCGCGGAAGTGGGTTCGTCCAGCAGGAGAATCGGCGCGTTGCGCAGGAATGCCCGGGCAAGCGCAACGCGCTGTCGTTCGCCGCCTGACAGCCGTCCCCCCCGATCACCGACGCGCGTATCATAGCCATCCGGCAAAGCCGCGATAAATCCATGGGCGGCTGCCGCGCTGGCGGCGGCGATGATCTCTGTTTCGCTCGCTCTCTGCCGACCGAAAGCGATATTGGCCCGGATGGTGTCGTCGAAAAGGACGATATCCTGCGATACTACCGCCAGATGCGCGCGCAGGCTTTTAAGCGACACTGAACGGATATCCGTTCCGTCGATCGTGACCACCCCCGCAGTCGGATCGAACAGGCGCGGCACCAGGGCCAGCAGGCTGGATTTGCCGGCTCCCGAACGACCGACGAATGCCGTTGTCTTTCCCGCCGGCACGACAAGGGAGACGTCGGAAAGGGCAGAGCCGGAATTGGCGTAGGAGAACGACACCCCGGCAAAGGCGACCTCGCCCTGTTTCACAACCAGTTCCGGCCCATCGACCGCATCTTCGACCTGTGGACGTTCATCGATGACCGCGAAGATCCGGGTCAGTGCGGCCACCGCCTCGTGCAGGATCGCGTTGAGATTGCCGAGTGTTCGCAGGCTCTGGGCAGCCAGCAGAACGGCGGTCACATATCCGGTGAAGTCTCCGATGGTCGATTGCCCCTGGGCAATGCGCCATCCGATAAACACCAGCACCGCCGCAACCGTCACGCCGCCGCCAACCTCGAGCAGCGGATCAAGCCGCGCCCGCTGATTGGCAGCCTTGACCTTGAGCCGACGGACAGCATCGAAGGCATCGGCGGCCTTGGATTTCAGGTAGGGTTCAAGACCATACGTCTTGGCAATGCGCACACCGCCGAGGCTTTCGGCCACCAGGCTCGCCATGATGCCGGTCTGTTCCTGTGTCGACAGCGCCGTCCGCCGCAATTTTTTCCCGATCCGCTCGATCGGCGGGACGATGATCGGCAGAACCATCAGTGCGGCCAGCGTGATCATCCAGTCGATCCACACCATGACCGCAAGAACCGCAACGGCGGTGGCGACATCGCGCGCCAGCACCGTGGAAAGCCGTGTCAACGCCTCACGCACATAGGCAAAATCGGTGGTAAAGCGTTGAGTAAGCGATGCAGGAGTCTCGCGGCTCAGCTGCGCCACATCGGCGTCGATTAGGCTGTGAAACAGCGAGGTCTGAAGATCGGCCTCAACCTTGGAGACCACCCGGTTGGTCAGAATGAGCTGGGCGAACATTGCAAAGCCGCGCATGGCGGTCACCATGATCACCAGAACGGGCGTCAGCTTTAGAAACGCCTCATCCTTGGCATCAAAGGCATCGAAGGCTCGCTTGATGATGTAGGGATACATCGACGACATCGCCGCGATCACCAGCACGGTCAGCCAGATAATCAAAATCGTGCCGCCATGCGGCCTTACCCAACCCTGCCACAGGCGTCGAACGGCCGGTATCAGCCGCTGGCGGTCGTGCAGCAGCTTTGCCGGTGGATCAGGCGGGGCCGAAGCCGAAGCGTCGGTCATCCCTCTACTGTCCAGATCGAAATCGGTGGGAAAGGAACAGCAAGCATCTCGTCATCGGTCACCGTAAGGGGCAGGCGGTGACTGGAGCGGGCGAAGGGATTCGAACCCTCGACCCCAACCTTGGCAAGGTTGTGCTCTACCCCTGAGCTACACCCGCTTGCGCCGGACCAAGCCGGCTGCGGCGCTCGTATGCAACATTTGGCGTTTGCGTGCAAGCCCGTTATCAAGCGATCCGCGCTTTTCATTGTTGCTCCGGATGACGGCTGATGACCTCTTGCCCCGATATTCCTGTCGCCCGCCCGCTGTTTGACCTCATGGACCGTCTCGCCATCGCGCATCGGACGCTTCAGCATGTCGCAGTCTATACCGTGGCCGAATCGCGGGAGCTGCGCGGCACCATTCCTGGCGCGCACTCCAAGAACCTGTTCCTCAAGGACAAGAAGGGTCGGCTATTCCTGGTTACGGCGCTGGAGGATGCCCCGCTGAACCTCAAGAAGCTGCATGAAGCCATTGGCGGCCAGGGGCGCGTATCGTTCGGCTCGGCCGAACAATTGCGCGCCTGTCTCGGGGTCGAGCCCGGTTCGGTGACGCCCTTTGCCGCGATGAACGACACCGACGGCCGGGTTACCGTTGTTCTGCAACGCAAGCTCGCGGAAGCGCCGGTTCTCAATTTCCACCCGTTGACCAATACCGCGACGACTACGATCACCAATCAGGATCTCCTGCAGTTCCTTGCGGCCATCGGCCATCCCCCGCATATCGTCGACCTGCCTGAAGGTGAGGCGTCCTCACCAGAGGCGTGATGTGTCATTGCCTTTCCTGTCCACCGACCCCATGTAGGATGGGGAAGGTTCTTTTCTGATACACTTGCCGAGGTTCACATGCTGGGCGCCCAACCCGAAGGCCTGATCAAGGATACGACGACGCAAGGTTTCCGCGCCGACGTCATCGCCGAATCGGCGCGCCAGCCGGTGCTGGTCGATTTCTGGGCGCCATGGTGTGGTCCTTGCAAACAACTCACTCCGGTCATCGAAAAGGCGGTGCGTGCCGCGCGCGGCAAGGTGCGCCTCGTCAAGATGAACATCGACGACCATCCGGAGGTTGCCGGCCAGCTCGGCATTCAATCGATTCCGGCAGTCATCGCCTTTTCCAATGGCAAGCCCGTGGATGGATTCATGGGCGCCCTGCCGGAGAGCAAGGTGACGGCTTTCATCGAACGATTGGTCGGTCCATCCGCCGATGATCCGGCAACCCTCATCAAGCTTGCCGAGGAGCGCAAGGCGGGCGGGGACATCGGCGGCGCTGCGGAAGCCTACGCGGTTGTTCTGGCCAAGGATCCGCACCACGGTGCGGCGCTCGCTGGCCTTGCCGGGCTGCAGATGGACACCGACAACCTCGAACAGGCTCGCCGGATCCTCGATTCCGTTCCTGAAGCCAAGCGGACGGAGCCGGCCATCGTGGCTGCAATCGCCCGTCTGGAGCTGATGGAACGGGCGGCCAGCCTTGGCGACCTTGCCGATCTTGAGCGCCGCATTGCCAGCAATCCCGCCGACCATCAGGCACGTTTCGACCTTGCGGTCGCCCTCAATGCGAAGGGTTTCCGCGCCGAGGCTGCCGATCACCTGCTTGACATCATCAAGATGGATCGAAGCTGGAATGATGACGGCGCACGCAAGCAGCTCTTGCAATTGTTCGAAGCCTGGGGGCCGATGGACGAGGTGACGCTTGGAGCGCGCCGCCGCCTTTCGGCCTATCTTTTTCGGTAGGCCCCATAACGCCATCCGGATTGAGGAGCAGAGGCAATGCCGTCCAACGTCCAGTATCAGGGGCCAGCGCAACTGCCGGAGGTCATCCCGATCTTTCCGCTCGCCGGCGCATTGCTGCTGCCGCGTGGCCAGATGCCGCTCAATATCTTCGAGCCGCGCTATCTGGCCATGGTCGATGCGGCCCTCGCCGGTGACCGTTTGATCGGCATGATCCAGCCGATCAACGAAAAGGCCGGCGAGGCACCGCCAGATCTGATGGCTGTCGGCTGCGTTGGCCGGCTGACCGAATTTGCCGAGACGGGCGATGGGCGCTACCTGATCACCTTGACGGGCATTGCTCGCTTCCGCCTCATTGAGGAGGTCGTTACCGACGCCCCCTTCCGCAAGGCCCAAGTTTCCACCGCGCCGTTCCGGCCCGACTTCATTGCCCGCCTGGGTGAGGATGCTGTGGATCGTGAAGCAGTCTTGATCGCCTTGCGCGCGTTCTCCGATGCCAAGGCGGTCGAGATAGACTGGGAGAGTGTCGGCCAGGCCTCCAACGAGGCGCTTGTCAATGCCCTGTCGATGATGTGCCCCTACGGGCTCAAGGAAAAGCAGGCGCTATTGGAAGCGCCAGACCTGAAAACCCGCGCCGAGCTGCTTATCGCCCTGACCGAAATCGATCTGTCGGGGCCGGGCGGGGATGGCGACATAACCGTCCAGTGAGTAAGATGACCGGTTCCAACGCCCCCGAGCGCTATGCCACGCGCAGCATCGACCCCAAGTTCCTTGAACTCCTGGTCTGCCCGCTGACCAAGACCGCGCTCGACTATGATGCCGTGCGCCAGGAACTGGTGAGCCATGCAGCCAAGCTGGCATTCCCGATCCGCGACGGTATCCCGATCATGCTGGTCGACGAGGCCCGCCGCCTTGCGGATTGACGGGCCGATCAGATCGGCAGTCCGCGAAAGGCCCGCGGCGCTCGGGAACTGTCACCGGCCGCTTCCTGCATGAAGCGCGCGCCCAGTCCCGGCAGCCGATCGACGAGCGAAAGCCCCAGGTCACGGATCGCCCGCAGCGGACCGAAATCGTTGGAAAACAGCCGGTTGAGTGTTTCGGTGGCCGCAGCCATCGCCATGACATCGGGCCTTCGGGCCGCCTCGTAGGGCCCGAGCGCCGTCTCCGATCCGATATCCAGCCCCAGCCGGGCCGCGTCGATGATCGTTTCGGCCAACGCCGCCGCCCCGCGCAGCCCGTAGTTGAGGCCCTGTCCGGCAATCGGATGGAAGCCATGCGCGGCATCGCCCAGCAACGCCAGTCGTGGCCCGACAAACCGCCGGGCAATACCGATCGACATCGGAAAGGACGCCAATCCCTCAACGCGCGTGACCGTTCCGAACCGCCCGGCGGCGCGCCGGTCAATCTCGGTGACGAGATCGTCGGAATCGCATCTCAGCAACCGTTCGACCGTCTCCGGCCGCTCGTTCCAGACGATCGAGCAGCGCCGACCCTTGAGCGGCAGCAAGGCAAACGGTCCCGCCGGCAGGAAATGCTGTACCGCGACCCCTTCATGGTCGAGTGTATGGTGGATGGTGCCGACAATGGCCGTCTGTGGATAGCGCCAGCCATGATAGGCGATGCCGGCCCGTTCGCGCAGCCGCGAACCGCGCCCGTCGGCGATCACCAGGAGTCTGGCACGCAGCCGCCGTCCGCCGACGATCGCGGCGATGCGCCCGCCCGTCTGGTCAAATCCACTGACCGGTTCAGAAAAAAGCGACAGTCCGGCCGACCGGGCCCTGGCCATCAGCGCTGCAAGGATGGTTCCGTTCGCCAGCATCATCGCCGGTGGTGCCTCGTCCTGCGTGGCGGCCCCGAAGGTCAGCAACGGCATTCGCACCAGGTCTTCGAGCCGGCTGTCGGTAATTTCCATGCGAAGGATGGGTTGCGCCTCGTCCCGCATCGCCTGCCAGGCGCCGATGGAGTCGAAAAACCGGATGGCGCCGGCGACAATTGCATAGGCGCGCGAATCGCCACGCCGGTCCCGCGCCAGTTCCGGGTCGCAGACAGCTACCTTGAGCGCCGAACCAGCGGCCACATTGAGTGCCAGCGCCAGCGCCAGACCGGCGGCTCCGCCCCCGGCGATCACCACATCGACGTCATCGATCACAGCCATGCCTCACCTTGACGCTTCGGCCATTCCCTTGCCAAGTGGCGCTCCCGTCCCGCTTGAACCGGCCCCGTCATGTCCGTCATTTCCGATCTTCTGACCATACTCGATCTTGAGCCGCTCGAGCAGACTCTTTTTCGTGGCCGTGTGCCGCAGGTCGGCTGGCAGCGGGTTTTCGGCGGCCTCGTCATCAGCCAGGCGCTGGTCGCCGCCCATCGCACCGTCGACGGACGCGAACCGCATTCGCTGCATGGCTATTTCCTGCTCGGCGGCGATCCCAGCGTGCCGATCATCTACGATGTCGACCGGATCCGCGACGGACGCAGTTTCACCACGCGCCGTGTGGTGGCCATCCAGCATGGCCGACCGATTTTTGCCATGTCCTGTTCATTCCATGAGCCGGAAGACGGGTTCGATCATCAGGCGACGATGCCCGATGTGCCGATGCCGGAAGATCTGCCATCCATCGAAACGGTGAAGAAATCGGTCCTGCCCAATCTGCCGCATCCCGTACGCGCCTATTTCGAGCGCGAGCGGCCGATCGAACTCAGGCCGGTCGATTTCGAGCGTTACACCGCCAGCGGTTCAGCCCAGCTCGGAACCCAGATCTGGATCCGGGCAGCCGGTCGCCTGCCCGATGATCCCGGCATCCACCAATCCGTCCTGGCCTATGCGTCAGACATGACGCTGCTCGATTGCTCTCTGGTTCCGCACAACACCTCGGTCTTTGATCCTGGCATTGCCCCTGCCAGTCTCGACCATGCGATGTGGTTCCATCGCCCGTTTCGTGCCGACGAATGGCTGCTCTACAGCCAGGAGAGCCCCAACGCCTGCGCTGGCCGCGGCTTTTCACGCGGGCTGGTGTTCCGGCGGGATGGCACGCTGGTTGCCTCGGTGGCGCAGGAGGGGCTGATCCGCCGCAAGCGTCCGTAGACCATCGAGGCGCCGCCGTGATGAGAGGCAGCGTGCCGTTCTTTTAGGCAGGGCAGACTATCCTTTCAGCAACATTTCGCCCGGAGGGGCAGAATCAGCCTGATATTGTGCGAGAGCGAGCCCCAATAACTGGCATGAAGCTTGTTTCGGCGGCGGTGGGCTTGGCCGCGCGGCACGGCCTGCCGTTTGCCCCTTCTGTCACGAGGCCCCGCCATGAACCCTCGCCTGTTTTCTGCTTCAGCGCTGCTGATGAGCGCCGCTGTTGTCGACCCCGCCCTTGCCCAGTCGACATCCAAGATCGATGCTGCCGATACCGGATTCATGATTGTCTGCACGGCGCTTGTCTTGATGATGACGCTGCCGGGTCTGGCCCTGTTCTATGCCGGAATGGTGCGGCGCAAGACAGTGCTGGCGACCATGGCCCAATCGGCGGCCTCGATCGCCATTGTCTCGCTGTTGTGGATCGCGGTCGGCTATTCTCTGACCTTCAGCGGAGACGGACCGATTTTCGGCGATTTGTCGCGGGCGTTTCTGCTGGGCATCAAGCCGGATACGACCACCGCGCTGGCGCCGACGATCCCTGAACTCCTGTTCATGCTCTACCAGATGACCTTCGCGATTATCACCTGCGCGCTGATCGGCGGCAGCGTTGCCGATCGCATGCGGTTCTCGGCCTTCCTGATCTTCTCGGTGCTCTGGCTGTTCCTGGTCTATGTGCCGAGTGCCCATATGGTCTGGGGCAACGGCTGGCTGGCCAAGCTGGGCGTGATCGATTTTGCCGGCGGCACGGTGGTCCATATCAATGCAGGTATCGCCGGTCTGGTAGCCGCGCTGATGATCGGCCCGCGTCACGGCTATGGCCGCGACAATTTCGCGCCCTATGATCTGTCGATGGCTGTGGTCGGCACCGGGCTGCTGTGGGTCGGCTGGTTCGGCTTCAACGGCGGCTCGGCGCTCGGCGCCGGTTCGCGTGCCGTCTATGCGATCACCGCCACCCATCTTGCCGCCTGTGCCGGCGCTGTGGTCTGGACTGGCCTCGAATGGATCCAGCGGGGCCGTCCTTCGGTTCTGGGCATCATTTCCGGTGCCATTGCCGGGCTCGGCACGGTGACGCCCGCCTCCGGCTTTATTCTGCCCTGGCATGGGGTTGTCATCGGTGTGATCGCCGGCGCCCTGTGCTACTGGGCCTGTATCTGGCTCAAGCACAAGCTCGCCTATGACGATTCGCTCGATGTTTTCGGCGTCCATGGTGTCGGCGGCCTGTTGGGAACCATGCTGGCCGGTGTCTTTGCCACAGGCAGCCTGTCGGCGACGCCGGAATTGGCCGAGGGCTTGCGCGGTCTTGTCGACGGCAATCCGGGGCAGGTCGTCACCCAGGCGATCGGAGTGGTCGTTACCACGCTCTGGTGTGCCGCCGGCACGTTCGTTGCCCTGAAGGTGACGGCGTTCATGACCCCGCTGCGCGCCAGCCGCGATGAAGAGGTCGAGGGCCTGGATCTGGCCCTGCATGGCGAACGCCTGCACTGACCAAATTGCCAATGCCTGCACTCTCGCCCCGGCGGCCATCACCGCCGGGGCCGCCTTTTTGCGCTGCACCATCAACGCATGCATCTGCCCATCTTTTGAGCAAGGCGGCGCCCGGATAGCCAGGACTTCAGCCGAATCGGCCGGAATCGGGCGGCAAATCCCGTCTGGCACGCCGCTTGTAGCTGACGCTTCATCCAGCGCGGATTGTCCGATCCGCGATCCAAGGCAGAAGGAGCGTCGAGCCCATGAAAACCGTCACAGCCATCATCAAGCCCTTCCGGCTCGAAGAGGTGCGCGATTCGCTGACCGCCCTTGGTGTCCACGGCATGACCGTGACCGAGGTGAAGGGTTACGGCCGCCAGAAGGGTCATACCGAAATCTACCGTGGCGCCGAATACGCGGTGTCTTTCCTGCCCAAGCTCAAGCTTGAGGTCGGCGTCTCCGATGAACTAGTCGGGCCGGTGGTTGAGGCCATCGCCGAAGCCGCCCGTACCGGCCAGATCGGCGACGGGAAAATCTTTGTTGCGCCCCTCGATCAGGTCGTCCGCATCCGCACGGGTGAGCGCGACGGCGACGCCCTCTGAATTCCTGTAAGAAGTGGAGCTTCCATCATGTCCTGCAAATCGATTGTTCTTCGCCTCGCCGCCCCATGTCTGGTGGCTGGCCTGACGCTCGCTCCTGCCTTTGCCGATACGCCCGCCCCGCAGCCCAACAAGGGCGATACGGCCTGGATGCTGATCGCAACCGCCCTGGTTCTGATGATGTCTGTGCCGGGTCTGGCGCTGTTCTATGGCGGCCTTGTGCGCGCCAAGAACATGCTGTCGGTTCTCACCCAGGTCTTCGCCATCGTCTGTCTTGCCGGGCTGATGTGGGTGGCGGTCGGCTATTCGCTGGCCTTTACCAACGGCGGCGCCCTCAATGATTTTGTTGGCGGATTCGGCAAGGCGTTCATGGCCGGCATCACCCCTGCATCCAATGCCGCAACCTTCTCCAACGGCGTGGTGATTCCAGAGTACCTTTACCTCGCATTCCAGATGACCTTTGCGATGATCACGCCGGCTCTGATCGTCGGCGCTTTTGCCGAGCGCATGCGTTTTGGTGCGGTGATGGCTTTCACCGCCCTGTGGTCGCTGCTGGTCTACTATCCGATCGCCCACATGGTCTGGTACTGGGCAGGACCCGACGCGCTCGCCGATGCGGCCAAGGCTGTTGCGGCAGCCACGGACGCCGTCGCAAAGACCGCTGCTCAAGCCAAACTTGACGAGGCCGTTGCCGATGCAGGCATGATCTTCAAGTGGGGTGCACTCGACTTTGCCGGCGGCACCGTGGTGCATATCAACGCCGGTATCGCCGGCCTTGTCGGCTGCCTGATGGTCGGCAAGCGCATCGGCTATGGCCGCGAGCTGATGGCACCGCATTCGCTGGTGATGACGATGATCGGAGCGGCGCTGCTGTGGGTCGGCTGGTTCGGCTTCAACGCCGGTTCTTCGCTCGAAGCCAACGGCACGGCGGTCCTTGCCTTCGTCAACACGATGGTCGCCACCTGCGCGGCGGCGCTGGCGTGGCTCATCGTCGAATGGCTGCTCAAAGGCAAGCCTTCGCTGCTCGGCATGGTCTCCGGTGCCGTGGCCGGTCTGGTTGCGGTGACCCCGGCCTCGGGCTTTGCCGGGCCCATGGGTGCCATCGTGCTTGGCTTTGTCTCGGGGGCCGCCTGTTTCATCTTCGTCGCCTATGTGAAGGGCGCCCTGGGCTATGACGACTCGCTCGACGTCTTCGGCATCCATTGCATCGGTGGCATTCTCGGCGCGATTGCTACCGGCATACTGGCCAGCCCCGACCTGGGCGGCGCCGGGATCGTCGATTACGTCGCCAAGCCGGGCGAAGCCGCGCCGGGCGATTTCGTGATGGCAACGCAGCTTATGGCGCAGCTCAAGGCGGTGGCGGTCACGCTGCTCTGGTCGGGCCTGGTCTCGATGATCCTGTTCAAGCTGATCGATCTGGCAATTGGCCTCAGGGCTGAAAGCGACGATGAGCGCATGGGTCTCGACATTGCCGAACATGGCGAGCGCGCCTACAGCGCCTGATCGACAGGCAACGCCATAGCGATCGGCGGCCACAACGGCCGCCGATCGCACATCAGGCAACCATTTCTTAAGCTGGATTTAACCCATCCTGAACCATGATCCGGACCAGACTGCCCTCAGTATGGAATGGATCATGCGGACGACGCGACTGGGTTCTTCGGCGACGGATTACATCCCCGAGGCAATCCGCGACGGTATCATGCGGCGCCTGGCAGAACTCGCCGGGCTCATCCTGCTGCTCGCCGCCGGCGCCGGGGCGCTGGCGCTGGCAACCTGGTCGGTGCGCGATCCCAGCCTCAGCCATGCCGTTGCCGTTCCGGCACGCAACCTTCTCGGTTACCCCGGCGCGGTCATTGCCGATCTGCTCATGCAGATTTTCGGCCTGGCAGCAATCGCTCTGCTGTTGGTGATGGCCATCATCGGTTGGCGGCTGATGGCGCGGCGGCAATTGCAACGCCCGGCGCTGCGATTGATCGTGGCCATGGTTGCGGTGATCTGCGCCGCCGGACTGGCCGGAACCTTGCCACGCACGGACCGCTGGCCCTTGCCGGGTGGTCTTGGTGGTCTGGTTGGCGATCTCCTGCTCTATCTGCCGCGTCTGCTGACCGGCTCGCTCGACATGCTGCTCCGTCTGCCGGTAGGCTTTGCCTGCGCCGTCGGCCTGATCATCTCGATCGCCTATGTCGGCCGCCGCTCCAGCGAGGAGGAGGCAGAGGAACAGGCGCGCATCGCCGAGGAGGACGTCGAATCCAGCGCTGATGACGAACCGTCTGTAACCATCATCTCGCTCGGCGCTGTCATCCATGCATTGTTCAGCGCCAGGAGCTGGATTGCCCGGCGCTTTGCCCTTCTTATGGGTCGCCAGAGGATGAGCAGCGAGGCACCGGCCCGGCGCCGGACGCCGGCATCCCGGAGAACCGAGCCGACTTTCGAGCCGACCGGACCGGTTCAAGCCCCGGCAAAGCGCACGCGCGCGCTCCCGGAGCCGGACTTCGACAGCCTCGACGACACTCCGTTCGACGATCCCCAGCCGGTCAAGGCCAAGGTCAGTGCTCCGGTCGGAGCGCTCAAGCCCGGTCGCCGGGCCGAGCGCGAGGCCCAGCCTTCAATGTTCGGCCAGGATGGCTACCAGCATCCGCCGCTGACCCTGCTGTCCGAGCCCAAACGGGCACCCGGTGTCATCATCTCAAAGGATGCGCTTGAGCAGAATGCCCGCCTGCTGGAAGGCGTGCTTGATGATTTCGGCGTGCGCGGCGAAATCATCAACGTGCGCCCCGGGCCGGTGGTCACCCTCTATGAACTCGAGCCGGCGCCGGGCACCAAATCCTCGCGCGTCATCAGCCTGGCCGAGGATATCGCCCGTTCGATGAGTGCGGTTGCTGCCCGCGTCGCCGTGGTGCAGGGCCGCAATGCAATCGGCATCGAATTGCCGAACGCCAAGCGCGAGACGGTTTTCCTGCGTGAATTGCTGGCCTGCGAGGATTTCGAGAAATCGAAGATGCGGCTGCCGCTCTGCCTCGGCAAGACGATCGGCGGCGAACCGGTGATCGTCGAGCTCGCCCGCATGCCGCATCTGCTCATCGCCGGCACCACCGGATCCGGCAAGTCGGTCGCCATCAACACGATGATCCTGTCGCTGCTCTATCGGCTCACTCCGGACCAGTGCCGGCTGATCATGGTCGATCCGAAGATGCTCGAACTGTCGATCTACGACGGCATTCCGCATCTGCTCACCCCGGTCGTCACCGATCCCAAGAAGGCGGTCGTCGCCCTCAAATGGGCGGTGCGCGAGATGGAGGAGCGCTACCGCAAGATGTCCAAGGTCGGCGTGCGCAACATCGACGGCTTCAATGCCCGCGTCGCCGAGGCCAGGGACAAGGGCGAGGTGATCCAGCGCATGGTCCAGACCGGGTTCGACCGCGAGACCGGCGAGCCGATCTTCGAGAACGAGGTGATGGATCTGCAGCCGCTGCCGTTCATCGTCGTCATCGTCGATGAGATGGCCGACCTGATGATGGTCGCCGGCAAGGAGATCGAGGGGCTCGTCCAGCGTCTTGCCCAGATGGCCCGCGCCGCCGGCATCCATGTCGTGCTCGCCACCCAGCGCCCTTCGGTGGACGTCATCACCGGCACGATCAAGGCCAACTTCCCGACCCGCATTTCCTTCCAGGTCACCTCGAAGATCGACAGCCGGACGATTCTCGGCGAGCAGGGCGCCGAACAGCTGCTCGGCCAGGGCGATATGCTCTACATGGCCGGCGGCGGCCGCATCTCGCGCGTGCATGGCCCGTTCGTCTCCGATGCCGAGGTCGAGCATGTCGTCGCCCATCTGAAGGCGCAGGGCGCGCCGCAATATCTTGATGCGATCACCGCCGAAGAAGAGAGCGCCGAAGAGAGCGATGACGGGGCGATATTCGACAAGGGCAACTTCGGCGAGGAACCGCAGGATCTCTATGACAAGGCAGTGCAGGTGGTGCTGCGCGACAAGAAATGTTCGACCTCCTACATCCAGCGCCGTCTGCAGATCGGCTACAACAAGGCTGCCAGCCTCGTCGAGCGGATGGAGAAGGAAGGCCTTGTCGGCCCCGCCAACCACGCCGGCAAGCGTGAACTTTTGCTCGAGGGCGCCGAGGCAGGCTGAGGCCGGGCTGGCCGAGTTTTGCAAATCCGCTTTGCAGTTTGACGCGAATCCGCCACAACCCCGCTCTAGTCTCGGGTCGATGATGACCGATTCGGCGGGAGCTACCGGTGAAGACAACGTCATTCCTGGCTGCTGGTTTTGCCCTGTTGCTCGCCATTGGCGGAGCGCTGGCGCAGCTTAACCTGAATCCTCCCGCCGCAACCACGCCGGGCGCCCCCAAGGGGCCTGCACCGGCGGCGCCTGCACCGGCAGCTGCCGCCGGCCAGAACGAGACGCCCAGACCGACGGTTGAGCGGGTCAACGCCTATTTCAATGCCATCGGCGGCATGACGGCTGATTTTGTCCAGATCGGCCCGGACGGCCGGCGCTGGGAAGGCAAGCTGTCAATTCTCCGGCCCGGTAAGATGCGGTTCGAATACAAGCCGCCGAGTCCGCTTGAAATCATCTCCGACGGCACCACCGTCGCGGTGCGGGATCGCAAGGCCAATACCCAGGATGAATATTTCGTCGGTCAGACACCACTGAAATTCCTGCTGCGTGACCGAATCGATGTCGCGCGGGACGCCAAGGTGATTTCGCTGGCCCAGCAGGGCAGCGATGCCGTGCTGGTGATCGAGGACCGACAGACTGTGGGCGGCACCTCGCGCATCCGTCTGACCTTCAACAATGCCGACATGATGCTCAAGCAATGGATCGTCACCGATCCGCAGGGCTATGACACGCGCGTCCAGCTGGCCAATATCGACACCACCCGGCGGCCGAATGCGGCCCTGTTTGTCATTCCGACCAAGGTTTCGACACCGAACTGACCGGCGAACACGCGCCTGACCCAACAATTCGGTGGATGGCGCAGTCTCATTTGGGCTCAAGGCGGCAGCATGTCTTTCCGGCAGCCTATGCACCGGCCATAACTCTGCCATGACACTGACGATTGCCACCTGGAACATCAATTCCGTTCGCCTGCGCCTCGATCTTGTGCTGCGTTACCTGTCGGAGGCAGCGCCCGATGTGCTGTGCCTGCAGGAAACCAAATGCCCCGATGCGGAATTTCCCCGGTCCGCCTTCGTCAAGGCGGGCTATCCGCATATTCTGCATCGCGGCATGAAGGGCTACAACGGCGTGGCCATCCTGTCGCGCCTGCCGCTTGCGGCAGCGGAGAACCTGACCCTGTGCGGGCGGGAGGACGCCCGGCACATCGCCGCCGAGGTTCGGCCGGCCGATGGCCCTTCCTTGCTTGTCCATAATTTCTATGTGCCCGCCGGCGGTGATATTCCCGACCGGATTGAAAACCCGAAGTTTGGTCACAAGCTGGATTTCCTGGCAGAAATGACCGATTGGGCTGAGCGCCTGCGCGCCCGTCACGATCGGGCTGTGCTGGTCGGTGATCTCAACATTGCTCCGCTCGTCCATGATGTCTGGAGTCACAAGGCGTTGCTCAAGGTGGTCAGCCATACACCGATCGAATGCGAGGCGCTGCTGCACTTGCAGGACAGCGGCGGCTGGATCGATGCGGTGCGGTGCCTAAATCCGGAGCCGGAGAAGGTCTACACCTGGTGGAGCTATCGCTCGCCGGACTGGAACGCTGCCGACAAGGGCAGGCGTCTCGACCATATCTGGGTCGGGCCGGCTTTGAAGCCGGCTATTGCATCCTCGTCGATCCTGCGCGCGGCCCGTGGCTGGGAGCGCCCCTCGGATCATGTGCCCCTGGCAGTAACACTCGCTCTTTGAGCCTGCGAGAGCATCATCTTGCCAGGTGGATGCCGGCTGGCGGGATGTTGCTCTAGATGATTTCGGCCAGCCGCTGCCGGGTGCTGGCCAGTTCTCCGGCGAGATGGGCTCTCAGCGCCGCTGCGCTGGCTGGATGGGCCTCGAGCACCTGCCGCATCAGGGATTGCGACAGGACGAGCACGCGGCTGGGTTCGAGTGCCAGCGCCGTTCCCGGACGTTCCCCGGCAACCAGAAGGGCCGATACGCCGATCAGCCCGCCCGGACCGACGACTTCCCCTTCGCCCGGCGCACCATCCGTGGCCTGAACACCGATCCGTCCACTGACCACCACATAGCCGGTATCGGCCCTGGCACCCTTGCGGAACAGGTCCTCGCCCGCCTTGAGTTGCTGTGTGGTCGCTGAAAATGCAAGCACATGCAGGGCTTCCGGCTCCAGAGCACGAAACAGGGCAAGGCCGGCAAGGGCCGTGGTTTTCTCGTCAAGTCGCATCAGAGGGTCCGCTATGGCACCAGCTTGTAACCGCCACCCTCTGTTACCAGCAAGCGGGCATGTCCGGAATTGGGTTCGATTTTTTGTCGCAGCCGGTAGATATGCGTTTCAAGCGTATGGGTGGTGACATTGGAATTGTAGCCCCATACTTCCTGCAGCAACACGTCTCTGGGCACGACTTTCTGGTCAGCGCGGTAGAGATAGCGAAGGATGGCGGTTTCCTTTTCGGTCAACCGCAGTTTCGATCCCTTGGTGGTGACCAGAAGCTTGGCGCCGGGACGGAACGTATACGGGCCGATCGCAAATACCGCGTCCTCGCTCGCCGCATGTTGACGCAGATGGGCGCGGATCCGTGCCAGAAGCACGGCGAAGCGGAACGGCTTGGTCACATAGTCGTTGGCGCCCGATTCCAGTCCGAGAACCGTGTCGGCCTCCGAATCATGGCCGGTCAGCAGCAGAATCGGGCCACGAAACGCATTCTTGCGCAGCATCTTGACGGCCTCACGGCCATCGATATCCGGCAGTCCGACATCCATCAGGATCATATCGATCTGGTCTGCCTTGGCGATAGCCAGCGCGGCAGTTGCGGTATCCGCTTCCTGAACAGCAAATTCCTCATGCAGGTGCAACTGTTCAGCCAGCGCCTCGCGCAATGCGGCATCGTCATCGACAATCAGGATCTTCCGGATATTGCTCATCAATTGTCCTTGCACTGAACCGTTGGAGCCTATCCAATGTGCCATCATGCGGCAAGGTTCTGCCACCCGGACTGCGATGAAAGGTTATTGCACAACGATTGTGGTCTATCGGCTTGAGCCCAGAGGCCCTCGCGCGCTGCTGGTGGCGGGCCCGCTTGCCATGCCCTGCCGCATCGGTCGCAATGGGGCAGCCTGCGCCAAGCGCGAGGGCGATGGCGCATCGCCATTGGGAACCTTTGCACTGCTTGGCGGCTGGTGGCGAAACGACCGCCGCCGTCGGCCACAGACCGGCCTTTGCCTCACCGCGATCCGGAAGGACGATGGCTGGTGCGATGCTCCCGGCCATCGGGCCTACAATCGGCCCGTGCGCCTGCCCTTTGCCGCCAGTCATGAAAGCATGGCCCGCAACGATCATCAGTATGACGTTGTGCTCGACATCAGCTGGAACCGCCACCCGCGCCGCCAGGGTTGGGGCAGCGCAATTTTCCTGCATTTGATGAGTGAGACTGGCGGCGGCACGGCCGGCTGTGTGGCCGTGCCCGCCGGACGGATCGACCGGCTGCTGGTCCGCATAGGGCCGCAGACGCGGATCCGGATCCGCTGAACAACCGAATCAGCGCGCGCCGAAAATCGCGCTGCCGATCCGCACATGAGTTGCGCCGGACTGAATCGCTGCGGCAAAATCGGCGCTCATCCCCATCGACAACTGATCGATACCATTGCGGCGGGCAATCTTGGCCAAGAGTGCAAAATGCGGACTTGGTGGCTGATCGGCCGGAGGAATGCACATCAGCCCGGCAATTGTCAGCCCGTGCTTGACCCGGCATTCGGCGATGAATGCGTCCGCCTCCTCGGGCAGGACACCGGCTTTCTGCGCTTCGGCCCCGGTATTGACCTGCACAAAAAGCCTGGGCGAATGACCGGTTCTGGCGATGGCCGCCGCCAGTGCCGCCGCCAGCCTGGGCCGATCGAGGCTTTCGATGCAGTCGAACAATGTAACCGCCGTCTCGGCCTTGTTGGTCTGAAGCGGGCCGATCAGATGCAGGTCAACATCCGGAAACCGCTGTTTCAGTTGCGGCCACTTCTGCTGCGCCTCTTGCACCCGATTCTCGCCGAACACCCGCTGGCCGGCCAGCAGCACCGGCTCGATCGCTTCGACCGGAAATGTCTTGGAGACCGCAATCAGTGTCACGTCGGCGGCCGGGCGCCCGCAATCCTCGGCGGCACGGCGGATCAGTTTGCGCACGGCGTCGATGCGCACGGCGCCTGGATGATCTTCCTGGCTCTCGCCCATGCCGTAAATCCTCACTTGGCCGACAATCGTATGGGTGTTGCAGGTGCCATACATCGCCCGGGTTGACCAGAAAAACCGAATGATGTCCAAGGGGCTGGTCCACTGACAAGCAGCGACCCATGCGCAACGCCCGTTACAATCCCCGCGAAGCCGAACCCAGATGGCAGAAGATCTGGAACGACCGCAACACGTTCAGGACCAGGAATGACGATTCCCGGCCAAAATATTACGTGCTCGAGATGTTCCCCTATCCGTCTGGGCGCATCCACATGGGCCATGTGCGCAATTATGCGATGGGCGATGTCGTTGCCCGGCACAAGCGCGCCAAGGGCTATTGCGTGCTCCATCCGATGGGCTGGGATGCCTTTGGAATGCCGGCTGAGAATGCGGCGATGGAAAAGAAATCCCATCCCAAGGCCTGGACCTATGCCAACATCGCGACGATGAAGGGCCAGCTCAAGTCGATGGGTCTGTCGCTGGACTGGAGCCGCGAGATCGCCACCTGCGATCCGGCCTATTACCGCCATCAGCAGGCGATGTTCATCGATTTCCTCAAGGCCGGGCTGGTGGCGCGCAAGACCTCGAAGGTCAACTGGGATCCGGTTGATCACACGGTTCTTGCCAACGAACAGGTGATCGACGGGCGCGGCTGGCGCTCCGGTGCGCTGGTCGAGCAGCGGGAGCTGACCCAATGGTTTCTCAAAATCACCGATTATTCACAGGACCTGCTGGACGCTCTCGCCAAGCTTGATCGCTGGCCGGAAAAGGTCCGGCTCATGCAGCAGAACTGGATCGGCCGCTCGGAGGGCCTGCTGATCCGGTGGGCGCTGGACAAGGCACCGGCCGGCATTGATGCTGTCGAAGTCTTTACCACCCGTCCCGATACGCTGTTCGGTGCCTCGTTTATCGCGGTTGCCGCGGACCATCCGCTCGCCCGCGCTGCGGCCGAGAAGGATGCAAGGCTCGCTGCCTTCATCGAGGAATGCCAGCGCATGGGGACTTCGGTTGCCGTGCTCGAAACAGCGGAAAAGAAGGGATACGATACCGGAATCCGGGCGGTGCATCCGTTCGATTCCAGCTGGACGGTGCCGGTCTATGTCGCCAACTTCATTCTGATGGATTACGGCACCGGTGCGATTTTCGGCTGCCCGGCGCACGATCAGCGCGATCTTGATTTCGCCAATGCCTACGGTCTTGCGGTCACCCCGGTCGTGCGCGACCGTGCTCTGTCCGATGCCGAGGCCAATGCGCAGTTTGACCGTCATGCGCCCGCTGCGGTCGATGACGGAATTCTGTTCAACTCGCGCTTTCTCGATGGCCTGACGGTCGACGCCGCCTTCAACGAGGTGGCTGACCGGCTCGAAGCCTCCCGGCTTGCCGGTGAGCCGGTTGGCCGGCGCAAGGTCAATTTCCGGTTGCGCGACTGGGGTATTTCGCGCCAGCGCTATTGGGGTTGTCCAATTCCGGTGATCCATTGCGAGGCTTGCGGGATCGTCCCGGTGCCGAAGAAGGACCTCCCCGTGGAGCTTCCCGAGGACGTGACCTTCGATGTTCCCGGAAACCCGCTCGACCGGCATCCGACATGGAAGCGGGTTGCCTGCCCGACCTGTGGCAGGTTGGCCCGCCGCGAAACCGATACGATGGACACGTTCGTCGATTCGTCCTGGTATTTCGCTCGTTTTACCGATCCCTTCAATGGCACCAGCCCGACCACCCGCGCCGTGGTCGACCGCTGGCTGCCGGTCGATCAGTATATCGGCGGGATCGAGCACGCCATTCTGCACCTACTATATTCGCGCTTCTTCACCCGCGCGATGAGGAAGACCGGTCACGCCGGGATCGACGAACCGTTTGCTGGTCTTTTCACCCAGGGCATGGTGGTGCACGAGACCTACAAATCGGCTGATGGGGCCTGGGTGGAACCGGCCCATGTCGAGATCGCCGCCGGCCCTGCTGGCCGGACAGCAAGGGATCGGCGGAACGGCGCTGCGATTACCATCGGTTCCATCGAGAAGATGTCGAAATCGAAGAAGAACGTGGTCGATCCGGACGATATCATCGAGACCTACGGCGCCGATACCGCCCGCTGGTTCATGCTGTCCGATTCGCCACCCGAGCGGGATGTCATCTGGTCGGAAGAGGGCGTGCAGGGGGCCGGCCGATTCGTCCAGAAGATCTGGCGTCTGATCTGCGAGATCGCCGATCGGCCGGCGGACCGGCTGGCCGACCGCATGGGCTCAGCACTGCTGCGGACAGCCCACAAGACAGCCAAGGCCGTCGATGACGATATCGAGCGCCTGCGCTTCAACCGCTGTGTTGCCCATATCCATGATCTGTCGAATGCGCTGGCCACAGCGCTGGGCGAAGGCAGCGAGACCACGACGGCATTGCGCGAGGCCTGTGAAATCATGGTCCGGCTGTTTGCGCCGATGATGCCGCATCTTGCCGAGGAATGCTGGGAGGTCCTTGGCCATGCAACTCCGGTTTCGGAGGCACCTTTCCCGGTCATTGACGCTGAATTGATCATTGATCTGTCGATCACGCTACCGGTTCAGGTGAACGGCAAGAAGCGTGCCGACGTGACCGTTCCCGCCGATGCCGATCGTGCAGCGGTCGAAACCGCGACTCTGGCATTGGAGGCTGTCCAGCGGGCTCTGGAGGGGCGGGCGCCGAAAAAGATCATTGTCGTGCCCAAGCGCATCGTCAATATTGTCGTCTGAGGAGTCCTTTCATGGTGTCCCGCAGGTTCCCTCTCGCAGCGCTTGTCCTGGTCCTGCCGCTGGCCGGCTGCTTTCAGCCACTCTACGGTCCGGGTCTGGCGGGATCGACCGAAGCCATTGGATCATTCCAGATCGAGTCGATGCCCGAACATCTTGGCCATCAGCTCAAATCTGAACTTGAGTTCCAGCTGAACAACGGCACACCCCCGTCGAAGGCGCGTTTCCGGCTGGTGGCTCAACCGAGCGGCCGCAGTGCTGGTGTCATCGCCGATACTGCCTCTAGCAGGCCCCAAGTGATGAGCTATATCGCCAGTGCCCGGTTCTCACTGCATGAAATCAAGACCGGGAAAGTGATCACCAGCGGCCAGGCTCAGGTGCAGGCCTCCTACGATCGCGACGTCCAGCGTTTTGCCACAGTCCGCGCCCTGCGCGATGTCGAAATACGGGCAGCGATCCAGCTCGCCGAGCAGATCAAGATCCGTATTATGCCTGTTGTTGCTGGCCTGAAGGATTGACCTGTGACCGCGATCAAATCGGGCGATCTGGCCCGATTTATGGCGGGCGGTTGGCAGACCTGTCCGGTTGTTCTGGTGTTTGGTCCGGATGAAGGCGCTGTGCGCGAGATTGCCGGCCAGCTTGTCCGGGCAGCAGCGGGCGCAGATCCTGATCCTCTCAATTGCATCCGGCTGGATGGCGAGACATTGGCCCAGGATCCCGCCCGGCTCGCCGATGAAGCACGCACCTTCGGCCTGTTCGGCGGACGGCGCGTGGTTCATGTGCGCAATGCGGCACGCACCCCTGCAGCATCGGTGACTGCCATCGCCGACGATCCGGTGCCCGATACGCTGGTGATCCTTGAGGCCGTTGATCTCAAATCCGGTGCGCCATTGCGGACGCTGGCTGAAAAACACCGCTCCATCGCCGCGATCGCTTGCTATGCTGACGGACACCGCAGCCTGCAAACTTTGATCGAGACAACCCTGTCCGGCCACGGATTGTCGCTGACGCGCGATGGCCGCGACGCCCTGATGGGGGCGCTTGGCGCTGACCGGCTGTTGACCCGCTCGGAACTCGACAAGCTGACGCTTTATGCCCTCGGTGAAAAGACCGTCGATGCCCGCATGGTCGCCGAGATTGTCTCTGATGCCGGCCGTCACGAAACATCGTCCCTGATCGATTTCGCCTTTGCTGGCCACCTTGCGACAGTCGAGCCGGAGGCGAATCGGATTTTTGCCACCGGAATTCATCCAGCATCGCTGATGACCCAGGTACTGTCACACATTATGTTGATGCGTCGGCTGCGCCGCGCCGTTGATCGCGGTCAATCACTGGATGCCCTGTTGCGGCAGGCCCGCCTGCATTTCTCCCGGGTTCCGGCAGTTGAGGCGGCTTTGCGGTCATGGAACTGCGAACGTCTGGATCGTGCTCTGGTCCTGGCGTCTGATGCCGTCCTGAACAGCCGCAGGACGGCCCGATTGGCCGACTCGCTTGCCATTCGTCTTTTATGGAGCATTGCCAGAATGGCCGGCAAAGACAAAGTATCTAGTAGAATACAATAAAAATGCCTTAAGAGGCTTATATAAATACTATTTGCTATCGATTAGTAATAATAAAAATGAAATATATGAAAGATTTTTATAGTTTTGAATATTTGAGGCTAGCTTGAATTTGGCCAATATCAAATAAGACCCTCCCAAATAAGACCATCCCAAGTCACTGGGGGTCGGGAGGGTCTTTGCAGCTGATCAGAAAATCAAGCCCCACGCAATCGCCGGCACAGCGCATCCAGCTGCTCAAGCGAGCGGTAGCGCACAGTGAGCGCGCCGCCCTCCCGGCGATGGTCAATCGATACCGGCAGACCGAGGATATCACCAAGCGCCTTTTCCAGGGCCCGGGTGTCGGCGTCCTTTTCCGGACGGGGGCGGGGTGAAACACCCGTCTCGGCGTCCTCAACCTCCCTTTGGGCCAGGCGCTCGACATCGCGCACCGTCAATCCCTGCGCCAGGACCCGTTTGGCAATGCCCTCCGGATCGGCCACTGCCAGCAGGGCGCGGCCATGACCTGCCGACAGCTTGCCTTCGCTCAGAAGCGATTTGACGCTGTCGGGCAGGCGCGACAGGCGCAACGTATTGGCAACATGACTTCGGCTCTTGCCAACGACGCGCGACAAATCGGCCTGGGTGTAGCCGAATTGGGTGAGCAGGCTTTCGTATCCGCGCGCTTCTTCGAGTGGGTTCAGATCGGCGCGCTGAACGTTTTCGATGATCGCCAGTTCCAGCGCCTGACGATCATCGGCTTCGACAACGAGAATGGGCACTTCATGCAACCCTGCCCGTTGCGCTGCTCGCCAGCGCCGCTCGCCGGCGATGATCTCAAATTGATCGGGGACGCCGGAGATAGCCCGGACCAGAATGGGTTGCAGAATTCCCTTTTCGCGGACCGAGGCCGTCAGCTCCTCTATCTCCAGCTCGGTGAACGTTCGGCGCGGATTGTTTGGATTGGCTCGCAGGAAAGCCACCGAAGCACGCCGCGGCATCCGTTCGGACCGCTCTTCGCCTCCGACATCACCGATCAGCGCTGCCAGTCCGCGCCCTAGCCTTTGTCTGTGAGTTTCGTCTACCATTGTTACGCCTATGAATCGGATGGCTGTCAGGCTGCTCGCAGCATGCGCTCGCGCTGGATGACTTCGGATGCAAGCTTTAGGTAGGCCTGGCTGCCTGCACATTTGAGATCGTAGAGCAGGACCGGCTTGCCGTGGGACGGCGCTTCCGAAACCCGCACATTGCGAGGAATGACGGTTTGATAGACCTTGTCACCCAGAAACTGCCGAACATCGGAAATCACCTGGTTGGCCAGATTGTTTCGTGGATCAAACATCGTCAGGACGATGCCATGGATGATCAGCCGCGGATTGAGGCCCTGACGAACCTGATCCACTGTCTTCAGTAACTGGCTCAAGCCTTCAAGGGCAAAGAACTCGCACTGGAGCGGCACCAGCACTGCATCAGCCGCAGCCATCGCGTTGATCGTCAACAGATTGAATGAGGGCGGGCAATCGATAAGGATATAGCTGAATGGTTCAGCCCGAGCCGATTGATGCTCGGCAATCGCCTCGCGGAGACGAAGGGCGCGGTCTTTGCGCGAAGCCAGCTCCAGTTCGGCTCCCAGCAGATCAAGCGTTGACGGCGCCAGCGAAACCCGCGGAACGGCGGTTGCATGGATCGCTTCGCCAAGCGTGATCTCTCCTACCAGCACATCATAGGTCGACTGCCGGCGCTCCTTCTGGGAAATCCCCATGCCGGTGGAAGCATTTCCCTGCGGATCCAGATCAATAATCAGAACGTTTTCGCCAATCGCAGCAAGCGCCGTCCCGAGATTGATCGTCGTTGTGGTTTTGCCGACGCCGCCCTTCTGATTGGCGATGGCGAGAATTCGGGCCTGGGTCATGAGCTTTCAGCAGTCCTATGTTCCACTTGGTGGGGTCCGTCGCCTGGCTGAACGGACTTCCAGTATCCAGGACTCTGCCTCCAGCGCGTGGGCATGGCGGACAAAGTCGATCTCCCAATACTGTGCCGCCTCTGATAGCTCATTGTCCAGATTGCGCCCCTTGAGAAAGAGCGCTCTCGACCCGCTTTTCAACAGCGGCTCGCACCAATCAAGCAATTGGGTCAGCGGGGCGAGGGCGCGGGCGGTTACAATCTCCGGAACTGGAAGGCGCGGAAGCCATTGCTCAAGCCGCCCCGTCACAACTTCGGCGGGCAGTTCCAGGGTCTGCTGCACCTTCGTCAGAAAAGCCGTCTTCTTGGCACTGGAATCGATCAAAGTGATGCGTCCGATGCCGCGCTCCTTGAGACGGATCGCAATCACCAATCCTGGAAACCCGGCACCCGAGCCAAGATCCATGAATGTCCTGGCCCTGGGGACCAGATCAGCGATCTGCAACGAATCGAGAAAGTGGCGCGTCCATACCTCCGAGAGCGTTGTCTTGCCAACCAGATTGATTGAACCCTGCCAGCGCCTCAGCAAGTATTCGTAGCGATCCAGGGCTTCCAGCGTTTCACGTGAAACATCTACCAAGGCGCGAAACCGCTCCCGGTTCCCGCTCGAATCCCTGTCGACGGCATCGCCCTGACCGTTCATTGCCGACCCTCGTGCCCGCAACCGCCCGATGATGGCCCTGTAAAACGCGACGGTTCCCACCGTCGCGCGTGCGCGCAGACCAGAGCAAGAGCCGCTGGTGTCATGCCTTCTATGCGGCTGGCCTGCTCAATGGAACGGGGGCGAATCATGGTGAGCTTCGACGCCAGCTCGCTCGACAGCCCTGGCAGGCCCCGGTAGTCCAGCGCGTCCGGGATGGCGATGGCACGATCTCGTTCGATCCGCTCCAGTTCCTGTTTCTGGCGCCCGAGATAGACCGCATAGCGCGCATCGACACTGACGGCCTCGCGCACGTCACACTCAATTTGGTGCAGCTCCGGCCACACGTCTGTGAGCCGCGCGATGTCAATGCCCGGAAGGCTGAGCAGATCATAGGCCGATCGACGGACGCCGTCCTGTTTGATGTCAAGCCCCGCAGCCCGGGCAGCATTCGGGGTGATGGTGCAGGCCTCTAATACCTTCGTAGCCGAATCGAATTTTTGCGCCCAGATCTCGAATGCCTCCTTCCGTTGTTTCCCGACACAGCCGAGCGACAAACCAATCGGCGTCAGCCGCCGGTCGGCATTGTCAGACCGCAGTGACAGCCGGAACTCCGCGCGCGACGTGAACACGCGGTAGGGCTCTGTGACGCCCCTTGTGACCAAATCGTCAATCATGACGCCGATATATGATCCCTCTCGTTCGAGCACCGCGCTGTCCCGGCCCCCGGCAACCAAGGCGGCATTGAGACCGGCCACAACACCTTGAGCCGCAGCTTCTTCATAACCGGTCGTTCCATTGATCTGCCCGGCAAGGAAGAGTCGGGGCAGACGCTTGCACTGGAGATCAGCTGTCAATTCCCGCGGGTCAATGAAATCATACTCGATCGCATATCCGAACTGCCGGATGACAGCGCGTTCCAACCCGGGGATCGAGGCGATCATCGCTGCTTGGACGTCTTCCGGAAGCGATGTTGACAACCCATTGGGATAGACCAGATCGCTGCAGATCCCTTCCGGCTCGAGAAAGATCTGATGCCCCTCGCGGTCGCCGAAGCGGACTATCTTGTCTTCGATCGACGGACAATAGCGCGGTCCCCTCCCGGAGATCTGGCCCGAATACATCGCTGAACGACCCAGATTGCCTTGGATCAGGGCATGCGTATCGGCGCCGGTACGGGTAATGCCACAGGCGACCTGCTCCCCGCTGATAGACGGCGTCAGGAAGGAAAACGGCACAGGCTCTGCATCGCCGTGCTGAAGCTCCAGACGGTCCCAGGCAATACTGCCCCGATCAAGCCGAGGCGGCGTACCGGTCTTCAAACGTCCCAGCTTCAGGCCCAAATGCTCGAAGCGCCTGGACAAGGCATTCGCCGCTTCTTCGCCGATGCGCCCACCGGACTGCCGACTTTGCCCAACATGGATCGTGCCGCGCAGAAACGTTCCGGTAGTAATCACCACCGCGCCGCACCTCAGGAGGCGCCCATCGCTGAGCACGACACCTGCCGCAACACCATCACTGATCACGAGATCGGCGACTTCCCCCTCAATGACCGTGAGGCCGTCGATGGCTGCGACGGCCTCTGTCATGGCTCTCTGATATCGCCGCCGGTCGGCTTGTGCCCTCAACCCCTGAACTGCCGGGCCCTTGCGCCGGTTCAGCACGCGGAACTGGATGCCGGCCGCATCGGCAATCCTGCCCATCAGCCCATCCAGCGCGTCGATCTCGCGCACGAGCTGGCCCTTGCCCAAACCACCGATGGCGGGATTGCACGACATCACCCCGAGATTGTCCCGGCGCAGGGTAACCAATGCCGTGGCAGCGCCCATGCGGGCGGCAGCGGCAGCGGCTTCTGTGCCCGCGTGCCCCCCCCCGACGACAAGGACATCGAACGTCTGATTTGTACTCATGGTCCCGTCCATACGCTCCTGACCTCGGATCGTCAAAATCTGCCGATGGCAATCCTAATGTTTCGGAATCGACTCGAAATGTTTCACGTGAAACACTACTTCCCGATGCAAAACCGGCTGTAGATCGCACCCAAAACGTCATCGACCTCGATCCTACCGACCAGCCGATCAAGTTCGACACTCGCCTGCCGAAGATCTTCTGCCACAAACTCAATCCCCAACCCCGCCTGTCTTGCCCGACCCAGGCAGGCGAGGGCGGCTTCAATCCGCAACCGCTGCCGCGTTCGTGTCACCAGGGCCACATCGGTGCGTCCAACCAGCACCTCGACCGCGCGCTTAAGTGCGCCGAGCAACTCATCGCACCCCCCTGGTGCAACCGTTGACACCCGACACCAGGCGGAAAACGGCGCCTCCCCGAGATCCGCCTTCGACGCAACAACCCGGACATCACCACGAAATTCGACGGGCAACTCGCGGACGTCGTCAACCGGTTGCAGCCACAGCACCAGGTCCGCTTCCCTGGCTGCCTGCCTGCTCCGCCTATTTCCCTCCTGTTCGATCTTGTCCGCACTGTCGCGCAGACCGGCCGTATCCGAGACGATCACTGGAATCCCATCGAGGTCGAGATGGATATCGATGCGGTCCCGGGTCGTCCCCGGAACCTCTGAAACGATCGCAACATCGCGTCTGGCAAGGGCATTCAACACACTGGACTTGCCGGCATTCGGCCGGCCGATGATGGCTACGCGGACGCCACCCCGTATTCTCTCTCCACCTGCGGCAGTCGCCAGCGCCCGCTTCAATTCCCCAATAAGCGCGTCAACAGCCCGTTCCATATCCGAATCGAGTCGTTCGGCGACATCACCCTCGTCCGAGAAATCGATCTCTACCGCAACAGCCGCCATCACCTCGATCAAACTGCACCGCCAGCCCTCCACGACATCGCGCAGCGCACTGCCGCCACCTTCAATGGCTTGCACCCGCTGTCGCTCCGTCTCTGCATCGATCAGATCGGCCAGCCCTTCGAGATCCAGCAGGTCCATCTTTCCGTTGAACACGGCCCGCCGTGCGAACTCTCCCGGCTCCGCCATTCTCAGCCCCGGGAGCGATCCCAGCGCCCTGAGCATCGCCGCAACGACAGCCGGCCCCCCGTGGCAATGCAACTCGCCCACATCTTCGCCGGTCTGGCTGTTCGGTCCGGAAAAGAACAAAACAATCCCACGATCGAGAACGCCGCCGGTTTTCGGGTCCCTGATCGACCGCAAGCGGGCCGATTGAACCGAAGGGACCGACCCGCAAAGCGTTTCGAGCGCGAATCGAACCTGCGGCCCAGACAGCCTGACTATTGCAACCGCGCTGCGACCCTGTCCCGAACTCAATGCAAAGATCGTGTCTGCCCGATCCAGCCCCATCCCTGCTTTCCCTTCTCGTCACTTTGATCTAGCGTGACCATCAACCACAGAGGTCCCATGGCTCCAAATCGGCTTGCACAGGCCCTCAGCCCATACCTGCTCCAGCATTCTGGCAATCCGGTTGACTGGTGGCCATGGCGCACCGACGCTTTCGAGCTAGCCCGCCAAACCCAGCGTCCCGTCTTTCTCTCTATCGGCTACGCGGCATGCCATTGGTGCCACGTCATGGCTCACGAAAGCTTCGAGGATCCGGAAACCGCGGCGCTCATGAATGAGCTTTTCGTCAACGTCAAGGTTGATCGTGAAGAGCGCCCTGACATCGATCAGATCTATATGGCCGCCCTGCATGCGCTCGGGCAACAGGGAGGTTGGCCGCTTTCGATGTTCCTGACACCGGACGGCCAGCCATTCTGGGGCGGCACATATTTTCCCAAAACACGCCGCTATGGCCAGCCAGCGTTTTCCGAGGTGCTGCGATCCGTCGCCAGAGCCTACCATGCCAACCCCGACACCATCAGAAACAACACCGAGGCCCTGATTGCCTCCCTCGCCGCCGCTCCCGCCGAAGCCGGCACAATCCCGCCGCCCGATCGCCTTGTGACCATCGCCCGGGCAATCGCCGGGCATTTCGATCCGCTTCATGGAGGTCTTGCCGGCGCGCCAAAATTCCCCAATGCACCTGTTCTCGACCTCATTAGCCGTGCGGCCACTGCCTCCAAAGATCCTGCCCTGTTGACGCCGGTCCTGACCACGCTTGAACGGATGGTCCGCGGCGGCCTGTTCGATCAGATCGGCGGCGGCTTTCACCGCTATAGCGTCGATGCGGCGTGGCTGGTGCCGCATTTCGAAAAGATGCTCTACGATACCGCGCAGCTGCTGCCCATCCTGGCGATGACCGGTCGCAGCACAGCCTCCGAATTATTGCTCAAGGCTGCCGATCGCTGCGTTGAATGGCTCAAACGCGACATGATTGCTCCTCAGGGTGGCTTCATCTCCAGTCTGGACGCCGACAGCCTCACTCCCGATGGTCATCGGGAAGAGGGCGCCTATTACACCTGGACGCCCGATGAGGTCACAGCAGTGCTTGGCCCGGCCGCTGCCCCGCTGTGCAAAGCCTTTGACATCATGTCGCCTGGCAATTTCGACGGCCGCTCCATCCCCAACCGCCTCGGCCGGACGGGCCTTCATCCGCCCGCGTCAGACAATCATGATGTCGCCCTTGACGCCCTGCTCGCTGCCCGCCTGCTCCGCCCGCCGCCGCCGCGCGATGACAAGGTTCTGGCCGACTGGAACGGTATGATGATCACTGGCCTTGCGAGGGCCGCCGACAAGCTCGATCATCCGGACTGGCGCAAGCTTGCGACCAGTGCCTATCGCGCCACCGTTGAACTGCTTGAGCCCAATGGCAACCTCCGCCATGTCTGGCGCGGCAAGCCAAGCGTCGGACCATGCTTTGCCAGCGATCTTGCGTCGATGGCGTTGGCCGCCACAGCCCTGCACGAGTCAACCGGCGATTTGAACTATATCCCCGACGCCGAACGCTGGCTGACAACCCTGATCACCGATTACCGCTTGCCATCCGGACGCCTTGCACTGACCGCCCGCTCCGCCGAACCGTTGATCCACCGCCCTCAGTCAACCCAGGACGATGCAGTGCCCAACCACCATGCCCTTGCGATCGAGGCCATGATCCGTCTCGGTGCTCAGACCGGCGACCTATTCTGGCATCAGCGGGCGTCAAGCCTGATGTCGGCGGTGTCAGAGGCCATGCTCGACAACCCCTATGGCCACGCTTCGCTGCTCTCGATGGTCGACTTTGCCACGCGCCGCTGTGACATCCTGGTGGCCGGTCAGATCGATGCAGCCTTTGCCGCTGCCATTCGCGCTGTTCCGTATCCGAATCGAACAATCCGTTTCCTCACAGCAGCGCAAGCAGCGGCCCATCCGCTGACCGCAGCCCTTCCCTGTCCCGACCAACCCAATGTCCTGATCTGCCTAGCAGATCGTTGCCTGCCGATGGCGACAACATTACCCGAATTCCGTGATCGCCTCGCAACAGCCGGCTGGCTCTGATCAATCACGCGTATTCATCGAATCGAAGAATTCGGAGTTCTGCTTGGTCTTGGTCAGCTTGTCGAGCAGGAACTCGATGGCGTCGACCGTGCCCATCGGGTTGAGGATACGCCTGAGCACATACATCCGCTTGAGAATATCCTGGGGAACCAGCAGTTCCTCCTTGCGCGTGCCCGACCGGGTAATGTCGATCGCTGGAAAGACGCGTTTGTCGGAGACCTTGCGGTCGAGGATGATTTCCGAATTGCCGGTGCCCTTGAACTCTTCGAAGATCACTTCGTCCATGCGGCTGCCGGTATCGATGAGCGCTGTCGAGATGATGGTCAGTGACCCACCCTCTTCGATGTTGCGCGCAGCACCAAAGAACCGCTTGGGCCGCTGCAGGGCGTTGGCATCGACACCGCCGGTCAACACCTTGCCCGACGAGGGGACCACGGTGTTGTAGGCCCGGCCTAGTCTGGTGATCGAATCGAGCAGAATGACGACGTCACGACCATGCTCGACCAGCCGTTTGGCTTTCTCGATGACCATTTCCGCCACGGCAACATGGCGCGTCGCCGGCTCATCGAAGGTCGAGGAGATCACCTCGCCCTTCACCGAGCGCTGCATGTCGGTCACTTCTTCCGGCCGCTCGTCGATCAGCAGCACGATGAGATAGCACTCAGGATGATTGTGGGTGATGGACTTGGCGATGTTCTGCAACAGGACCGTCTTGCCGGTGCGCGGCGGCGCCACGATCAGCGCGCGTTGGCCCTTGCCGATCGGAGACACAATGTCGATGACCCGCGCCGACATGTCCTTCTTTGTCGGGTCCTCGATCTCAAGCTTGAGCCGCTGCTCCGGATAGAGCGGGGTCAGATTGTCGAAATGGACCTTGTGCCGCGCCTTCTCCGGGTCCTCGAAATTGATCTTGTTGACCTTGAGCAGCGCGAAATACCGTTCCCCATCGCGTGGCGAACGGATCTGCCCCTCGACCGTATCGCCGGTTCGCAACGCGAAACGCCGGATCTGGGAAGGCGAGATATAGATGTCATCAGGGCCGGCCAGATAATTGGCATCGGGCGAGCGCAGGAAGCCGAACCCGTCCTGCAGCACCTCGACAACGCCTTCGCCGATGATTTCCGTCTCCCGCGCCGCAAGCTGCTTGAGAATGGCAAACATCAGTTCCTGCTTGCGCATCGTGCTCGCGCCTTCGACCTCCACCTCTTCGGCAAAGGTCAGGAGCTCGGTCGGAGACTTGGCTTTCAGCTCCTGAAGCTTGATTTCCCTCATGGGTTGTCCTTCAGACAATCTTTCGGCGTCGTTACGTTCAGGACTATGCCCGCAAGGCCAGAACACATTCGTCCGAATTGAGACGGTCTGCGGACAGACGGCAATCCGCAGAAAGGGGGATCGCCATCACTCTTCGTTGCGCTGCCATAACGGGTTTTGCCGAACCGGACAAGCCTCATGCAGCCATTCACGCCAACCCAATTGCCTCACCCCTCAAACCTCAGCAAGCCAATATTTGCATATTTGCAAAGGCTCTCTTGCAAAGCCAGAATTCGCTTGCCATTTCCCCCGCAGAATTTGCCGTTAAATTCGCCTTTCGTCGCAGATAACCATACCAACCTAGGGAGCCCGCCCATGCGATCGAAAGGTTCTTCTCTCGTCCTCGTCACTTGTGCCCTATTCGCTGGCAATGCACTTGCTCAGCAACAGGGGCCGCAGCCGAATGCCGGGATGAATTTTTTCATCTCATCTGCCAGCCTTGGCAAGGGTGGAGACCTCGGCGGTCTTGAAGGCGCCGACCGACATTGCCAGACCCTCGCCACTGCTGTCGGCCAGGGCTCAAAGACCTGGCGCGCCTATCTGTCGACCCAGGCCGCCGACGGCAAGCCCGCCGTCAACGCTCGCGACCGGATCGGCAAGGGGCCCTATCTGAACTTCAAGGGTGAGGAAATCGCCAAGGACATTGCTGGCCTGCATGATCCTGCGGCCAACCGGATCAATATCGAGACCGGCCTGACAGAACGCGGCCAGAAGGTGATGGGCCGCGGCTTCCTGATCAACATGCATGACGTGCTGACCGGTTCGCAGACCGACGGCACCGCATTCCCTCCTGAAAAGGATATGACCTGCGGCAACTGGACCAAGAGTGGTGCCGGCGCTGCCATGGTTGGGCACCATGACCGTATCGGGTTGGATGATTCAGCCCCGGCCAAGAGCTGGAATGCCTCCCATCCTTCCCGCGGGTCCGAAGGCGGTTGCAGCATGGCCGACTTGCGTTCCACCGGCGGCGGCGGCCTGATCTATTGCTTTGCGGCCAACTGACCCCGAGCACCTGAAATCGAGACAGCCCGGAACGCAGCCCGCTGCCTTCCGGGTTTTGCTTGCATCAGAACGGCTTGACAATCACCAGAATGACAACCGCGATCATCAGCACGGTCGGCACCTCATTCATGACCCGGTAAAAATACGCTGTCCGGACATTGCGATCTGCCTCGAAATCCTTGCGCCAGCGCGCCAGAAACCCGTGAAACCCTGACAGCAGAACAAAAACGATGGCAAGCTTGGCGTGCAGCCAGCCGCCTTTGAAGGCAAAGACGTACCAGGCCATCCACAATCCGGTCAGCCACGATACGATCATCGCCGGATTGATGATTGCTCGCAAAAGTCGCCGCTCCATGACCTTGAAGGTTTCCGATTGCTGCGAGCCCTTTGGAGCATCGACATGATAGACAAACAGTCGCGGCAGATAGAGCATTCCCGCCATCCAGGAGATCACTGCAATGACATGCAGGCTCTTGACCCACAGATAGGCCCCGTCAACCGTCATAGCTCACCTCTGACCTTCTGGACCAGCCGCTCCACATGGGCGATCGGGGTCTCCGGCAATATC
Source organism: Beijerinckiaceae bacterium (assembly GCA_035436995.1). Taxonomy (GTDB): domain Bacteria; phylum Pseudomonadota; class Alphaproteobacteria; order Rhizobiales; family Beijerinckiaceae; genus JAIUNP01. The sequence goes on from DAOMXG010000001.1 coordinate 43,200, forward strand.
CCGTGCCCCAGATTGAAGATATGCGCCCGACCGTCAACCGCTTCGAGAATCGCCTCGATGGCCCTGTCCAGAGCCGATCCGCCGGCAATCAGTGCGAACGGATCGAGATTTCCTTGCGTGGTGACAGCAGGGTCCAAAGATCGAGCCACCGCGCCAAGATCAACCGCAGTATCAACCCCAACAGCATCAACGCCGGTGCGCTCGACAAACTCTCGCAGTTCGGTTGATGCTCCCCGCGGAAATCCGATGATCGGCGCTCCCGGAACCCGTGCCCGCACTTTCTTGACCAGCGCTTCCACTGGCTGGAGGCACCAGCGATCGAATTCCCAGCGTGGAAGAACCCCGGCCCAGCTGTCAAAGATCTGCACGCAATCGACACCAGCCTTGAACTGGGCAACCAGGTAGTCTGCGCTGGCATCGACCAATAGATCGATAAGCCGATGAAACGCTTCCGGATCCTTGTAGGCAAACATCCGCGCCGGCTTTTGATCCGGAGTGCCGCGCCCCGCGATCATATAGGTCGCGACTGTGAATGGTGCTCCACAAAAACCGATCAAGGCCTTGTCTGGTTCAAGTCCGGCACGAACCCGGCGCACAGTTTCAAACACCGGCGCCAGCCGTTCCAGATCAACCGATGATTTCAGCTCGGCCGATCCTCCAGCTGCGCGGATCGGATCCAGACGTGGGCCCTCCCCTTCGACAAATCGCACCGTCTGTCCCAACGCATCGGGAATAACGAGAATATCCGAAAACAGGATCGCAGCATCAAAGCCAAACCGGCGGATCGGTTGCAGGGTTGCCTCAGCCGCCATGTCTGGCGAATAACAGAAATCGAGAAAAGACGGCGCCTTGGCGCGGATTGCCCGATACTCCGGCAGATATCGTCCTGCCTGCCGCATCAGCCACATGGGCGGGCGGGATCCGGGAATTCCCTTGAGCGCATCGAGAAATGGGCCGCGGCGATGGGCTCTTTCAAAGACAAAGGAAGACAAGGGAAGAGACTCTTCTGTTTGTTGCGACTCTTAGATCAGACCGAAATGATGACAGTAAGTCATCCACAGCCTATCCCCAATTTTTGTGCGGATCGCTTGATGTCGCACACTCGCCGTTTTTACCGGTTCGTGCGGTCCTTTTCGATCACAATCGATGGAAAGTCTAGTCATCCGCAGCAGATGGCGAGCCACCGATTCCTTTTACCCATTCCTCACACCAGACATCTCCCGTTGGCCTAGCTGTGGACAAAGGCGGCAGGAAATCCACCGCCATCAACACGGCTTGGCATAATCCGAGGCTGGCATCGCTTGGAGAGCTCGGTTACACAGGGCTGTCCACAGGGACAATTTCGCTGGCGGTTGGGATATGGGACGCAGCTTTTTTCATCTTCATCTCGTCTCGGACTCGACCGGAGAAACCCTGCTGGCGGTCAGCCGCGCGGCATCCGCCCAGTATCAAGGCATTTCGGCGATCGAGCATATCTATCCGCTGGTGCGCAATTCCAACCAGCTTGACCGCGTGCTCCAGCAGATCGACCTGACCCCTGGGATTGTTCTGTACACACTGGTTGATCGGTCGATTGCCGAACGTCTCGAACACGCCTGCCGCGAATCCGGCTGCCCCTGTCTGTCGGTACTCGAGCCGGTGCATTCGCTGTTCCAGTCGTATCTGGGAATTGGAACGACACCTCGGCCCGGTGCCCAGCATATGCTCAACGCCGAATACTTCCGCCGGATCGATGCGCTCAATTTCACGATGATGCACGATGATGGCCAGCTGACCGACGGGATCGAACAGGCCGATGTCATCCTGGTCGGCGTCAGCCGGACGTCAAAGACGCCGACGAGCATCTATCTTGCCAATCGCGGCATCAAGACTGCCAATGTCCCGATGGTTCCGGGAATCCCGCTTCCGGACATCTTGTCCAGTCTTGAACGACCGCTGATTGTCGGCCTTGTCGCCAGTCCGGAGCGCATCGTGCAGATCCGGCAGAACCGCCTGCTGTCGCTCAATGCCGGCGATGACACGGCCTATGTCGACCGCTCATCGGTCGCCGAGGAACTGGCCTATTCGCGCCGCCTGTTCGACAAGTACAACTGGCCGATCATCGACGTCAGCCGGCGCTCGATCGAGGAAACCGCTGCTGCGATCCTCGATCTCTATCACAAGCGCCGCGAACAGATGATTCCAGAATGAACACCGCGCCGGGCAGTCTCTGGCAGGCCGATGCGCCTCTGGTTCTGGCCTCCGCAAGTGCCGTCCGCCGCGCCTTGCTGGAGGCTGTCGGCGTGCCCTTTGTGGCTCAACCGGCTCGGATCGACGAGCGCGCCCTTGAAGCGGCAAGCAAGAGCCGTGATCCCGTCGAGCTTGCCCGATTGCTCGCCGACGCCAAGGCCCTGGCGGTCAGTCAAGACATGCCGAACCGCTATGTTCTGGGCGCGGACCAGACGTTGTCGATTGCCGGCGGCATGCTGCACAAACCCGGCTCGCGCCGCGCAGCTGTCGATCAGCTGATGCGCCTGTCCGGTGCGCGTCACCGCCTGCATGCGGGGTTGGCACTGGCCATCAACGGTCATGTGATCTGGCACCATGTCGAGACGGCCAGTCTGACGATGCGACCGCTCTCGGCGGCTTTTGTCCACGCCTATCTGGAAGCTGCGGGCGATCCCGTGCTGGCAAGTGTCGGTGTCTATCAGATCGAGGCGCTCGGCATGCATCTGTTCGAGGCCATCGAGGGCGATCATTCCACCATCATGGGCCTGCCGCTGATGCCGCTGCTTGGCCGGCTGCGCATGATGGGGCTGGTTCTGGAGTGAACGCCATGCTGGTGCTCGGATTGACCGGCTCGATCGGGATGGGAAAGTCGACGACAGCGACGCTGTTTGGCGCCGCCGGCGTTCCTGTTCATGATGCTGATGCAACAGTGCACAAGCTGTATCGCGGGCGGGCGGCGCCGCTCATTGAGGCGAGATTTCCCGGTTCAACCAACTCCGGCGTAGTCCAGCGCGACCGGCTGGCCGCTGCCGTCCTTGGCCGGCCGGCCGAGATCGAAGCGCTTGAGGCGATCGTCCATCCGCTGGTGCGGGAAGAAGAGATCGCCTTTCTGACTGCGGCACGGGCGCGGGCAGCGCGTCTTGTCGTACTCGACATTCCGCTCCTGTTCGAGACGGGCGCCGAGGCGCGTGTCGACGCAATCCTGGTCGTGACAGCCCCGGATTCTGTGCAGAAAGCCAGGGTTCTGGCCCGGCCGGGCATGACGGCTGATAAATTTGCCGCCATACTTGCCCGCCAGATACCGGACAAGGAAAAACGCCGCCGCAGCCATGCGCTGATCGATACGTCATTCGGCCTTGATGCGGCGCGCCGGGATGTAGAGGCCCTGTTGAGGGCATTGGCTGGCCATCCGGGTCGACGGCTCGTCGGGCCGGCAGTGACTTCTGGATGAGGCAGGGTATGCGCGAGATCATTCTCGACACCGAAACGACCGGTCTTGATCCGCGGTCCGGGCACCGGATCGTCGAAATCGGCTGTGTCGAATGCATCGACCAGTTTCTGACCGGCCGGACCTTCCATCACTATGTCAACCCTGAACGATCGATGCCTCCGGATGCCTTTGCGGTGCATGGATTGTCGGACGGTTTTCTCAAGGACAAGCCGGTATTTGCCGATATTGCCGATGCCTTCGTCGAATTTCTCGGCGAGGCACGGCTGGTGATCCACAATGCCGGTTTTGATCTCGGCTTTCTCAATCATGAATTGGCGCGCTGCGGTCGTCCGCTGATCGGATCCGATCGCATCGTCGATACGTTGCTGCTCGCCCGGCGCAAACATCCCGGCCAGTCCAATTCGCTCGACGCCCTTTGCCAGCGCTATGGGATCGACAACAGTCGCCGCACCAAACATGGCGCGTTGATGGATGCCGAGATCCTCGCCGAAGTCTACGCCGAACTCAGTGGCGGGCGCCAGCGCAGCCTCGGCCTGGCCATAGCCGAGACCGTTGAGACAAATGTTGTCGCGATTGTGCCAGGACAGGCCTACCAGCCCCCCCCTCCCCTGTTAGGGGAGGCTGAACGCGCCGCTCATCGCGCCCTGGTCGAAAGCCTCGGCGGCAAGGCCTTGTGGCGCGACTATCTGGGGCTCGATGCGAACCAGGACCGCCCGCCGAAAGCCTGACCTCAGGATGGCTTGACCGGCGGCTGGCCCTGCTGCGACTGCAATTCCGCGACGCGCTGCTGATAAAGCGCCAGAAAATCGATCGGATCCATGTAAAGCGGCGGGAAGCCGCCATCGCGCACGGCATTGGCAACGATCTGCCGGGCGAAGGGGAACAGCAGCCGCGGACATTCGACCATCAGCACTCCGCCAATGTGTTCCTGCGGAATGTTGCGCAGGCGGAAGACGCCGCCATAGTTGAGTTCAAACGAGAACAGCAGGTTCGGTTTGGTCCCGGCCGAACCTTCGAGCTTCAGCTCGACCTCGTAATCGTCACCGCCGATTGGCTGTGCGTTGACATTGACCTGGATCTGGATGTTGGGGGCCGACCCGTCCTGATTGGTGAGTGAGCGCGGCGCCCGCGGATTTTCGAATGACAGGTCCTTGATGTACTGGGCAAGCGCATTGAGTTGAGGAGCAGTGTCCTCGGTCTGGCCGGCATTGGGAGTCTGGCTCATCGAAAAATCCTCAATCTGTCGATCGGGATCGGCTTACACGGAACCGCGCCATCCCTCAAGGCAGAACCTTGCCGGATTGAACGGCCGGTGCGCGTCGCCGGCTTCGCGAAGAGACCTCACGCCACTCATTTGGTTCGAGCGTGATGGTGCCCTCTGCTCCGCTCGCGTGTTGTTTGCGACGGAAACGGTTCATCACCCAGTTGCGCACCGAGGGCGAGAACAGGGCGAGCCCGGCGACGGTCGTCAGCATACCGGGTAGAAAAATCAGCAACGCCCCAAGAGCTGCAAATCCCGTGCTGCCAAGTCCGCCAAGCCCCCGGGTCAATACCGCCTTGGGCAGCCCAGACAGCACCGAACGCAGATGGGCCAACAGCAGCATGCCGCCCAAAATCCCCTTGAGCGCCAGAGCGGCAAGTGTCGGCAACACACCGAACGTTCCGGTGGCCAGCCAGAACAGCACGACCTCGACAACGAACCACAGGATAAGGGCCCAGCCGATCTTCGACCCTGACCACCGAACTATCCGCATAACCCTATCTCTCGTTTGCCTGAACGGATGCACCTATATAAGGATGGAACCCCTGACTCGCGAGGACGGTGTTGACCGTTTCCGCCTGAACCGATGCTGAGAGGCAACGATTCGATGAACGATTTTCTCGACATCTACACCATCGTTTTCATCGCGCTGGCGATCTTTGTCATTCTCCGTCTCAAATCGGTGCTGGGAGAGCGCACGGGCAATGAACGCCCGCCTTTTGATCCGTTTCAACGGCCAATGCCGCCGAAGCCGGACGATGGCGGCAATGTCGTGCCCCTTCCCACAGCCGCCCGCCCGGCACCAGCGCCGGCACCGATCCCTGCCGCAGTGGCTGCCGAGGCGCCGGCGGACAAGCTCAAGGGGATTGCCGAACCCTCCTCGGAACTGGGCACCAATCTGATTCGCGTCATGGATGCAGAGCCGCTGTTCGAGCCCAAATCGTTTCTCATGGGGGCCCGGGCTGCCTATGAGATGATTGTTCTGGCATTTGCCCGCGGAGACCGGCGGTCCCTCAAGGACCTGCTGTCAAAAGACGTCTTTGAGGGTTTTTCTGCCGCGATCAGCGAACGCGAGGCGCGTGGCGAGAAGGTCGAGACAACCTTTGTCTCCATCGACAAATCCGATCTCACCGATGCCTCGTTCAAGGGCGGCACCGTTTCGGTGACGGTGCGGTTTGTCTCCAAGATGATCACGGCAACCCGCGACGCTGCGGGGGCCGTCATCGACGGAAATCCCGAAAAGATCGTCGATCTCGTCGATGTCTGGACGTTCTCGCGCGAGGCTGGCGCCCGCGATCCCAACTGGCGCCTGGTCTCCACCCAGTCCGACGCGTGACCTGCGATGACCGGTTTATCGGCGCTGCGTTCGGCTTGGCCGGATGGCTGGCAGTGACCGCTGCGCCGGCGTCCGGCCCGCCTGTGATTGCCGGCGCTCGGCTCGAGTCGGTCTCGTATTCGGCGCTTGACGGCTGGCAGGACGATGACCATGCCGCCGCCTTCGCGGCCTTCCGCCTGTCGTGCCGTGCCATTGTCGAAGCGGCTCCCGAATTGCGGCTGGCGCAACCTGCTCCGCCCGCGCTTGTTGCGGCCTGCCGAGAAGGCTTGGCTCTTGACAGCCAGGATGCTGCGGCCGCACGACAGTTTTTCGAGACAAGATTCCAGCCGTGGCGCGTTCGCGCGGATGGCGGCGCCAGCCTTCTGACCGGATATTTTGAGCCGGAAGTGGCAGGCGCGATGACGCCAGGACAGGACTTCAAGGCCCCAGTTCTGGGCCGCCCACCCGATCTGGTCACACTCCAGCCAGGCAATTTTGATGAAGCCCTGCCGCCGGGACTGACGTCAGCGCGCCGGACGTCAGCGGGGCTTGAACCTTTTCCGGATCGTTCGGCCATTCTCGATGGCGCCTTGGCTGGCCAGGGGCTCGAACGGCTGTATCTGAAGGACGCGGTCGAGGTTTTTATCGTCCAGGTACAAGGTTCGGCCCGGGTGCGCCTGGCCGACGGGCGGCAGCTGCGACTGACCTATGCCGGGCGAAACGGGCACCCCTACACGTCGATCGGCCGGGCACTGATCGCCCAGGGATCAATCGCACCCGCCGAAATGTCGCTGGAGCGCCTGACTTCCTGGCTGCGCGCCAATCCGGAGGCTGGCGATCGCATCATGCGGCTCAATCGGTCCTATGTGTTCTTCGAAGTGTCCGAGGTCGATGATCCCGCCCGCGGACCTATTGGCGGCGCCGGAATCGCCTTGACAGCCGGGCGCAGTCTGGCGGTGGATCGCAACCTCTGGCCGTATGGGGTTCCGATCTTCATCGGAGCCGATCTTGATACCCTGGCCCCGCCCCTCGACCGACAGCGGCGTTTGATGATTGCCCAGGATACCGGTTCGGCCATTGTCGGCCCGGCGCGCGCCGATTTCTTCTGGGGCTCGGGCAACGAGGCTGGCCGCCGGGCCGGCTGGACTCGCCATCCGCTCGATTTTGTGGTCCTCTGGACGCGATCATGACCGGCCGCCACCCGCCACGACGTGGCTATCTGACCCGCGAGGATATGCAGCTCTGGGCCCATGTAACCCAGACGGTCAAGCCGTTCCGTGGCCGCTCGGCGTTCGTCCTGCCGGCCGATCTGGTCGAGACGGCACCGGTCAAGGTCACACCGCCGGTTGCCGAACCTGCCCCGCCGGCGCCCGTTCGCTTCCTGCCTCCGCTGCAGCCGCTCGACCGGCGCCTGAAACAACGTTTGACCAGAGGCCGCAAGGACATCGACGGGGTAATCGATCTGCACGGCATGCGACAGGCCGAGGCCCATGGCGCCCTGATCGACTTCATCCACCGCGCCCATCGCGAACACCGCTCACTGGTGCTGGTCATTACCGGCAAAGGCAGCACGGAAGGCATGTCCCTGGAAGGGCGCGGCGTGCTCAACCGGTTGGTTCCGCATTGGCTGACCGATCCAGCCATCCGCCGCCAGATCATCGGGTTTGAACCTGCCGGCCGCAGCCATGGCGGCTCGGGTGCGCTCTATGTCCGCATCCGCAAATCGCGCCCGCCGGCTTGACCTGCTGCCAAGCTTCGTTCAGGGGAGCCGGACATAAATCAGGACCTCCGGCATGATCAAGACCCGCTACGACCTTCTGTGCATCGGCAATGCGATTGTCGATGTGATCGCTCATGCCGAAGAGACCTTTCTGCGCCGCTTTGGCGTTGCAAAGGGCTCGATGACGTTGATTGACGCGCATCTGGCCGAAACACTCTATGCGGCGATGGGGCCCGCCACCATCGTATCCGGCGGATCGGCGGCGAATACGGCGGTTGGTGCCGGTTCCCTTGGCGGTCGGGCAGCCTATATCGGCAAGATCCGGCAGGATTCGGTCGGTGATATCTTTGCCCATGACATCAGAGCCAGTGGCGTCAGCTTCGACACGCAACGCGCCGAAGACGGGCCGCCTACTGCGCGCAGCTTCATTCTGGTGACGCCGGATGGCGAGCGCACCATGTGCACCTATCTTGGTGCCTGCCAGAATCTTACCGAGGCCGACATCGACCAAGCCACGGTCAAGGCGGCTTCGATTACCTATCTCGAAGGCTATCTGTGGGATCCGCCGGCGGCCAAGGCGGCTTTTCGCAAGGCCGCGGCAATCGCCCACTCCGTCGGCCGCGACGTGGCGCTGACCCTGTCCGATTCATTCTGCGTCGATCGCTACCGCGACGAATTTCTCGACCTGATCCGTTCCGGCACCGTCGATCTTCTGTTTGCCAATGAGCACGAACTGAAATCGCTCTACCAGACAGCTGATTTCAATACGGCCTTGTCAGCCGTCAGGGCGCAGGCCCGGCGCGCAGTGGTGACCCGGTCGGCAAAGGGAGCGCTTGCGGTTGCAGGTTCGGAAACGGCCGAGGTTGCCGCCTGTCCGATCGACAATCTTGTCGATACCACCGGTGCGGGCGATCTGTTCGCCGCAGGCTTCCTCTTTGGATCGACAGCCGGCTACAAGCCGGAAGCCTGTCTTCGCCTGGGTGCCCTGGCGGCCAGTCACGTCATCCAGACTCTCGGCGCACGGCCGCAGGTCTCTCTGCGTCAGCTCGCCATCGACAATGGGCTGATCTGAGCGCAGGGGCCGGAGCCGGTCACAGTTTGCGCAGCGCGACTTCCTCGATCCGGTGATCGGCGCCCTTGCGCATGATCAGCGAGGCGCGCGGCCGGGTCGGCACGATGTTTTCGCGCAGATTGACCAGATTGATGCGCTCCCACAATCCGTTTGCCGTCCTGAACGCCTCGTCCTCGGACAATTCCGCATAACGGCGAAAGAACGACTTCGGATCGCGGAACGCGGTTTCGCGCAGCTTCATGAAGCGCTGCACGTACCAGCGGTGCAGGTCACTCTCGTCGGCATCGATATAGACGGTGAAATCGAAAAAGTCCGAGATGAACGGAATAGGCTTGCCGTCCTTCACCTTCCGCGGCCCCTGCAGCACATTGATGCCTTCGAAGATGAGGATATCGGGACGATCGATCACCGCCACCTCATCGGGAAGCACGTCGTAGACAAGGTGTGAATAGACCGGCGCCTCGACGTTGCGCTCGCCGGCCTTGACCCTGGCCAGGAATTTCAGGATCGCCCCGGCGTCGTAGCTTTCGGGAAAGCCCTTGCGTTCCATCAGGCCGAGGCGTTGCAGCTCGGCATTGGGCAGAAGAAAGCCATCGGTGGTGATCAATTCCACCTTGGGCGTGTTCGCCCAGCGTGACAACAGCGCCTTGAGCAACCGGGCAGTCGTCGATTTGCCCGCCGAAACGGAACCTGCAACAGCAATGATATAGGGCACCTTGCCGCCTTCCTCGGCCATCAGGAAGCGCTGGGTAGCCTTGTAGAGCCCCTGCGTTGCCGCAACATAGAGCGACAGAAGGCGCGACAGCGGCAGATAGATCTCGATCACATCGTCGAGCGAGACCGGATCATTGAGCGACTGCAACTTCTTCAGATCACTGCTGGTCAGCGTCAGCGGCGTATCAGCACGCAGATTGGCCCAGACCTCGCGGTTGAACACGCGATATGGGGAAAGATCGACCGCAGAACCGAGCGGCGAGACCCTTGCGTCCATCGGCAGTCCCCTCGGATTAGGACTCAGCGCGACCGGCCAGCCTTTTCAGCCAGCCCCGACTGCGCCGTCCGCCGTTCCAGTTCCTCGAGCACATCCTTAGCAGAAATACCGCGGCTGTGCAGCAGGACCATCAGGTGATACAGCACATCGGCGCTTTCGCTGATCAATGCGCCGCGATCCCCCTGAGCGCCGGCAATCACCGCCTCGATGGCTTCCTCGCCGAACTTCTTGGCAATGCGGGCAGGGCCGGCCGCGTTCAGCCGTGCCGTCCAGCTTTCCTCCGGCGAGGCGGAAGCCCGTCGCGCAATGATGGTCTCAAGGTCGGACAGCGTGAACGGCATCGGCTAGTCTCCTGGGTTGCGGCGAAGGCAGGCTCAATCCATCCGCATCGGCAGGCCGGCGGCGGCCATGTGGCTCTTGGCCTGACGGATGGTGAAGGTGCCGTAGTGGAAGATGGAGGCGGCGAGAACAGCGCTGGCGCCTCCCTGCCGCACGCCATCGACCAGATGATCAAGCGTGCCCACGCCGCCCGAGGCAATGACCGGAATGGTGACAGCATCGGCAATGGTGCGCGTCAGTACGGTATCAAAGCCGTTCTTGGTGCCGTCGCGGTCCATCGATGTCAGCAGGATTTCCCCTGCTCCGTAGCCGGCAACCAATGTCGCGAAGGCGACCGCGTCAATCCCTGTGGGGGTGCGACCGCCATGGGTAAAGATTTCCCAGCGCGGCGTCTCTCCGGGGCCCGAGACCTGTTTGGCATCGATGGCGACCACGATCGCCTGGGCACCGAACCGTTCGGACGCCCGGGCAACGATGGTAGGGTCGCGCACAGCAGCGGTATTGATCGACACCTTGTCGGCTCCCGCCAGCATCAGCGCGCGCACATCCTCGGCCGTCCTTACACCTCCGCCGACCGTCAGCGGCATGAAGCAGTTTTCCGCCGTCCTCTGCACGATATCAAGCAAGGTGCCGCGTCGCTCGTGACTGGCGGTGATGTCGAGAAAGCACAATTCGTCTGCGCCGGCAGCGTCATAGGCGCGCGCGGCTTCGACCGGATCGCCGACATCGGCAAGATCGACGAAATTGACGCCCTTGACCACACGGCCGTCGCGCACATCGAGACAGGGGATTACCCGAACCTTGAGCGTCATGCCGCCCTCGCCGCCTTGACCAGCCGCAAGGCCTCGGTCGGATCGAGTCGCCCATCGTAGAGCGCGCGACCGGTAATCGCACCGGCAAGCTGCGCACTTTCCGGCGCGACCAGCCGCCGGATGTCATCCATCGAGGCGAGCCCGCCCGAGGCGATCACCGGGATCGCCACCGCTTCAGCCAGTGCGATGGTTGCCTCCCAGTTGACGCCGGAGAGCATGCCGTCCCGCGCAATATCGGTATAGATGATTGCAGCCACGCCAGCATCTTCGAAGCGCCGGCCGAGATCGACAGCCGACAGGGACGAGGTTTCTGCCCAACCCTCGACCGCAACAAAACCATCGCGCGCGTCGATTCCGACCGCAATCTGCCCCGGAAACGCCACCGCCGCCGCCCTGACAAAACCAGGGTCGCGAACCGCCGCCGTTCCGATGATGACGCGCGCCACGCCCTTGTCGAGCCAGGCGGCGACCGTTTTGAGATCGCGGATACCGCCGCCGAGCTGCACCGGCATGCGGATTGCAGCAAGCACCGCATCCACCGCCGCCGCATTCATCGGCCGGCCGGCAAAGGCGCCGTCGAGATCGACGATATGGAGCGCCTCAAACCCCTGGGCCTCGAAATTGCGTGCCTGTGCTCCAGGATCGTCATTGAAGACGGTCGCCAGATCCATGTCGCCCTGCCGCAGGCGCACGCACTGGCCGTTCTTGAGGTCGATGGCGGGATAGAGGATCACGGCGCCCACATCAGGAAATTGGCGAAAATGGCCCGGCCGAGCGTCTGGCTCTTCTCGGGATGAAACTGGCTGCCGGCGATCGGCCCTCGCGCCACCATCGCGGTGACCTGCCCGCCATAATCGGCGACGGCAAGCATATCGCTGCTGTCGGCGGCAACCAGATGGTAGGTATGGAGGAAATAGGCATGCAATCCGTCGGGCCCCAACCGGACCCCGTCGATCAGCGGATGTTTGCGCAGCGGACGCAGCGTGTTCCAGCCCATATGCGGCACCTTGAAGCCCGCGCCGTCAGGCTCCAGATGTTTGACATGGCCGCCAAGCCAGCCGAGCCCGGCTGTCTCGCCATGCTCCTCGCCGATATCGGCAAGCAGCTGCATGCCGACGCAGATGCCGAAAAACGGTCGGCCCTTGCCACGGACCGCATGGTCGAGTGCCTGGTCCAGCCCGGAAACTGCAGCGAGCTGACCCCGGCAGTCGCGGAATGCCCCATCGCCCGGAAGGACGATGCGGTCGGCGCTTGCCACCACATCCGGATCGGCCGTCACGATCACCTCGCCGGTCCGGCCAATGTCGGCCAGGGCCCGCTCCAGCCCGCGATGGGCGGAATGCAGGTTGCCCGCGCCGTAATCGATCAGTGCAACCTTCACAGCCGGCCCCCGGGAGCTGGGAAGATACCAAGCACCGAGGAGCCGGCCGCCGGGTATGGCATCGTGGGACTTGGCATCGCGGCACTTGGCGCGGCTTGCATCGGCCGGTAGTTCGAGAAAAACCGCACTTCTGCTTCCTCGAGCGTTCGCGCCGCCACCACGGCCACGGTTGGTTTGCCATTGCGCTCGAGAGTCCAGCGGCGCAAGGCGCCCGCTTCGAGCCCGATCAGGGCATGAACCAGAAGGCTCATAGCCGATTGCACCGGTCCCGGCACGGAAAGCGCATGGCCGATCCCGGCCAGCAGCGCCAGCACGACGAGGACGCCCGCCAGCGCCAGCCACAACCGGTTGAATGCCAGCCAAAAGGCGCCAAAAACCAAGGCCGGCATTGAAAACCGCTCGCTGACGAACTCCGCGCCTTCAAGTGCGTTCTCGCTCGCCGCGGTGTCAGCCAGGTGAACCGTGAAGCTCTGCATCAGACCGACAAAGTCCCCTTGGTCGAAGGCACGAGGTCGCGGGCGCGAGGATCAAGCTCGACCGCCGCGCGCAGTGCCCTGGCCAGGCCCTTGAAGCAGCTTTCCGCAATATGGTGGTTGTTGCTGCCATAAAGCGTCTCGACATGCAGGGTCACGCCGGCGTTGATGGCGAAGGCCTGGAACCATTCGCGGACCAATTCGCAATCAAAACTGCCGATCTTGGGCGCGTTGAACTCGGTGCGGAACACCAGGAACGGCCGCCCGGAAATGTCGAGCGCCACACGCGTCAGGGTCTCGTCCATCGGCATGTGCACATCGGCATAGCGGGTGATGCCCTTCTTGTCGCCAAGCGCCTGGGCGAAGGCCTTGCCGAGCGTGATGCCGATATCCTCCACCGTATGGTGATCATCGATGTGGGTATCGCCCTGCGCCGAAACGGTCAGATCAAACAGGGCATGCCGGCCGAGCAATGTGAGCATATGATCGAGAAAGCCCACGCCGGTGGTGATCTCGCTGCGGCCGGAGCCGTCGAGATTGATCGCAACATCGATATCGGTTTCGCCGGTCGTGCGGCGGAGGCTGGCCTTGCGCATGGTTCGGTGCCTTCGAGCAGGAATGGACCATGCGCTTTAGAACATGATGCGACAAAAGGGAATTCGGCTTTTTCCGCTTCCGGAGGAGGCCGTCTTCGGGCCGTCGGCCAGAGCCCGCAGGCTGTGGGGTTCAAAATGGTGCGTGCGAGGTCTCGAGCAGGTTGTCTTTAGACGGAACCATTCCGCGGTGAGAAATTTGGCCGAAGGGCCGGGAAAGACCCGAAGTGCATACATCGGTATGGTCGAGGGGGGGTCGGAAATTTCGGCCAGATTCCTCCCGCCCTTCGGGTTTCCGGGCGGTGGGCGCCCAATTTGGACGCCGGCTCGACCGTATCCAAAGATACGCTCTTCGCCAGCCTCCGCCTGGATCGCCGCACCGCCCGAGAAGCAGAATTGATTCCGTCTAAAGACAACCTGCTCTATATGCAGGGGTAGGCGACGAGGGTTCGATGCAGGCTCATGATCACGGCCAGCCCGGCTGGCACGCAACCACCATCCTGATGGTGCGCAAGAACGGCGAAACCGTCATCGGCGGTGACGGGCAGGTGTCGCTTGGCGCCACCATCATCAAGGGCAATGCGCGAAAGGTGCGTCGACTTGGCAAGGGGCAGGTGATTGGCGGCTTTGCCGGAGCGACCGCCGATGCCTTCACCCTGTTCGAGCGGCTGGAGGCCAAACTCGAGCAATATCCGGGACAGCTCACCCGCGCCTGCGTCGAATTGGCCAAGGACTGGCGGACGGACCGGTATCTGCGCCGTCTGGAGGCCATGATGCTGGTGGCTGATCGCGAGGCGGGCCTGGTGCTGTCGGGCACAGGCGACGTGCTTGAGCCGGAAGGCGGGGTGATGGGGATCGGATCAGGCGGCATGTATGCTCTGGCGGCTGCCCGTGCCTTGATGGCAACCGATCACGATGCGGAGACGATCGTGCGCCGTGCCATGGCGATTGCTGCCGATATCTGCGTCTATACCAATCGCGAACTTGTCGTTGAAAAGCTCTGAGCCCCTGCCCGATGACTGATTTTTCTCCCCGCGAGATCGTTTCCGAACTTGACCGTCACATCATCGGCCAGTCACCGGCCAAGCGGGCAGTGGCCATTGCCTTGCGCAATCGCTGGCGCCGCCAGCAATTGAGCGGTCCGATGCGCGAGGAGGTTCTGCCCAAGAATATCCTGATGATCGGGCCTACCGGCTGTGGCAAGACGGAGATTGCCCGTCGCCTTGCCCGGCTGGCCGGCGCCCCGTTCCTGAAAGTCGAGGCAACCAAGTTCACCGAGGTTGGTTATGTCGGCCGCGACGTCGAGCAGATCATCCGGGATCTGGTCGAAGTGGCGATCTCGCTGGTGCGCGAGGCCAGGCGCAAGGATGTGCGGGCCAAGGCGGAACTGGCGGCCGAGGAACGTGTGATCGACGCTCTTGTGGGCGC
>DAOMXG010000002.1:0-37629 GCA_035436995.1 Beijerinckiaceae bacterium
CTGCCCGAGCAGATCGCCCAGCCCGCCGGCGCCGGCCTGTTGCGCGCCCTGCGGCTGCATGGCGCCCTGAAGCAGGGCATCGAGAATCTTCTTGGAATCGAACATGGGTAATGGCCCTCCGTGCCGGCCGCGCAAATGCACTGTTAAACTTGAACAGAATATGACCAGTTTGAGCCTATGCAGGTCAACTGCTGGTTTCGAGTTCAAGAATGATTGTCGAGAGCGGCGGCAGCGTCACGCGCGCCTGCGCCGGGCGGCCATGCAGCGGTTTTGCAACGGCCTTGACCGCGCCGAGATTGCCGAGGCCGGATCCGCCATACAGCGCTGCATCGGTATTGATGCGCTCGATCCACCGCCCGGCCTTCGGCAGCGCCAGCACATATCCGTCGCGCGGCACCGGGGTAAAATTGCTGATTACCGCGACCATGCCGCCGGTTCCGTCGCGCCGCAACCAGGCGGTGACCGAGCGGGCGGCATCATCGACCACCAGCCATTCGAACCCCTCCGGCTCGCAGTCGCGCGCGTGCAACGCCGGCGTGGCGGAATAAAGCCGATTGAGATCACGCACCAGCGCGCGCAAGCCGTCATGCGGGGCGTGCTGCATCAGCTCCCAGTCGAGACCGCGTTCCTCGCTCCATTCGCGCCGCTGGCCGAATTCCTGCCCCATGAACAGCAGCTTCTTGCCCGGATAGCCCCACATGAAGCCGTAATAGGCTCTGAGATGGGCAAATTTCTGCCAGTCGTCACCGGCCATCTTGTGCAGCAGCGAGGCTTTGCCATGCACCACCTCGTCATGGCTCAGCGGCAACACGAAATTCTCGCTGAAAGCGTAGATGAGGCCGAAGGTCAGATCACTGTGGTGGTGTTTGCGATGCAGCGGATCACGCTTCAGATAGGCGAGCGTGTCATGCATGAACCCCATGTTCCATTTGAAGCCGAAGCCGAGGCCGCCCAGATGCACCGGCTGCGATACGCCGGAGAATGAGGTGGATTCCTCAGCGATCATCAGCACACCGGGATGCTGGGCATGGACGATGGTGTTGAGTTGCCTGAGGAAAGCAATCGCCTCGAGATTCTCGCGCCCGCCCTCGCGGTTGGGGATCCATTCTCCGGCCTTGCGCGAATAATCGAGGTAGAGCATCGAGGCGACCGCATCGACCCTCAGCCCGTCGATGTGGTAGCGTTCCAGCCAGAACAGCGCATTGTTGATCAGAAAGCTGGCGACCTCCTTGCGGCCGAAATTGTAGATGGCGGTATTCCAGTCCGGGTGGAACCCCTGTCTGGGGTCGGCATGTTCATAGAGAGCCGTGCCGTCGAACCAGCCAAGCCCGTGCGCATCGGTCGGGAAATGCGCCGGCACCCAGTCGAGGATGACGCCGAGGCCGGCGGCATGCGCCCGGTCGACAAACCTGGCGAATGCCTCGGGCGGGCCGAACCGTGCGGTCGGCGCGAACAACCCCGTCGGCTGATAGCCCCATGACGCATCGAGCGGATGCTCGGACAAGGGCAGAAACTCGATATGCGTGAACCCCATGTCGGAGACATAGGGGATCAGTGTATCCGCCAGCATGTCATAGCTGGGAAAGCCACCATCCTCCCCCCGCCGCCACGATCCCGCATGCACTTCGTAGACCGACACCGGCACGCGCCGTTGATCGAGGCCTTCGCGGCGGGCACGATACTCCTGATCGGTCCAGGTGAAAGGCTGCGGAGCGGTGATGATCGATGCATTGGCGGGCCGCTTCTCGCCGGCAAAGGCGTAAGGATCGCTCTTGAGCCGCAAATGTCCATCCGCACCGATGATTTCGAACTTGTAGGGCGCGCCGGCGGCAACATCCGGCAGGAAGATTTCCCATAATCCGGAAGCGATGCGCCGCCGCATCAGATGGCGCCGCCCGTCCCACAGGTTGAAGTCGCCGACGACCGAGACCCGCCGCGCATTGGGCGCCCAGACGGCAAAATGCGTGCCCGTCACCCCCTGGTGCATCAGCACATGGGCGCCAAGCCGGTCGAACAGCCTCAGATGCGTCCCCTCGGCGGCGTAATAATCATCGAGCGGGCCGAGGATCGGCCCGAAACTGTAGGGATCGACAAATGCCCATTCGCCGGCGGCTCCGGTTGCCACCAGCCGCACCGGCTGGTCCTTGCCCGGGCTGGCAATGCGCCCCTCGAAAAAGCCGTCCGCATGGTGGCGTTCGAGAACGCCGAGGTCTTCGCCGGACAGGGTGGTCGCCCGCAATGTTTCAGCGCCGGGGGTGAAGGCCCGCTGCACCGTGCCACGGCCATGCCGATGCGGCCCCAGCACCGCGAAGGGGTCATCATGCATGCCCTGCACAATCCGGGCGATGGTCAATCTGTCGAGCCGTTCGCTCTGCACCGGACTGTATCTCCGCAGGCGGGGAACCGGGTTGCTCGCGCCGGCACCGCCAAAAGGCCGATGAAACCCGGATGCTTCGGTGCCGGAGGCTGGTTTTTCCCTGCTGAATCACTATAGGCTGGCTCTTGTGTGAACTGCAATGCAACCACGACCTGCGAGCGAGAACCTGAGTGTCTTTTCCCAAGCCATCCTCAGCCCTTGTCCCCAATACGGCAGCTTTCGAAAGCCTGCCGCTGGTCAAGCCAACAGGCTTTCGCGAATATGACGCGCGCTGGTGGTTCGGGCATCAGGGATCGCCCAAGGCGCCTGAACTCAACCTGATGGGTGTTCAGGCTGTGGGGCTTGGAATCGGCACTCTGGCGCGGCGACGCGGCGTGGCGATGGAGATCGTCACCGGCCATGATTTTCGCTCCTATTCGGGGTCGATCAAGACGGCGCTGATCGCCGGGTTGATGGCCTCGGGCATGCGTGTGCATGATATCGGGCTGGCGCTTTCGCCGATGGCCTATTTCGCCCAATTCGCCCTTGATGTGGCCTGCGTCGCCATGGTCACCGCCTCTCATAACGACAATGGCTGGACCGGGGTGAAGATGGGCATCGAACGCCCGGTCACCTTCGGGCCTGAAGAAATGGCCGAATTGCGCGATATCGTGCTGGGCGGACATTTCCACCTGTCGGGCGGCGGTTCCTATGTCTTTCATCAGAACTTTGCCGAACGCTATATCGGTGACCTGACCGAGCGGCCGAAGCTTCGTCGCAAGCTCAAGGTGATCGCCGCCTGCGGCAACGGCACCGCCGGTGCCTTCGCCCCGCAAATCCTTGAGCGGATCGGCTGCGAGGTGATCCCGCTCGATTGCACGCTCGACCATTCCTTTCCGCGCTACAACCCCAACCCCGAGGATATGCACATGCTGCATGCCATCGCCGAGGCGGTGCGCACGCATGGCGCCGATGTCGGCCTTGGCTTTGATGGCGACGGCGACCGCTGTGGCGTGGTGGACAACACGGGCAACGAGATTTTTGCTGACAAGATCGGTGTGATGCTGGCGCGCGACCTTTCGGCGGTTCATGGTCCGTCGCAATTTGTTGTCGATGTCAAATCGACCGGACTCTATCATTCCGACCCGCGCCTGCAGGCGATGGGCGCCCGCACCGACTATTTCAAGACCGGCCATTCCTACATCAAGCGCCGGGTGCGCGACCTGAAGGCGCTGGCAGGATTCGAGAAATCCGGTCATTTCTTCTTCAATGCGCCGATCGGCCGGGGCTATGACGACGGGCTCGTCACTGCCATTGCAGTGGTTGACATGCTCGACCGCAATCCGGATCGCTCGATGGCCGAGCTTTACGCCGATTTGCCGAAGACCTGGGGCACGCCGACGATGTCGCCGCATTGCGACGACGAGATCAAGTATCAGGTTGTGGATCGGGTGATCGCCCGGGTGAAAGCAATGCAGGCAGCGGGCGAGACCATTGCCGGCGCACGCATCACCGACATCAATCTGGTCAATGGCATCCGCATCGGCACCGAGGATGGCACCTGGGGCCTGGTGCGCGCCTCGTCCAACAAGCCAGAGCTTGTCGTTGTGGTTGAAAGCCCGGTCTCGGAAGCGCGGATGCGCGCCATGTTTGCCGCTGTCGATTCCGTGTTACGGCAAAATCAAGAAGTTGGTGCCTACAACCAGTCGATCTGAGACAGGTGCGGCATCTGCCTGATGCGCACCAACGACGAGGGCATCGATGACAAAGCAGATTGTTCCGGTCATCCTCTGCGGCGGAGCCGGGACCCGGTTGTGGCCCGCCTCGCGCGACAGCTACCCCAAGCAGTTCCTTACCTTGAACTCGAGGCGATCGCTGTTTCAGGACACCCTCGCCCGTGTCGCCGGCGCCGGCTATGGCCGGCCGATTGTGCTGTCAGGCAATGCCTACCGTTTCCTCGTCGCCGATCAGGCGCAGGCGCTGGGCATCGCGGCGGACATCGTGCTGGAACCGGCGCGGCGCGACTCCTGTGCCGCGATTGCGGCAGCGGCGGCAGTGGCGGTCTCGCGCGATCCCGAGGCTGTGGTTCTGGTGCTGTCTGCCGACCATGACGTGCCGGATCAGGCTGCATTTCAGGCCCATGTCGCGCGCGGCCTGGCCGGTGCTCTGCTCGGCCGCATTGTCACCTTCGGGATCCAGCCGACGTTCCCGGCCACCGGCTACGGATACATCCGGCCCGGACCGGCCCTGCCCGTGCCCGGCATCCATGCCATCGCCGCCTTTGTCGAAAAGCCCGATCTGGCAACCGCCGAACGTTATCAGAAGGAAGGCTATCTGTGGAATTCCGGCAATTTCCTGTTCAGGGCCCAGGTGTTTCTCGACGAGTTGAAGGCCCTGGCGCCCGATATTCATGATCCGGTTGTCGAATCCGTCGCTGCAGCCAGCCGCGACCTTGATTTCCTCCGGCTGTCGGAGCCGGCCTTCACCCGCGCCAGGGCGACATCGGTCGATTACGCGGTGATGGAAAAAACCGCCCTCAGCGCGGTGGTGCCGTCCGATTTCCGCTGGTCGGATATCGGCTCCTGGGCTGCGGTTGCCGACATGGCCGAGAAGGATGCGGCCGGCAATTCCGCCCACGGCGATGCCATGTTCGAAAATGCCCGCAATTGCTACATCTATTCGCCTGACACCCTCACTTCGGTTGTCGGGCTCGACAATGTCGTCGTGGTCGCCACGCGCGATGCCATTCTGGTGACCGACAGATCCAATGCCGAGGATGTCAAGAAGCTGGTCGGTCGCCTCTCAAGTGCCGGGCGTCGCGAGGCTGTCGAGCATCTCAAGAACTACCGCCCCTGGGGCCATTACGAACAGATTGATCGCGGCGCACGCTATCAGGTCAAGCGGATTACCGTGGCGCCCGGGGCAAAGCTCTCGCTGCAAAGTCATTTCCACCGGGCCGAACATTGGGTGGTGGTGACAGGAACTGCGCGCGTGACGGTGGACGACAAGGTTCATCTGCTTGGTGAAAACCAGTCGATCTATATCCCGCTGGGCGCCGTGCACCGCATGGAAAACCCTGGCCAGATTCCGCTTGAACTGATCGAGGTGCAGTCGGGCAGCTACCTCGGCGAGGATGATATTGTCCGCTACGAGGATGACTATAACCGCTCGTAGATCCGCCTGATTGCTCCCACAGTCTCCGCGTCTGGTCGCAAGGTCAGTTCTTTTGATGCGTGTTCGGCATCTGTTGGCCGCAGCCGGGGCAGAACCGCGCCGCTAATGAGACATCCCTGGCGCAGACCGGGCAACGGCGCGCCTCGCCGGGGCTCGCAGCCTCCTGCTTTGGGCTCAACCCAACCATCCGCGCCATGTCCTTCAGATCTTCCTTGGTCGTCAGGTCGCGCTTGGCATTGTAAACATCGTCCAACAGGAACTCGACAGGCCGATCCCGCCCGGACCGATAGACGCCCGCTTTCCAACCCCAGCGCAGGATGCCAAGCTTGGCCAGAAGATCGAGCAAACGCATGCGCCCCCCCTAAGGCATCAACCGGTCGAATTGGACCGTCGCCCTGTCCCATCATCGCTGCCAGACTCCTGAATGCAATGCGCAGGATCAATGGCAGAACCTTGCGCACCGGACACGGGCAAGTGACATGACAGCCAGCCGGCCGCGCGTCTTTTTGCCGATTTACCTGCGCCTCGCGATCTCCTAGAGCACGCATGGTTTTGATTGATGCATCAAAACACGGACAACGTGATCGCCATCAATGGCTTAGAGCATGCTTCTGGCGATTAACCGACTCCACCTAATCGCAGCATGCTCCAGAGCATGCTGCCTAAAGTGCCAGTGGGCAGGATGACATGCCGGAAATAACCTTTGTCGCCGCCGATGCGACGTATCAGACCGTCAAGGGCAGGAGCGGCGAGACGCTGATGGAAACAGCGTTGCGTCACGCCATTCCCGGCATTGATGCCGAATGCGGCGGCGCCTGCCGCTGTGCGACCTGCCATGTCTTTGTCGATGAGGACTGGATTGACCGGCTGCCGCCTCGCACCGATGAGGAGGAGGACATGCTCGATACCGTCTCGTCGGTCAGAAAGACATCGCGCCTTTCCTGTCAGATCCGCGTGACCGCAGAACTGGATGGTCTCATCGTGACCACACCGCGCCGGCAGGGGTGAGAGCTAGAGCATGCTGCGAAAAAGTGTAGGCGGTTTTTCGCTTAAAGCATGCTCTAAACACTTGATAACGATCACGTTGTCTCACGTTTCGGTGATTCAACCGAAACGAGGGCGTGATCTGACGTCCCTGCCCTGTGCCAGGTCGGCCTCAGAATCGGATCCCGTCACCGAAAGGATCGGCCGGATCGCGCAGCAGAATGGCCTCGCCAGTGATATAGGCGCGTCCGGTGATGGAGGGAATGATGGTGCCTCCGCTGCCAGGCTGGTAACTCGCCTCGAAGCGCGAACCGATCACACTTTCCTGCACCCATGTCGTGCCCGGCGCGAGTTTGTCATCGGCGGCAAGGCAGGCGAGCTTGGCGCTGGTGCCGGTGCCGCAGGGCGAGCGGTCATAGGCTCCGCCCGGACACAGCACGAACGAGCGGGAATGGGCGCCGGGGGCGCCGGGCGGACCGAACATCTCGACATGATCGATGCGCCCGCCATCAGCACCACGAATGCCCTGCGCATCAAGCGCCTGCTGGATGGCGGTGGCGGCTGCCGTCAATTCGCCGAGATGAGCCGCTTTGATCGGGCAGGGAACGGTCTCGGTGAGGAAGAACCAGTTGCCGCCCCAGGCAACATCGCCGACAACGCGGCCAAGCCCCGGGACCTTGACAGCAATGCCCTTGGCATGCCGGTAGCTTGCCACATTGGTGATGCGCACCTGATGAGCGTCAATCAGCTCAAACGCCACCTCGCCAACCGGGGTTTCAATCCGGTGGCGGCCCGGCCCGATACGACCGAGATGGGCCAGCGTCACCGCCAGCCCGATGGTGCCATGACCGCACATGCCGATCATGCCGACATTGTTGAAAAAGATGATGCCCGCCGCAGCGGTCGGATCGACCGGTTCGCAGATGAGCCCTCCGACCAGAGCATCATAACCGCGCGGCTCGTTGACGACGAAAGAGCGGATGTGATCGAAGTCACGCTGGAAACGTGCCCTGCGCTCGGCCATGGTGCCGCGTCCAAGATCAGGTCCGCCCGCAACGATCAGGCGTGTCGGCTCACCTGCGGTATGGGAGTCGATCACCTTCATTGCATCCCCCATGGACCCGTGACTGATTGTCCGGTTGGACATGTCGATCAGTCCTATCCGCGCCAACTGGTCAGTTCAACCACCAGATTGCAGCGTTGAGCAAACTCGCAAATCCCACCCACGCGGCATAGGGAATCTGCGCCTGCGCCGCCGTCCGATCGACTGCGGCGATCACGACGATCATCCACAGGATGGTTAGTTCAAGCGCCAGGATGACGAACAGGCCCGCGAGCGGGTTGCGGGCGGCAAAGAACGCCCAGGACCATAACACATTGAGCCCAAGCTGCACCGCAAGGACGGCTAGCGCCTTATCACGCCCTGGTGTTGCCGCTGGCCATCGCAGCAGCCGCCAGAGGCTGAAGGCCATCAGCCCGTATAGGCCGGTCCAGACGATCGGAAAGACGATGTTGGGTGGCGTGAAGGACGGTTTGGCCAGACCCGGATACCAGTCAACCAGCCCCCGCATCGTGCCAAGCTGCCCGAGCCAGGACACCGCCACCACAATCACCAGCGACAGCCCAAGCTTGATCAGACTGGCAAAGGAGCCGGCCGGCTCGCGGCTGCCAGGCTGCTTCGGCGGCGGAAAGCCCGGCTCGGGATCATCGGGCAGACGCAGGGAGGGTTCGGTCATGGACTTGCCTTTCACGGTCGCGTGGCAAGATAGACACCGATTGCCGTCACCACCATGCCGGCAATCTGGCCCGTTGCCAGCGTTTCGCCGAACATGGCCCAGGCCTGCACGGCGGCTGTCGGCGGAATGAGATAGATCAGCGAGGCCACTTTCGACACCGCCCCTCGCCGGATCATCATCAGCATCAGCGAAATCGCCCCGATCGACAACACCAGCACGGACCAAACCAGCCCATAGAGGACCTCGCGTGTGAAAGGCAGGTTGAGCGGCTCCAGATAGAGGGCGACCGGCAGCGTCACCATGAGCGCGCCGAGATACTGCACCGCCGTCAGGCTGCGCAGATCTCCTGCCGCAACAAACCGCTTCTGGTAGAAGGTGCCGATCGTGACCGCCACCATCGACACGATATTGACCAGGATGGGGCCCGACATCGCGGCAACCGTCTCGGATGTGACACTGGACACCCGCGGCGCCAGGACGATGCCAACCCCGACAAGCCCGATCACCACGCCGGCGAGATTGGCCAGACTCACCCGCTCATCCAGCACAAACCGCGCAATCATGATGGTCAGCAGCGGTTGCAGCGCGGCAATCAGTGCCGACAGACCTGCCGGCAGCCCGGTGCCGATGGCCCACCAGACGCCACCAAGATAGATCGCATGAAGGAGAATGCCGGAAACCAGCCCATGCACCCAGTCCAGTCGACGGCGTGGCCAATCTGCTCCCACAGCAAACGCGAACAGGCCGATGACGATGGCGGCAATCGCATAGCGGACCACGAGAAAGGTGAGTGGATCTGCTCCGGCAACGGCCGCGTATTTGGCAACGATCCAGCCCGTCGACCAGATCAATACGAACAAGGCCGGAGCGACGCGTTCTAGCACCGGGGGCGCCCTCTCAGGATGGAGGCCCGTCGTAAACGAGACCGCTCCGCGTGCCAAGCCGAAACAGACAGCCCTTCCTCGTGCCGGGCCGGCACATTTTCCCGTCGCTCGACCCTGGCATAGGCCTTGCAACCGCGCCCCTACCCTGCGGATGTGCAGGCTAGATCACGCCGCATTTTGATGGAATCATCAAGATGCGGATAACGTGATCGGTATCAATAAGTTAGAGCATGTCTTCTGCGATTAACCGGTATCCACTTAATCGCGACATGCTCTAAAGTTGGAGGTTCAGATGGCTGGGTCCCTCATCAAGAGCATGGGCATTGATCTTCTGTCGCCGCAAAGCCTCATCGTGATCGGCTTTGCCCTGGCGGTGTTCTGCACCAGCTGCGGCTGGCTGGCCCATTTCATCGCCCGCGAGATCAGCTTTGGCATGCTTGGCAATCCGGTGGTGATGTTCGTCAGCCTTTGGCTTGGCCTGATCGCCTTTCATGCCCTGGCCGGGCCGCTGCCACAGCATGCCCCGCTGACCATTGCCTATGTCGCGGTTGCCTCCGCCATCGGCGGATTGCTCATCGCCAGCACGCTGAAGGGCCAGCCCTGGCGCACCTGACGAGCCTGCCGCACACTCTTCCGGAAGGATCTCCACGAGGCCGGGATCAGGCAGCCGTTGCCCGTGCTCCTGACCAGGCAGGAACACGGGCCAATCGAACCATGGTCAATTGAGCGCCGCATTCTTCGGTCGACGCGCCGGTGCTGCCGGCTCCGACCCGACCATCAGCCCCCCCGCGCCGACGCGGATGGGCACCGTCTCGCCATCACGCACCGCCCCGGCAAGCAGCTGCGCCGCCAGCGGATCCTGCAGCGCTTTCTGGATCACCCGCTTGAGCGGGCGCGCGCCATAGGCCGGATCGTAGCCGGCTTCAGCCAGCCAGGCTCTTGCTGCTTCATCAAGGTCGAGGCTGATCTTGCGCTCGGCCAGCAGCTTGCCGAGGCGGGCCATCTGGATATCGACGATCGCGCCCATATGCTCCCGCCGCAGACGGTGGAACAGGATGATCTCGTCCACCCGGTTGAGAAATTCCGGCCGGAAATGGTGGCGCACCACTGCCATCACCTCATCGCGCACCGCATCCGTTTCTTCGCCCTCTTTCTGGTTGACGAGAAACTCCGATCCGAGATTGGAGGTCATGATGATCAGCGTGTTGCGAAAATCGACCGTGCGGCCCTGGCCATCGGTCAGCCGGCCGTCATCGAGCACCTGCAACAACACATTGAACACATCGGGATGGGCCTTTTCGATCTCGTCGAACAGCACCACCTGATACGGCCGCCGCCGCACCGCTTCGGTCAGCGCGCCGCCTTCCTCGTAGCCGACATAGCCTGGAGGCGCGCCAATGAGCCGGGCAACCGAATGCTTTTCCATGTATTCTGACATGTCGAGACGAACCATCGCGGTATCGTCGTCAAACAGAAAAGCGGCGAGCGCCTTGGTCAGTTCTGTCTTGCCAACGCCGGTCGGGCCGAGGAACATGAACGAGCCGATCGGCCGGTTGGGATCTTGCAAACCCGCCCGCGCACGCCGCACCGCGGTCGAAACCGCCGCAAGCGCTTCCTCCTGACCGACGACCCGCTTGCCGATCTCTACTTCCATCCTGAGCAGCTTGTCCTTTTCTCCCTCAAGCATCCGATCGACCGGCACGCCGGTCCAGCGCGACACGACAGCGGCAATGTGATCCGACGTCACCGCTTCCTCAAGCATGCCGCCGCCCCTGGCCTCGATCTCGGCCAGCTGCTTTTCGAGGCCGGGGATGACGCCATAGGCGAGTTCACCGGCCCGCTGGTATTCGCCCTTGCGCTGGGCGATGGCGAGGTCATTGCGCGCCTGATCGAGCGATTTCTTCAGATCAGCCGCCTTGCCGAGCTTGGACTTCTCCGCCTGCCAGGCCGTGGTCAGCGCCGCAGACTTTTCCTCAAGCTCTGCCAGTTCCTTTTCCAGCCGCTGCAACCGGTCCTTGGAGGCGGTGTCGGATTCCTTCTTCAGCGCTTCCTGCTCGATTTTCAGCCGGACGATCTCGCGATCGAGACTGTCGAGGTCCTCTGGCTTGGAATCGACCTGCATGCGTAACCGCGCGGAGGCTTCATCGACGAGGTCGATGGCCTTGTCCGGCAGGAACCGATCGGTGATGTAGCGGTTGGAGAGGCTCGCCGCCGCCACCAGTGCCGAATCGGTGATGCGGACACCGTGATGCTGCTCGTATTTCTCCTTCAGCCCGCGCAGGATCGAGACGGTATCCTCCACCGTCGGCTCGGAGACGAACACCGGCTGGAAACGGCGGGCGAGCGCCGCGTCCTTTTCGACATGTTTTCTGTATTCATCGAGCGTAGTGGCGCCGACGCAATGGAGTTCGCCGCGCGCCAGAGCCGGCTTGAGCAGGTTCGATGCATCCATCGCCCCGTCCGCCTTGCCCGCGCCAACCAGCGTGTGCATCTCGTCAATGAACAGGATGATGCTGCCTTCGGCGGCGGTGACCTCGTTGAGCACGCCCTTCAGCCGTTCCTCAAACTCGCCGCGATATTTGGCCCCGGCGATCAGGGCGCCCATGTCGAGCGCCAGCAGGGCCTTGTCGGCAAGGCTTTCGGGAACATCACCGTTGACGATGCGCAGCGCCAGCCCCTCGACAATCGCTGTCTTGCCAACGCCCGGTTCGCCGATCAACACCGGATTGTTCTTGGTGCGGCGTGACAGCACCTGGATCGTCCGGCGGATTTCCTCGTCGCGCCCGATCACCGGATCGAGCTTGCCGGTGCGCGCTGCCTCGGTCAGATCGCGCGCATATTTCCTCAGTGCGTCATACTGGTTTTCCGCTGTGGCCGAATCGGCCGTGCGCCCCTTGCGGATCGCCTCGATCGCGCCATTGAGCGCCTGCGGCGTCACGCCGCCGCGCTGCAGGGCTTTTCCGGCTTCGGTGTCCTTCTCGACGGCCAGCGCCAGCAGGATACGCTCGACCGTAACGAAACTGTCCTTGGCCTTCTCCGCAGCGGCTTCGGCCGCCGCCAGCACCCGGCCCAGCGGCGCCGTCAGATAGATCGAACCGGCGCCCGATCCCTGCACCTTCGGCATTTTGGCCAGCGCCGCATCATTGGCTTTGCGAACCTCTTCTGGCTGCCCGCCGGCGCGCTGGATCAAGCCATTGGCCATGCCTTGCTCATCGTCGAGCAAGGCTTTCAGCAGATGTTCGGGGGTAAAGTTCTGGTGACCGTCCCTCAGGGCGATGGCCTGGCCCGCCTGCAGGAAGCCGCGCGCACGTTCGGTGAACCTGTCCAAATTCATGGTCATCCCTCTATCAGCAAGGATCGCGCCCCCGATCAGGCAGCGCTATTGTGATGTGCCGGACCCGATCGGCATCCGGCGCTTGCTGATGTGGGGAGGGCAATGGCAGAATCAAGGACCCGCGCGTCCCGCAAGGCACTTTGAGGTTATCGTGTTGATCCATGTCACCCGCCTGACTCAATATCCTGTCAAGGGCTTCACCGGTGCGGACCTGCCGCGGGTGCAACTGGTTGCCGGGGACCATTTTCCCGGCGACCGGATGTTTGCCATCGAGAACGGCCCTTCCGGCTTTGATCCGGCCGCACCCGTCCATCAGCCCAAGTTCAAATTTCTGGTGCTGATGCGCATGCCGGCTCTTGCCCGGCTCACTGGCCGCTATGATGCGGCAACGAACCGCTTCACCCTTCTTCAGGGCGATAGAGAGGTCGCCGCCGGTGAATTGACAACATCCGAAGGGCGTAAAACCATCGAGGATTATCTGGCCGCGACCCTCGCAGGCGAGCTTCGTGGTCCGCCGCGCATCCTGACTGCGCCACCCGGTTTCCGCTTCATGGACTCACAATCGGGCTATATCTCGATCCTGAACCTCGCCAGTCTCAGGGCGATCGCCGCCAGGGCAGGGCGCACAATTCTTGCGCCAGAGCGTTTCCGGGCGAACATCATCACCGACGGTCTGCCACCCTGGGGCGAGTTCGATCTGATCGGCAAAACCATCCGGATCGGTGACGTCACCCTGCGTATGATCAAGCGAATTGACCGTTGCGCCGCCACCCATGTCGATCCAGTGCGCGGCATCCGCGATCTTGATCTGGTCGGCCTGCTTGAACGTGAGTTCGGCCACCATGATTGTGGCGTCTATGCCGAAGTCGTAACCGGCGGCCTCGTCAGCGTCGGAGACAGGATCCTCGCATGAAGGAAGCCGCAGCCGTCACTCACTGATGGCCGGCTGCGCATCCTCGCCCGCAGGCCCTTCGCCTGAGGCCATATCCTCGCGTGGTCCTCGGCGATGACGCCGCCGCCGCCCCCGCACGGGGAACCGGCCGCCTTCATCGCCAGACTGTGCATTGTCACCGGCCTCCGCAAATCCGCCTGGCGCAGGACCATCACCGGCCTCGATCGGAATGCGGACGGGCGCGGTCAGAAAAGCCGGCAGGCCGCCCTCGTCGTCGGCGGCCTCGGGCTGCGGCCTGTCTGGCCGCGGCTGGTTGCGATCAAAGCCACGGTCGCGGCGAAAGTCGCCGTTGTTGCGGTCTCGCCGGAAATCACCGCGATGTTCGCGCGGCTGGTCTTGCCGGCCGTGCTCCATGCGGGGCTGATCCGGACGCGGAGCGAACTCGTGGCGTGGCTGCTCGCCATTGGGATCCACATATCCCGGCGGAGGCTGGATCTGCGGAGCGCGGAAGGTGAAGCGATCCATCA
Organism: Beijerinckiaceae bacterium; assembly: GCA_035436995.1. Lineage (GTDB taxonomy): Bacteria > Pseudomonadota > Alphaproteobacteria > Rhizobiales > Beijerinckiaceae > JAIUNP01. The sequence continues at coordinate 13,888 of DAOMXG010000002.1, forward strand.
CCGAGCTTTCGAACTCGTCATCGCCATCCATGCCGTCATCCGCTTCATCGACACGGCCACCCTGCATCAACTGCTGGGCCTGCATCTGCTGCTGCTGGGCAGCGGCGATGAGACGCAGATAATGCTCGGCGTGCTGGAGATAGCTTTCGGCCGCGACCGGATCGCCCGAGGCATGGGCATCGCGGGCGAGCGATACATATTTCTCGGCGATATGTGCTGCCGTGCCGCGAATCTTGACGTCGGGCCCGTTGGATTCATACGAACGGGTCAATGGATTGGGCCCGCGGCGATTGCGGCCCCGCATGCGCTTGTTCTGTCCAGGTCTCATCAATGGTTCTCTGGGGTCCCAGCCAGGCCGGATCGTTCGCCGGCCGCTTGCATCTCTTCCATCGGCGTCCTGTCAACGCCGCGTCCATTTCCCGGCCCTGCCTGGCAAACAGCAGCCTGACAGGTCTCGTTTGAACGGTCCAGTCTGTCAGGTCTGGAATGTGCCACCGGGCGTGGACCACTGGGCGCCTGAATGACCTGATAACCGGATTGTCCCGAGCCTGGTGCGAACCCAGCCCGCCCACCGTTCGAGCGAACCGCATCCAATCGACTCATATCCCGAGCACATTGTGCATAGCGGGCTCAATGGGTATTGGCAAGCGAAAGCTCAGCTTTCTTCTGTGCGCCCGAGTGCTGTCCCCCGGCGACCGGCGCACCCCTCTTGGAGCGCTCCTGCAATGCTCGGAAGGATAAAGTAATCGTCCGTTCATTACTTCAGGTTGCATTCGAGCAAAGTACATTTTTAGAAAATCAGCGCCAAAACTGCTCCGCCTAACCAGCTATTAAGAATCTGTAAACCATACTGAAATACCAAGGACAGACCGCACCGTCGCGTGCCTGTCTGCCTGGTGATCCTGACATGAAATCGGCTTTCCTTTTTGCCAGCACCGCTCTAGCCATTGCTGCAATGCCCGCCTTGGCATCCGCCCAGGGGCTGCGGCTGACACCCGCGCCCGGTGCCGTGACGCCCGTCCCGCACCCTGTGCCCGCAGCGGCAAGCGGCTGGTATCTGCGCGGCGATGTAGCCGCCAATGCCAACCAGATCGGTTCGCTGAAACAGGACAATCTGACGCTGAACGGCGGCAGCTTTCTATCAAAGTCCGCCTCGAACACCGCTTCGGTCGGTGTCGGCGTCGGCTATCGTTTCAACGACACCCTGCGTGTGGACGCAACCTGGGAACTGCGCACCGGCTCGAATCTGAAGGCCGTCGACAACGTCCGCATTCTCAACAGCCGGGGGCAGACTGCCGCAGACATCTATTCCGTCTATGACGGCAACATCGGCACACAGGTTGCGCTGCTCAACGCCTATATCGATCTTGCCAACTGGAACGGGCTGACGCCGTTCATCGGCGCCAGTATCGGCGTTGCGCGCAACTCGATTTCCGGCCTGACGACCAGCAATGCCTCCACGTTGAATATCTATTCCGCTACCGCTCCCTATGACCTGACCAGCCGCATCAGCGACGCCTCGAGCGGTTATTCGCCGGACCGGGTCAGATATTCTTTTGCCTGGGGACTGACGGCAGGTCTGGCCTATGCGGTGAGCGACCGGCTGACCCTCGAGATGGCCTACCGCTATCTCAACCTTGGCAATGGCGCTCAAACCAGCCTCATTCATTGCACCTGCGGCACCATCGGCACGCCGCTCAAGGTTGGCAATCTGTCGAGCCACGATGCCAAGCTCGGCATGCGCTGGACCTTCTCGGACACGCCCCGCGTGATGTCCCACTATCAGCCGGTGGTCGCCAAATATTGATTTGACCGGAAATGATGGCCTGCGGCGTCAATCCGGCCGCAGCCGGCGGGACGGCTTGATCGGAACGCCTTTGGTCAGGAACGGGCGGGACCCGGCCTTCATGTCCTTCGGAAACTGGCCCTTGGACCTGACACGCCGGCCCTCGCCGGCAGAGCCCGTCCCGGCTGGCTGCCAGTTCGGCACGAGGTGATGCTTGCCCGGGCCGATCAGATCGGCCCGACCCATGGCTTTCAGCGCTTCGCGCAGCACCGGCCAGTTTTCCGGATCGTGATAGCGCAAAAAGGCCTTGTGCAAACGCCTCTGCCTGAGACCTCTCACCGTTTCGACCGGATCGGAAGCGCCGCGGCGCACCGGTTTCAGCGGGTTGACCCCGGTATGATACATTGCTGTCGACAATGCCATCGGCGAAGGCAGGAACGTCTGCACCTGATCGGCACGGTAGCGATTCTTCTTCAGCCACAACGCAAGATGCATCATGTCCTCATCCGTTGTTCCGGGATGGGCGGCAATGAAATACGGAATGAGGAAATATTGTTTGCCGGCTTTCTTGGCCGCCGCATCGAACAGCGCCTTGAATGCATCATAGCTGCCGATCCCCGGTTTCATCATCTTGGAGAGCGGCCCCTCTTCGGTGTGCTCGGGCGCAATCTTCAGATAGCCGCCGACATGATGTTCAACCAGCTCCTTCACATAGGCGGGGCTTTCGACAGCCAGGTCATAACGCACACCCGATGCCACCATCACCTTCTTCACGCCCGGCACGGCGCGAGCCTTGCGATAGAGCTGGATGAGGGCTTCATGGCTGGTGTTGAGATTCTTGCAGATATCGGGAAAGACACAGGACGGCCTTCGGCAGATCGCCTCGGTTTCCTTGTCCTTGCAGCCGATCCGGTACATGTTGGCGGTCGGTCCGCCGATGTCGGAGATGATTCCGGTAAACCCTTCGGTGCGGTCGCGGATGGTCTCGATTTCTTTCAGGATGGAGCCTTCGGAGCGCGACTGGATGATCCGGCCCTCATGTTCGGTGATGGAACAGAAGGAGCAGCCGCCGAAACAGCCGCGCATGATCGTCACCGAATGGCGGATCATCTCCCAGGCAGGGATTTTCTTCCCCTGATAGGCGGGATGCGGCGCCCGCGCGTAGGGAAGTTCATAAACTCCATCCATTTCGGCGGTTGACAGCGGGATCGGCGGCTCGGTCAGCCACAGTTCGCGATTGCCATGCGCCTGCACCAGCGGCAGGGCATTGCCGGGGTTGCTTTCCTTGTGCAACACGCGCGATGCCCGGGCATAGGCCTCACGATCGGTCGAGACCTGCTCGAAGGACGGCAGCCGCAGCACCGTCGGCTGATCCTGCCGCTCCTTGCGCCGAACGCCCTCGTCCGGATCATCAAGATCGTCGGCATGTGCCTCGCACCAGCCGTCCGGCACACCGGAGCGCACCAGAGCCAGACCGCGGATATCGGAAAAATCCTGCCGGATGCCGGCACGCGCAATCCTGTGGGTGACCTCGACAAGGGCCCGTTCGGCATTGCCATAAATCAGCAGATCCGCCTTGGCATCGATCACGATCGAGCGGCGAACCTTGTCCGACCAATAGTCGTAATGGGCGATGCGCCGCAGCGACGCCTCGATCCCGCCCAGCACCACTGGAATGTCGGGATAAGCCTCACGACACCGCTGGGCATAGACGATCACCGCCCGGTCCGGTCGCCGCCCGCCCTCGCCGCCCGGGGTATAGCTGTCATTGTGACGCAGCCGCCGGTCGGAGGTGTAGCGGTTGACCATGGAATCCATGTTGCCGCCGGTTACACCGAAATAGAGGTTGGGCTTTCCCAGCGCCTTGAATGGATCAGCGCCCTGCCAGTCCGGCTGGGCAATGATACCGACCCGGAATCCCTGGGCCTCGAGCAGCCTGCCGATGATCGCCATGCCAAAACTCGGATGGTCGACATAGGCATCGCCGGTCACCAGAATGACGTCGCAGGAATCCCAGCCGAGCGCATCCATTTCTGCCCGCGACATCGGCAGGAAGGGCGCTGTTCCAAACCGTTGCGCCCAATGCTTGCGATAGCCAAAAAGCGGTCTGGCTTCCGGCGCGGCCGTGCCTGGTGTTCCCATGGTGGTGCCCGTCCTCAACCAAACCGCAAGTGCGGCATGAAACCCGCGCGCAACCGCATCCTGCCGCATGGAAGGGCTCCATGCGGCAAGTTGCCGCTGTCGTCAATGCCGCCCGTGCACCTGACCGGACCGGTCGGCGTTTAGCCGAGCCACCACGGCCTGAAAGTGGCCCCGTTGAGGCTGAAACTGGGAGTCGTGGTCGGAGGGGGCGTTGTGATCGCGCCGTCGCCGGCAAGCAGGCTCCTGAGATGGCTGAGATCGCCGAAGGTGTTGATGCAGGTAACCGACACAGGCGCGACCGCTGGCGCTGCGACCGCGATCGAGGCGATCGCCGTTGCCGTGGCCCCATTGGCATCGGTTACCCGATACGTGAAGCTGTCGGTACCAACGAACAGGTCACGCGCCGTATAGCTGAACGTGCCGTTGGGATTGAAAGTCAGCGTGCCGCCGGTCGGCTGTGACACCAGCGCGAAAGTCAGGGCGTCGCCGTCCGGATCGGAATCGTTGGTGGCAACTGTTCCGGTCACCGTTGTGGAGCCGGTCGTGGCGAAGTTGTCGGCAACAGCCAACGGTCCCGGGTTGGTCACGTTCCAGGCGAAGGATTGAACGGCGCTCAAGCCACGGGGATCAGTAGCCGTCACGGTGATTGCATAGACGCCGTTGCCACCCGGCCCGCCCGCGCAGGCATTACGGTCGATGGTGCCGCTGATCACTCCGGTTGTCGGGTCGATGCTAAGGCCGGTCGGCAGCCCGGTGACCGTGTAGGTCAGGGGGTTGCTGTCCGGATCCGAGAAGTAGGACGACATGGTCAATGTGGCCGTACCATTGTCGAGATTGTTCTGCGTTGGCACCGAACCAACCGCGACCGGAGCCGAGTTCACCTCGATGACCGTTATGGTAGCGACGGCGGAATCGCTGGCGCCCTGCGAGTCAGTAAGGCAGTAGGTGAAGCTGTCAGTCCCGACGAACCCGGCATTGGGAGTGTAGGTGAAGCTGCCATTGGCGTTGACCACCACGGTTCCGTTGGCGGGAGCCGTTGTGGCGCAGAAGGTCAGCGAATCGCCGTCGGGATCGCTGTCATTCGGCGCCAGAGATCCCGTCAGAACCGTGCCGGAATTGACCGAATACGCATCATTGACGGCGTCTGGCGCCGGATTTGTCACCGTCCAGGTGAAGGTCTGGGTGGCGCTGCCGCCGGAGAGATCAAGCACCGTCAGAGTCACGCTGTAAACGCCATTGCTGGTCGGACCAACCTGCGAGGCCAACCGGTCAATCGTCCCGCTGACCATGCCGGTCAGCGGATTGATCGAAAGACCCGGCGGCAATCCGGTCGCCGAATAGACCAGAACCGGGCTGTCGGCATCGCTCACCTGGGTGGCGAGGTTCAGGGTGATCGAGGCGCCATCCACATTGGCCTGGCTTGCCATCGGGGCAGCGATGACCGGGTTGGTATTGGTCGCCAGCACGGTAACGACGACTGTGCCGGTGTCGGTGCCGCCGCGACCATCCGAAGAGGTATAGGTGAACGTGTCCGTGCCGGTGTAGCCGGTGTTCGGCGTATAGGTGAAGGTGCCGTTGGAATTGAGCGTTACCGTGCCGTTCGACGGACCGGTAGCGACAGTGTGGGTCAGAATATCGCCATTCGGATCGGAATCATTGGCACAGACATCGCCGGAGACCGCCGTGTTGACGGAGGTCGAATAGCTGTCGTTGACCGCATTGGGCGGGCTGTTGGACGGTCCGCTGACGGTAATGGTCACGGTCGCCGTGTCGGTGCCGCCATTGCCGTCATTCGACGTATAGGTGAACGTATCCGTGCCGGTATAGCCGGTGTTCGGCGTGTAGGTGAAGGTGCCGTTGGAATTGAGCGTTACCGTGCCATGCGAGGGGTTGGTCGTCAGCGAATGCGAGACGATATCGCCATCCGGATCGGAATCATTGGCACAGACATCGCCGGAGACCGCCGTGTTGACATTGGTCGAATAGCTGTCGTTGACCGCATTGGGCGGGCTGTTGGACGGTCCGCTGACGGTAATGGTCACGGTCGCCGTGTCGGTGCCGCCATTGCCGTCATTCGACGTATAGGTGAACGTATCCGTGCCGGTATAGCCGGTGTTCGGCGTGTAGGTGAAGGTGCCGTTGGAATTGAGCGTTACCGTGCCATGCGAGGGGTTGGTCGTCAGCGAATGCGAGACGATATCGCCATCCGGATCGGAATCATTGGCACAGACATCGCCGGAGACCGCCGTGTTGACATTGGTCGAATAGCTGTCGTTGACCGCATCGGGTGGTGCGTTTGGCGCGGCCGCGACAACAATCGTGACGGAGGCATTGGCGAAATTGGGATTGCTGCTGGTATTGTCAGTGACGCGGTAGATGAAGAAATCCTCACCGCCGAAGCCATTGTTCGGCGTATAGGTGAAGGTGCCGTTGGAATTGAGCGTCACCGAGCCATGCGCCGGCTGCGAATGGACGCTGAAAGTCAACGGATCGCTTTCAGGGTCGGTGTCGTTCGGACTGACATCGCCGGAAACCGGTGTGTTATGCGCCGTCGCATAGGTTTCGGACACCGCAACCGGCGGAGCCAGGGTCGCGTCATAGGCTGCGAACACAAGCGCATCCGTTTCCAGGCTGCCCGACACATATTCAAGATCCCAGTCGCCGCCAAGCCGGGCGGCGCCCGTCAGATCATCTGAACCGGCGACATCCGCGCCCGTCAGGGACGCAAGCAGGCCGGCTGCCGCCTCGCCGGGCGTCCCATCAGCAAAATTACAGCCATAGACGAGGATATCGGCATTTTCCGACAGATGCGTGCCCATCCCGGTCAGCGTAGAGCGATAAAGGCCATTCATCGTCTCCGCGTTCAGCACCGACGCACCAAGGCTCAACTCACCTTGCGTGCCATGGGCGAAAATATGGACCGCTGCGACCCCGTCGCGGCTGCTCAGCGCTTCGGCAAGCTGGACCACTCCATCACGCGAAGAATCGATCATCAGAATGTCGGCGCCCGCCGGAAGGCCGGCAATCAGCACGTCCTTCTGATCGACATTGGCGTCGATGACATACAGCGCACCGCCGCCCGATTGGGCAGCAACCTCGTTGGCGACAAGACTGTCCGTCGTCGTGCTGGTATGCTCGCCAGGATTCTGGCTTGCCTGGACCAGAGAATTGCCCAGCGACATCCCGCCATCATCGGCCAGCCCGCAGCAGCCTTCCGGCTGCCCATGATCGATCAACGCACCAGTAAGGGCGGCATCGAACACGTACCGCCGCTCCAATTGGATAAGAGCATGCGACAGCGTGGATTCATGGGCGCAAGCAGAAGTCTTGGGCGGAAGCGGGCGGGCTGCAGACTTGAAGAAACGCATGGAACTGACCTGAGGACTTGCTGGCGACGCGCGGGCCATTCTGGCACCGCGCCAACAGGTCAGATAGAGAAGTATATAGATAAATCTTTTCTAAAAATACTTGAAAATAAAAAACTGGATATTCGCTAATTGAGCCAGAAAATATATAATTAACCATCACTGTAGATGATGCGTTAAGATTTACTACTCCCGATGGAATTGGAAAAGTCGCTGCTATGCAGGATGTGCATTCCCGCCGAAGCCGGATCAGAAACCGCCCTCGCGTTGCAGCACCTGTCCGATCCGTCGTAAGATCCTTGCCGCCGGGTTTTCCCCCGCAGCCGCTATGCGAATGGTTCCGCGATCCAGCAGCAGCGGTGCCGCGCCTTCGCCCTCAAGCGCGATAGCGACAAGGGCCTGGCGCGGAACCGCCTTTCGCCGATCCTCGGTTACGGCAATTGGACCGCCATGACGATCGATCAGGACCGGTTCGCCGAGGCTTGCCTCCGTCGCCTCGGCAACGGATGTCACCTTCAACGAAACCGGCCGTCTCAGACCTGTTTCGGATACAAAGACAGCGTTCGCACCGACCTGCAGGCGACGCGCATCGATCTCCTCGGTGAGGGCGTAAGCGCGCACGCCCCGGTCGGCAACAATCCGTGCCAGCTCCTGGGCAGGGCTAACCCAGACTCCCAGCGCAAGACCGGGATCGAGATCGACCACCGTTCCACTGGCCGGCGCCCGGATTTCGAGATCCTGCGCCAGGCGCCCCAGTGCAGCCCGCTTCTCGCGAGCACTGCGCAATTGCGTCTCCAGCACGGGCAACGCATCCCGGTCGCTATCAAGGGCCGGAGCACGCGACAGGCGCAATTCAAGTGCCTGAATCTCCGCATCGATGCGACGGACCTGCGTCATTAACAACGGCGACTCCAGCCGCGCCAGCATCTGGCCTTCCACAACGACATCGCCATCGGCAACCATGAGGTCCGCGATGCGGGCGGGGCTGCGGGCATGCACCGGCAAATCGTTGCGTGCCGACAGCACGGCATGGGCCTCGACAATCCGGTTCCAGGGCACGACGGCCAGACAGCAGAGCAGGCCCAGCCCAGCAGCGAAGGCACGGATCCGTTGCGTGGAGAGTCTTTCGCGCATCGTCCACCAGTCGGCGACTTCACGCACAACGGGGCGCACGACGAAATAGAGGATTTCAAACAGGAACAGGACGATCCCGAGCAGCTTGAACGACAATGCATAAACCAGCGCAGCAATGCCCAGATAGAGCCCGAGCCGGTAAATCCAGGTGACATAGCCAAAGACAACCAGTGCGCGGCGCAAAGCGTCGCTCAGATCGGGCGCCGGCGCCCTTGGTGCCCCAAGCAGCAGGTCGCGCAGGTGGTCACGTGTCAGCGCAAAGGAGCGATCCTGCAAGTTGGGCACATTGAGCAGGTCCGACAACGCGAAATAGCCATCAAACCGCATGCACGGATTGAGGTTGATGAGAACCGATGTCGTAACAGCCATGGTCGCGACCGCCACCGCCATCAGCCGCATCGTCCCCTCTGGCAGGAACGGCCACATCAGCAGCGCCAGAACGGCAAGGATGGCCTCGGCGCCGACACCGGCCAGCACGATGGCCAGCCGCTGACGTCGCCGTGTCAGCCGCCAGCTGTCGGTCGTATCCGTATAGAGCACGGGCACACCGAGCATCAGCGCCAGCCCCATGGTCGGAACCCGGCAGCCGGCCCGATGTGCGACAACGGCATGGCCGAATTCGTGCACGATCTTCATCCCGAACAGGACCAGCGCATAAATCGGCAGGGCATCGAGCCGGAACAACTGGCTGAGGTCGCCAGTGAAGGCAGACCATTGCCGGGCAATCAGATAGCCGGCCACCAGCAGCGCCCCGGCACAGGCTACCAGAAAGCCGCTGGAAAACAGCGGCGCCAAACGCGGCGTCATCCAGCCGAGCAGTGTCTCAGGATTGAAAAGCGGCAGCCGCAGGAACAGGAAGGACTGCATTGCCGCGATCAGCGGATGGCTGGCGCGGGCCTCGCGCTGAGCCGCCAGGCCTCGCCAGGACTGCGAGCGATCTGCCTCTGTCAGCTCATTGCGATAGAGAAACTCGGTGACGGCGCCGATATCAGCCGCCGACACCGACAGGCCGAGTTGGCGTTCAAGGTCCGTGGCAAGCTCGGCCGCAGCGATCGGACGCCAGAGCCGGACGATGGCCGAGGCCGGCCAGGCGAGCTGAAAATAGGCATTGCGCGCAGGATCGACGATCAGCAGGCCGGGCTGGCCAAGGCGATCGGGCGCCGCTTCTGAAAATTCCAGTTCAGCCCGCAATCGCGGCAGCGCGGTCGGCGGGATATTAGCCTGCCCCGCCAAGGGAACGGATACGGTGGCCGCATTCATCGGCTAGATGCCCAGCTTCTGCCGCAAGGCAGCGATCGGGCGGCGGAACAGATAGAATCCGAGCGGCACCAGCGATCCGTCCAGCCGCGCCGTGCCGCGCGCGCCGAGCCGTGGCGCCGGGCTTGCCTCGGGAAAGTCGGCAAAGATGCGATAGACCATCTGCTGGTCAGGCCCGGGTGTCGGCCGATAGCCAATGCGTGTCAGGCTTGCCGATCTGGCGCCGAGCGGCTGGCCATCGAGAAACAGTCGCACGCCCATGCCCGGCTCAAGCGTGAGCGAATCGGCAACACCGAGGTCAATGCGCAATTCGACATCGGACGGGTCGACAATGTCCATCACCCGCTCGCCGGTGGTGATCGGCCGGCCGATCCAGTCGGTTTTGGCGCCGAACACCGCGACACCATCGCGCGGTGCCCTGACCTCGACGCGCTGCAACAGATCGTTGGCCAGCGCAAGCTCTGCGTCCGCCACATCGAGATCGGCCCGCGCCACGGCGATTTCATGGGAATCGCGGTGATTGGCCACTGCACTTTGGATCACGCGCTGAAAGCGGGCAACGGCAACGGCCCGGTTCTTCTGGGCGATCTCGACATCATTGCGCAGCTTGGTATCGACAAATCCGAACAGCTTGTCGCCTTTCTTGACCGGATCACCCGGACTGACCGCGATCATGGCGACAATCCCGTCGAGCGGCGCGCTGATCAGCGTAGGCTGGCTTCCCACCACCTCGGCCGGGGCAAGAACTGAGAACCGCACAGGGAACAGCAATACTGCCAGCGCCACCATGGGCACCATCAGCATCAGCCTGCCGCTGGCCACCATGCGGCGCAATCCGGGGCGCAGACCAATTCCGTTGCCCGCCAGCGCGGCATAGGCATGAGCGAAGGGCTCGCCGAGCGCGGCAAGACCGACGCGGCGGTCCGCAGGCCAGAGCGTAGAGCGGAAGGCCGCGAGCCCGCCGATGAATCGCCCATCGCCCGTCTGCAAAGGAACCCACAGCAGATGAGGAAAGGCCCTGGTGCGCTCAGCCAGTTCCGAGTTCGGAGCCTGCCGCGCAAGGTCAAGACCCTGTACCGCCTTCGTGTCACTTGGCGCAGAATCGGCGACTGTCGCGATGAATTCTGTCACCGCCCTGACCAGTGGCGCCTCGGGATCGACACTGGCAGTGCCTGAAACCGCCGTAACACGCCAGCTGCATCCATCCTTGCGCGACAGGCTGCCATCCGTCGCCGTTACGCATTCAACCAGCAAGGCACAATCATAGCCGGCTAGGTGTCTGGCGCCGGTCGTCAGCGCCAAGCGCAACGATGCCAGGTCCGGCGCGCGGCGGAAATCCTGTTCCAGGTCGATGAATGCGGCAACGGCGGGTGATGCGGCCGGTTGGACCGCAACGGCAGTCGCAGGCGCCTTGATTGAGGATGCTGCCCCATGCGATGGCGCTCGGACGATACGACGCAAGGCGGTCATCGTTTGCCTCCGCTGACACGGTCTGCCGGTGCAGCAGGCTGGGCCGAGCCGAAGCGGGCAGTCCCGCTCATGCCGGGCACCACATCGGCTGGCTGACCATCGAGCCGGGCGATCACGCGAACCGTCTGGCTGACCGGATCGACCGCCCCCGAGATATGCTGCACCTTGGCGGGGTAGCGCCGGCGCGTCTCGTCGACCTCGACATCGAGAACGCTGCCGGTGACCAGCCAGGCAAGCCATGCCGATGGCACGATCATCTGCACTTCCGGCTCGCCCTTGTCGACGATGCGCAACAGCGGCTGATTGGGACTGACCACCTCATGGGCGGCCGCCAGCCTTTCGGCGATGCTGCCGTCAAACGGCGCCCGGATGGTACAGGTCGCCTGCTTGGCCTTCAGATTGTCGACCTCGGCGGCCGATTTCTCCATTTCGAACTGCGCCTGCCTCAGGTTGAACCGCCCGGCCGACCCGAGGCGATGCAGCTCGCTGACCGTTTCAACGGCGTTGCGATGCAGCTTGTTGGCGGCTGCAGCCGCTGCAAGTTCCGCCTTGATCCGCTGACAGTCAAACTCGACCAGAACCGCACCTGCGCGGAACCGGTCACCCTCCTTGAACGGCATCTTCACAATGCGGGCATTGAGTTCGGCGCTGATCGCCACGGTCTGTTCGGCCTTGATGACCGCACGAGCCATCCGTCCGGAGTCGGCGGCCGTCAGGACACGCCCGGACGGCAGGGAGCCGGTGATGATCGCATCGTCGGCCCCGCTGGATGACTTGACGGGATCCTGTCTGGCGCTCTGCGGCACTGCCTTGCGCGTCTGGACCTGGCGCACCGGAGGCGGCGGTTCATCCGTCCACAAGGCCGGGACGAGCTGGGTAACCACCAGCAGACTGGCGATGGTCAGGGCCGCTGTCGGCCACAGGCTGGCGCTTGGCTCGCTCATCGGCCACCATTGCCAGTGGCAGCCAACCGTTCAGGCCCGGTGGCCGGGCGCGGCATGACAGCAAAAGCCGACCGCTCGGCCTGCCGCAGCCAGGCCGCCAGATCAGCAACCGGCATTATCGCCGCCTGACCGAGTTCGGCAGCATCCTGGCCATGCGCAGTCAGCACGGCGGCATAGGCAGCCTGTACCTCGCCATAGGCGGCATCACGCCGGGAATCGGACAAAAGTGCATTCATCCGCTCCCGCGTCGTCGCCTGGGTGCCGACCCGTCCGACGCGCTGCTGGTTCTCGGTGTGGCGGGCCAGCTGGCGCTGGACGTTGGCAAGCCGGTCCAGCGTGCGGTATTCGTCATGGGCGTGTCTGAGCCGCAGCACACCGACCTGCGCCTGGAGGATTGCCGCCACTGCAAGCGCGCGGCTGCGCTGGCGGTCAAGCTCGCCCTTGGCCTCGATCAAGCCGGACCGCGCCGGATATTGCAGCAGCTTGACCAACTGCCAGGAGGCGCGTGCCGCCACCGAGGTCCAGCCCTGATTGAGCAGGAACGGGTTCTGGTCGAGCGCAGCGCCAGCGACGAGGTTGAGGCCCGGGAACAGTTCGAGGAAGGCCAGGCGCGCCTCTTCGGCGGTGATCCGCTGTTCATAGATGCTCTGACGGACATCGGGTCTGTTGGTCAGGGCAACGTGGGCCAGATCCTCAAAACTCAGCCGGCCCGGCATCGGAATCGGCGCCTGCCCCTCAATGCTCAGCCGCAGGGGTTCGGTTGCCGGCAGGTTGATGAGCGCCCGCAACTGATCTTCGGCGCCAACCAGCGACCTGCGGTGCAGATCGATGTCGCGGCGGATCGCCAACAGGTCCCGCTGGACGCCAAGCGCCTCGCCAGGCTCGGTGAGGCCTGCGAGGCTGAGCTGGGCGGCATTGGCCAGTGCGCCGGTCATTTCGTGATCAAGCGCCCGCAGCCCCTGATCGAGTTTTTGCAGCGCCGCCGCCCGCCAGAAGACCGCACGCGTTTCCTCGATGATCCGCGCGGCAACCTTGCGATGCTGCTCGGCGGAAATCAGACTCCGGTCCGCTGCCTGCCGGGCGCGGAAATAGGACACGCCGAAATCGAGGAGATTCCAGGAAAAGCTTAGGTCTCCGCTGCGCGACAGCCGCTCCGACGATTCCGAATAGAAACCCGACCGGGTTCCGCTGGCCACCGCGCGGCTGACCGAGGCCGCCGAATTGGAGCGCTGATAGACCTGCGCCGAGGCAACAAGCTGAGGCAGCATTTCGGCCGAGCGCAGGGCCAGATCGGCCTCACCCAGCAACCTGGACATGGCCTCGGCCTTGAGTTCCTGATTGAATTTCAACGCGCGGGCCAGCGCTTCGTAAAGATCCAGCGGACGGGCCAGCGGCTCGTGATCGAAGGCGATGGCAGTCCGGATATCGGCGACATAATGTGCTGCATCGCCGGCGCCGAGCGGCGAGGGACGCAGCGAGCAGCCCGCCAACCCGAGGGCGGCGGCCAGAGCAGCCATCCTGACCGAACGATAGACCTGTCCCTGCATTGCACTCGTCGCTTCTCGCCCAGCGATGATTCATAGTCTGGTAACCTTAATCGCTGGTAAAATTGGCCCCTGCCCTTCGTCCCTTGATGACAAAGGCGTGCCTTTGGCGGAGACGCTTCTACTTGCAGCCAGGCTGTGCCAGAAAGCCCTGCTCCCGCCGTCACTGACAGGACATTCGATGCGCGCTCCTCTGCTCACACTTGCCCTTCTTGCCGGTTTCAGCCTTCCCCCCGCCCCTGCCTTGGCGGGCAGCTGCGAACGGACAAACCTGCAGCAGCGCAAGGTGGTTCTGTGCACCATGGACCTCGATCGGCAGACGGTTCGCACCTATTGGAAGGCGCCCTCGGGCGAGGCCTACGGATCCTTGTCAGACATCGGCCGCAAGGCACAGCCACAGCCAGGCCGCATGATCTTTGCGATGAATGCCGGAATGTATCACTCGGATCTGTCGCCGGTCGGCCTCTACATCGAGAATGGCGCGGTCCTGAAGGGCCCCAATCTGGCGCGTGGCCCTGGCAATTTTCACATGTTGCCGAATGGCGTGTTCTATGTCGCCCGCCGTCGTGCCGGAGTCCTGGAGGCGCGCGCCTTTGTCAGAGCCGGTCTGCGACCCGACTACGCCAGCCAGTCGGGGCCGATGCTGGTGATCGGCGGCCGCCTTCATCCCAGGATCAACGGCGGGGGAACCTCGGCAAAGATCCGCAATGGTGTCGGCGTGCGCGGCTCGATGGCCTATTTCATCGTCACCGACGAGCCGGTGACCTTCACCGAGTTTGCGCGCATGTTCCGCGATGATCTCAAGGCACCGAATGCCTTGTATCTGGATGGCTCGATTTCCAGCATCTATGCCCCATCGGTTGGCCGCGCTGACAGTTTCATGCCGGTCGGACCGATCATTGCCGGCTTCGATCGATGATGCGAATGGGATGCCAAGTCGCGCCGGATACGCGAGCAGCGCACTGGAAAGCTTGTTTCTAGAGTTTCGGCGAATTCCAATTCAGAGAAAGTGCTCTATCTTCTTGTTTTTTCGTATTTTCCTCATGCGAACCGGAATCCACCTCGCTTGAAAATGCTCCAGTGTCGATGGCGGCTCAAACCACCTTGAGGAAGGTTCTACACAGGGAAACGATTCGCCCTGCTGCCTTGCCATCGCCATAAGGCGAAATGCCTCGCGCCATTGCGGCATAGGCCGCCGGATCAGTAAGAAGCCGGCTACATTCCTCGACGATCGCCTGTGTTTCTGTGCCGGCCAGCCTTGCCACACCGGCATTGACTGCCTCGGGGCGCTCGGTCTCGGCCCGCAGCACCAGCACCGGCTTGCCCAGGGCCGGAGCCTCTTCCTGGATGCCGCCGCTGTCGGTAAGGACGAAGGTACTGGCCTTCATCAGGGCTGTCAGATCGAGATAGTTGACCGGTTCGGTCAGGTGGAGCCGTTCGAGACCGCTGAGATGCTCGAACACCGGGCCGCGGATATTGGGATTGGGATGGACGGGATAGACAAAGTCGACATCCTCGAACCGGTCATGCAGACTCTGGATGGCACGGCAGATATTGACCAGCGGCGCTCCGAAGTTTTCCCGCCGATGCGCGGTGATCAGCACCAGACGCCGCCCGGGTCGCGGAAAATCGCAGGGCAGATCGCGCCCGGCGACATCAAGCAGCGCATCGATCACGGTATTGCCTGTGACATGCACCGTTGCAGCATCGTGGCGTTCGCCAATCAGGTTGTTATAGGAGGCTTCGGTCGGGGCGAAGTGAATCGCCGAGGCATGTCCGGCGATCAGCCGGTTCATTTCCTCGGGAAACGGATTGGCAAGGTCGTGGGTGCGCAGCCCTGCCTCGACATGGCCGACCGGCACCCGGCGGTAGAAGCAATTCAGCGCCGCAACCATGACGGAGGTTGTATCACCCTGCACCAGCACCAGATCGGGAGCGAGATCGACAAGCAGCGGATCCAGCCTTTGGAAGATCCGCGCCGATAGCCCGGCCAGCGTCTGGTTGGCCTCCATCACGTCAAGGTCGATGTCGATGCCGATGTCGAAAATGCCCAGCGTCTGACGGATCATTTCGCGATGCTGCCCGGTCGAGACAACCACCGTGGTTGCCCAGGGTTGCCGCTTGAGGGCGCGGATCACCGGCGCCATCTTGATACCCTCGGGCCGCGTGCCGACCAGGCAGACAATTTTCTTCAATCCCGCTTCGGCCATATCCGTTCTCGTCCAGCCGTTGAATCTCTGCGGCAGCGTGCTGCCGGGGCATGACTGGGCCGGAGCACGGCGCCTGCCGCCGATCTGACCCGACAGATCCTTAGCGGTTGCGGCTCAACAACCCGTTGCGGTCTGGCGAGGCAGCTCAAATATGGCAAACGAGGGCTGAAGAAACGCCGCAACGTCCGGCCGGCTCGAAGGATGCCGATGGCCTGGCCAAACCAGCGTCGGGTTCCCCGCAGCCACCGCGCCGTTCGCTTGACAGTGGGAGGCAGGAAGTCCTACGGCTGCAAATCTGCACCACTTTCTGCCGGAAACCATCAAAAATGCGTTTTCTTGTCACCGGCGGTGCCGGTTTCATCGGATCTGCTGTCTGCCGCCGTCTCGTGCGCGGCGGCGCCGAGGTTCTCAATCTCGACAAACTGACCTATGCCGGCAATCTGACGTCGCTGGCCTCGATTTCCAATGCCGGCAATTACCGCTTCGGCCGGATCGACATCTGCGACCTCGGAACGGTGAACGAGGCGTTTGAGACCTTCCGCCCGGACTACGTGCTGCATCTGGCTGCCGAAAGCCATGTGGATCGATCGATTGTCGGCGCACGCGCCTTCATCGACACCAACATCGTCGGCACATTTTCGATGCTGGAGGCGGCGCGGCGTTACTGGAGCGCACTGCCTGCTGCCCAGAAGGACCGTTTTCGGTTCTTACATGTATCGACCGATGAGGTTTACGGCTCGCTTGGCGATACCGGCCTGTTCACGGAAACAACCCCCTACGATCCGTCCTCGCCCTACTCGGCCTCGAAGGCGGCGGCTGATCATCTGGTTTCGGCCTGGGTGCGCACCTACGGCTTCCCTGCCGTCATTTCGAACTGCTCCAACAACTACGGGCCGTTTCATTTCCCCGAAAAGCTGATCCCGCTCATCATTCTCAATGCGCTGCACGGCAAGCCATTGCCGGTCTATGGCGCCGGCGACAACATCCGGGACTGGCTCTATGTCGAGGATCACGCCCGCGCGCTGGACATGATCGTGCGCAATGGCCGTGTGGGTGAGAAATACAACGTCGGTGGCCGCAACGAGCGGCGCAACATCGAGGTGGTCAGGGCGATCTGTAATATCCTCGACAGGCTCACACCCGGCGGAGCCCCGCATGACCGGCTCATTACCTTCGTGACCGATCGCCCGGGCCATGACCACCGCTATGCGATTGACGCGGAAAAACTTGAGAAGGAACTCGGCTGGCAGGCGATGGAAACGTTTGACACGGGCCTCGAAAAGACCGTGCACTGGTATCTCGAGAATGAATGGTGGTGGCGCCCCCTGCGTGACAAGGTCTATGCCGGCGAACGCCTCGGGCTGACAAGCGGGAGCCCGGCCTGATGCGGCTGATCGTGACCGGGCGGGACGGACAGGTGGCCCGTGCGCTGATGGCGGAAGCCCCGGCGCTGGGCGTAATACTCATTCCCCTTGGCCGGCCAGAGCTTGATCTGCTGCATCCGACCGGTCTTGACGCTCTTTTTGCCGCGCATAGGCCGGATGGCATCATCAATGCGGCAGCCTATACCGCCGTCGATCAGGCCGAGAACGACTACGATGCGGCACTTGCCGTCAATGGCGCCGGCGCCGGCGCGGTTGCCACTGCTGCGGCCGCCCTGAATATTCCGATCATCCAGCTTTCGACCGACTATGTTTTCGATGGCACGAAGCCAACACCCTACATCGAAAACGACCCGGTAGCGCCGATCAATGCCTATGGCCGGTCGAAACTCGCCGGCGAGCGATCTGTCATCGACGCCACGCCCAACCATGCGATCCTGCGAACCTCCTGGGTCTATGCGGCAACGGGTAAGAATTTCGTCCTGACCATGCTGCGGCTGGCTGCGGACCGCTCTTCCGTGACGGTCGTCAGCGACCAGAGAGGCGCGCCAAGCTATGCGCCCGATATCGCCCGGGCCGTGCTCGACGTCGCCCGGAATCTGGCCACGCGACCGGATGATGCCCTCTTGCGCGGCATTTTCCATATGACCGGCGGCGGCGAGACCAGCTGGGCTGAATTTGCCACGGAGATATTCCGCCAATCGGCAGCGCGCGGCGGGCCGTCGGCAGCGGTGACCCCGGTTCCGACCAGCGCCTTTCCGACCCCTGCGCGGCGCCCGGCCAATTCCAGGCTCGATTGCGGCCGGCTGAAAACTGTGCACGGTGTGGCCTTGCCGGACTGGCGTGACGGGCTCGGGCGCTGCATGGATACGATATGGGCGCACCGATGACGATTCGGGCCGACGCGAAGAGCAAATAGGGGCAAGGCAATGAAAGGGATCATCCTGGCCGGCGGCAGCGGAACCCGGCTTCACCCGATCACCCTGGCGGTCTCCAAACAGTTGGCCCCGGTCTACGACAAGCCAATGATCTACTATCCGCTGTCGGTTCTGATGCTGGCCGGCATCCGCGACGTGCTGATCATTTCGACACCGCATGACCTGCCGATGTTCCGCAAGCTTCTCGGCACTGGCAAGGCATGGGGCATGGCGTTTTCCTATGCCGAGCAGCCCGTTCCCAACGGTCTGGCACAGGCCTTCGTCATCGGCGAAGACTTCGTCGGCGACGATCGCGCCGCCCTCGTTCTCGGCGACAACATCTTTTACGGTGCCGGCCTCTCCAATCTGCTCGTCGAGGCAAGCGCGCGCGAAAGCGGCGCGACGGTTTTCGCCTATCATGTGCCGGATCCCGAGCGCTATGGCGTCATTGATTTCGATGCGACGGGGCGGGCGCTGTCGATCGAGGAAAAGCCGAAACTGCCTAGATCGAACTGGGCGGTGACCGGCCTTTATTTCTATGATCGCGATGTGGTCGAGATCGCCAAGAAGATCAGGCCATCCGCGCGCGGTGAATACGAGATCACCGATGTCAATCGGGTCTATCTGGAGCGGGGGGAACTCAATGTCCAGCGCATGGGGCGCGGATTTGCCTGGCTGGATACCGGAACGCCTGATTCACTGACCGATGCATCGAATTTCGTCAGGGCCATCGAAAGCCGGCAGGGGCTTCGGATCTGCTGCCCGGAGGAGATTGCCTTCGATCAGGGGTTCATTGACGCCAGGCAGCTGAGAAGGCTGGCACGGGCGCTCGGCAAGAGCAGTTACGGCAAATATCTAGAGCAGGTGCTGGCCGACGCCGGATGATGCGGCAGGTGCGGCAGCAAAGCCGATGGGGCTGACCGGATGAAATTCGAGCGCTTTGATATTGACGGACCGGTGCTGGTAACGCCGGTCCGGATCGGCGACAGCCGCGGTTTCTTTTCCGAGAGCTTTCGCGCTGACAAATTCGAGGCCGAGATTGGCCCGACGCGCTTCGTTCAGGACAATCAATCCCTTTCGGTTGTCCGCGGAACAATTCGTGGCCTGCATTATCAGAAGGCGCCCCATGCTCAGGGCAAGCTGATCCGTGTGCTGCGCGGCGCGGTTTTCGACGTCGCCGTCGACATCCGCAAACAGTCGAAAACCTTTGGCCGGCACGTTGCCGTCGAGCTTTCAAGCGACAATGGCCAGCAGCTCTGGGTGCCTCCCGGCTTTCTCCACGGCTTCTGCACGCTCTGCGACAATGTTGAGGTGATGTACAAGGTGACCGATTATTACAGCCCGGCTTGCGATGCTGCGGTGCGGTGGAATGATCCCGACATCGGCATTCGCTGGCCGATCGCGGAAGCTGAGGCCCAACTGTCCGCAAAGGACCAGACTGCGCCATGGCTCAGGGATATTTCACCGATGTGAGAATTGACGGCATCCGCAGCACGGTTTTCGGCCGATAGAGCATGCTGCAATTAAGTGGAAGCCGGTTAATCGCAGCATGCCTTATACCAAGTCGCAAGGCGAGGAACTCGCCGCGACTTGGTTCGTTTCAAAATTTCTCACTATTATCAACGAGATGAGAAATTTTTGAGTTGCACCAAAGAGTCATTATCAATGACTTGTGGTATTAGAGGTGCTTTTGCGGTGAATGACCGACAGATCAGAACCGAGGCCACTGGCATGATTGCAGGATTGAGGCGCTCATGACCATCTCCTCGCTCTTGAAGGACCGCAGATTGTGGCTTGCCCTTGCCGCAATTGCCACGATTGCGCTTGTCCGCTGGTCTGGCGTCGGAGATCTCCTTGCGCTTGAAACCCTCAGGGCGCATCGCGAAACGCTGGCAGCCTGGGTCAGTGCTCACGTCGTCATCGCCAGCTTAGCCTACCTTGCAACCTATGTTGTGGTGGTGGCCTTCTCGGTGCCAGGCGCGTTTGTGCTGACCCTGTGGGGCGGGTTCCTGTTCGGCAGCCTGCTAGGAACCGCATTGACCGTGATCGGTGCCACGATCGGCGCAACGGCGATCTTTATCTTTGCCAGGACGATTTTTGGAGAAAACGCGCTCGACCGGTTCGGCGTTTCCGCAGCACGGTTGGCTGATGGCCTCAGACGGGATGCAGCGTCTTATCTGCTGGTCTTGCGCCTCGTCCCGCTGTTTCCGTTCTTTCTGGTCAATCTCGTCCCGGCCTTCGTCGGCGTGCCACTCTCCACCTACGCAATCACCACCGTCTTTGGCATCATCCCCGGAACTGCCGTGTTCTCGCTGGCTGGCGCCGGAATCGGCTCTATCCTCGACCAGGGCGGCACATTGACTCCGGGGTCGATCCTGACACCGGAAATCGTCGCCGGTCTCGTCGGGCTGGCAATCCTGTCGCTTATCGCCATACCGTTGCGCCGGCACTTTGGCTCAGGCGGGGGATGAACAGGGCCGTGTTGACGTTGTCGGCCCATGCTTTTCTTTCGCCCCTCGATGGAGCCGCCAGCTTGTGCCGAAAGCCTGACACGCGATTTCGGTATTACAGGACGCGTCCGGCGACAGCATCGAGCTTGGCCAGCATATCTGGATCCCGTGCTTCCGGCGGCGTGATGATGGCATGATCGAGCGCGCGATGCGAGCCAACGGGACAGTCTTCCCGTTCTTCTGGGAAATCCGCCACCAGTTCGACCAGCAGCCGACGCGCGGCGAGCATGTTCTGATTCAGCTGCCGGATCACCATGTCGACGCTGACATCGGCGTGATCGGAATGCCAGCAATCAAAATCGGTCACCATCGCGCACATGCAATAGGTGATCTCCGCCTCGCGGGCGAGCTTGGCCTCGGGCATCGAGGTCATGCCGATGATATCATAGCCCAGACCCTTGTAATAAAGGCTCTCTGCCCGCGTTGAGAACTGCGGCCCTTCCATGCAGACCGCCGTCCCTCCCCGGCGAATGTCGATTCCTGCCCGGCGTGCCGCCTCGGCCACACGCTGGATCAGCCTGGGACCGAACGGATCGCCGAAGGCGACATGGGCGACGCAACCATTGCCGAAGAAGCTGGTTTGTCGAGCAAATGTGCGATCGAGCAATTGATCCGGAAGGATAAAACGACCCGGTGGCAAGTCCTCCTTGTAGGAGCCGACGGCTGAAAAACTCACGATATCGGTGACGCCGACACGTTTCATCGCATCGATATTGGCGCGGTAGTTGATGCCTCCGGGGGCAAGGCGATGGCGATCGCCGTGACGCGGTAGGAAAACAATATCCTTGCCGCCCATCCGGCCAAAGCGGAGTGCTGCCGAAGGCTGTCCCCACGGCGTCTCGATCAGCTGCTGGTAAGGATCATTCAATCCGGGCAGATCATAGAGCCCTGATCCGCCAATTACACCGAGCTTTGCCTTCATGAGCAACATTCCTGAGGCCAAGACAATCCGGCCGTCCGTATCCAGTTACCATTGCAGCAGCAGGCGTCGGAAGCCAGCGCCAGTCAGCCTGGATCATACTGTATTTCTTGATTGACTCGTGACAAGATGGAAAACGTGTTCGATAATAATAGGTTAGAACGTTTTCCGACCGGATTGAGCCACCTGCGTTCCCACAGGTTCCTGATGACAAAAGGCCGCCAATGGATCCGCCGAAGTAAGGGTCGGCGTCAGGGTCGCGCAGTTTCTGAAAATAATTTTGTTCAATTTCAATGGATTAAGGGTAGAAATGGCGGAGAGGGAGTCCGTTAGATTTTTGTCTTTGTAGGTCTTTTTGAATCTAATTACCGTATCTAATCCAATGGCTTATAAAAATTCTCTGTCTCCATACAGCTTGCAATGCCTGCATAAATCCAGTAATTTTTGTGGGACAAGATGTTGGACAAACGGGGCCGGACCATGCCGAAGAAGGCTAAGGAACTCACTGCGAAAGCTGTTGCGAGTTTGAAGGCAGATGGCCGCTACGCTGTCGGCGGTGCGGACGGGCTGCATCTGCGCATCGCGGGCGCTTCGCGCGCTTGGGTGCTGCGCTTGGTTGTGGGCACGCGCGTTGCCGCCAACGGACGCCCTGCCATCCATCGCCGGGACATTGGTTTGGGTAGTTGTGACGATGTGACCTTGGCCCAAGCGCGAGAAAAAGCCCGCGAACTGCGCAGGCAGGTGCGGGACGGGACCGATCCGCTTGAAGCTAAGGAAGCCGAACAACGCGCGAAGCTGGCAGCGAAAGCCGAAGAGGAACGCCGTAAGACCTTCGAAGAGTGCGCCGAAGCCGTAATTGAGAAGAAGGGCGAGGAATTGCGTAATGCAAAGGCGCTGGCGCAATGGCGTAGCACGCTCGAAAAATACGCATATCCTGTACTCAATGACGGTCGGAAAATTGACGAACTGAAGAAGGAAGATGTTCTCCGCGTGCTCAAGCCGATCTGGTCGCAGAAAACCGAAACTGCATCGCGGCTTCGCGGGCGAATAGAAACTGTCTTTGATCATGCGAGGGCAAAGGACGCATACCACGGCGACAATCCCGCCGCTTGGAAAGGAATGCTCGAACCGCTGCTTCCGAAGCCAAACAAGGTCAAGAAAGTGAGGCACCACGCGGCCTTGCCCTACGCCGAAATTGGCGCGTTCATGGTCGATCTTCGGAAGCGCGAAGGTATGTCAGCGCGGGCGCTGGAATTCAGCATCCTTACCGCCGCACGATCTTCGGAAGCGCGCTTCGCGACTTGGGGCGAAATCGACATGGATGCGAAGGTTTGGATTTTGCCGCGCGAACGAATGAAGGCAGACAAGGAACATCGGGTTGCGCTTTGTGATGAAGCTATCGCCCTGCTTCGCGCTCTGCCGAGGATCGAAGGCGACGACATTGTATTTCCAGCTCCGCGCGGCGGTGCGTTGTCGGACCAAGCTTTTCAAAAGCTGTTTGAACGCATGGGTTGGGAAAACATCACGCAACACGGCTTCCGCTCAACCTTCCGCGATTGGGCGGGCGAAACGACGGCGCATCCGCGCGAAGTGATCGAACAAGCGCTTGCCCACAGCCTCAAGGACAAGGCCGAAGCCGCTTATGCCCGTGGCGACCTAATGGCGAAGCGGCAACGTCTTATGGCCGATTGGGGCCGCTATTGCGGTATCGTGCGGGGCGGCGAAAGCAACAACGTCGTATCGATGCGGGAAGCGGTTTGATGACAGGTCGAAAGCCCCGCGCGATAATCCCCATTGACGACGTTTATATGTTCACGGATGGACACGCGCGCCTGTCGAAGTTTCGCGTCGAAGCTATCAAACTGGCCTTGACCGGAAGCGACCTTCGTAAAGTTGCCGAATTTATCGCCCCAAAATGGGCAGGGCGATCATTTGAAACGAAGACAGAAGATCAAAAGGAGGATTTTATACGCTACGTATATAAAGATATTCGAGACTATATTAATGATTTAAGTGATGAAGACAGACAACGTATAATGACGTCGTAAATTTTTGCCCTGTGACGGCGATTTTTGCTCGCTGTAATTCTTCTAGCGCCACATAACCGCTAGGCTCAGGACCTATTAATTTCCATTGAGATGTGATTCACGGTCTCCATAGGT
>DAOMXG010000003.1:0-37153 GCA_035436995.1 Beijerinckiaceae bacterium
CGTGTACCTCGAGCTGCCGGCCGACGCGGTCGACGAGAAGAAGCTGGCGGCGCTCGATCCACGGGAAGGCATTCTCCTGTCCCACCGCGACCAGCACCTCGTCGCAGGGCACGAACGTGTCGGGCTCGCCGGTCGGGATCAGGTTGCGGCGGCCGCGGGCGTCATATTCGGCCTTGACCTTTTCGAACACCATGCCGGTCAGCCGGCCGTTGTCATGCCGGAACTCCTTGGGAACCATGAAGTTGAGGATCGGGATGCCCTCGTGCATCGCGTCCTCCTTCTCCCAGGGAGAGGCTTTCATTTCCTCGAAGCCGGAACGGACGATCACCTTCACATCCTCGCCGCCCATGCGGCGGGCGGAGCGGCAACAATCCATGGCGGTGTTGCCGCCGCCGAGCACGATCACCCGCTTGGAAATCGAGGTGATGTGGCCGAAGGCGACATTGGCCAACCAGTCAATGCCAAGGTGGATATGCCTGGCTGCTTCCTTGCGGCCGGGCACGTCGAGATCGCGGCCACGCGGGGCCCCTGAACCGACGAAAACCGCATCCCAGCCCTCGGCAAGCAGGGCCTTCAGGCTGTCGATGCGATGGCCATGGCGGAACTCGACGCCGAGATCGAGCACGTAGCCGGTCTCCTCGTCGATGACCCGCTCGGGCAGGCGGAATTTCGGGATCTGGGTGCGCACCATGCCGCCGGCCTTCGGCTCGGCATCGAACACCACCACTTCATAGCCAAGCGGCGCCAGGTCTCGCGCCACCGTCAGCGAGGCCGGGCCGGCCCCGACGCAGGCGATGCGCTTGCCATTCTTCTGCTCTGCCTTCTTCGGCAGGCGGGCGCGGATATCGTCCTTGTTGTCGGCAGCAACGCGCTTGAGCCGGCAGATCGCCACCGGGTCCTTCTCGACACGGCCGCGCCGGCAGGCGGGCTCGCAGGGGCGATCACAGGTGCGTCCGAGAATTCCCGGAAAAACGTTCGACTCCCAGTTGATCATGTAGGCATCGGAATATCGCCCGGCTGCGATCAGCCGGATGTACTCCGGCACCGGCGTATGGGCCGGACAGGCCCATTGGCAATCGACAACCTTGTGGAAATACTCCGCCGGATTGAGATGTGCGGCTTTCACGAATCCTCCCGGGCATGCTGTCCTTTGGCTGGCCACCGGATAGGCACCGGTTGACCGAATAGACGGCAACGAGACTCCGATTAAGCCACGACGTCAAGCACAACAGTCAAGTGTGCTGTCATTTCGTCACTCATCTTTGGTCGGAAGCCTGGTTTGGCTGCTGGCTGGCCACCTTGGCCCTGGCGCCGGCTCAGTCCTTGTCGTGGCCGGAAGCCACCGATGTGACGCTGCTTCCGCCCGACCCGGAGCG
This sequence comes from Beijerinckiaceae bacterium, assembly GCA_035436995.1. Lineage (GTDB taxonomy): Bacteria > Pseudomonadota > Alphaproteobacteria > Rhizobiales > Beijerinckiaceae > JAIUNP01. The sequence continues at coordinate 1,377 of DAOMXG010000003.1, forward strand.
CAGCATGCGATCAACGAGATCGCGCGCCGATGCCGGCAGAGCCTCGATTTCCCGAACCAGCACACAGCGTTCACGCAAGGCCCAGGAGTCCACAAGCGCTGCCGTGGCAATGCGCATGGTCTTTGAATGCCGGATCGCTGCCGATTCCGGCATGATGCCGACACCAACTCCCGCCTCCACCATGCGACACATGGCCTCAAACGAACGGACCTGAATGCGCAAGGGGCGGTCATGCCCATGCTGGTCCATCAAGGCGCGAATGAAGGCCAGCAGCGTCGAGCCCTCATGCAGGCCGATGTGTTCATAGGCCAGCGTCTCGGCAAAAGCGACGCCGCCGCGGCCTGCCAGCGGATGCAGCAGCGGGGTCGCCAGCACCAGCCGATCGGTTGAAAAGTGCAATGCCTGCAAACCTTCGGTGGGCACACGGCCGGAAACGATGCCCAGATCGGCCGAGCCATCGAGCACAGAAGCAACGATATCCTGGGTCAGGCGTTCCTGCAGATCGACGGTGACGCCAGGCCGCTCGGCCAGAAAGCGGGCCAGCAGTTCCGGCATGAATTCAGTGACCGCCGTGGTGTTGGCGGCGATCCGGATGTGGCCGGTTGCCCCTGCCGCAGCGCCGAATTCATGCTTGAGGTGTTCCACCTGCCTGAGGATCACCCGAGCATGGCGCAGCAGGGTCTCACCCGCATCGGTGAGCCGCACGCCGCGCGCGTCGCGCCACAGCAGGCGGGTGGCAAGCTGCCGCTCCAGCCCCTTGATGCGCGCGCTCGCTGCCGGGGCAGACAGGAAACTCAGCCGGGCGCCGCGTGTCAGATTGCCAGCCTCGGCAACACCGACGAACAATCTGAGATCGGACAGATCGAAATGCATCGCAGTCTGCTTCTCCGTCAGCCTTCGGTTTTTTGGAATGCTTGCTTATGAAAATACGAATTCTCAGAACGCGGCAAGCATGGCATGGGAAAGGCAACGAACCTTAGGGAGGGCACGATGGCCGTCGACATGGCGCTTCTCAATCAATGGCTGGGCAAAACGGAGCGGTTCACTGAGCGTCTCTCGCCGTTTCCTTCCAATGCGCTTGCCGCCACGCTTGACCGCTGCGACCCGCCCTATGACGTGGGGAGCGACCTGCCGCCGCTGTGGCATTGGCTGCACTTCCTGCCCATCAGCCCGCTTGCCCAGGCGGGCCCGGACGGGCATCCGGCGCGTGGCGGCTTCCTGCCGCCGGTTCCTCTGCCACGCCGGATGTGGGCAGGCAGCCGGCTGACGTTCCTCAGGCCGCTGCGGATCGGCGAGAGCGTCGACAAGCTCTCGCGCGTGACCAAGATCGAGCACAAGTCGGGACGCTCCGGTGAACTGGTGTTCGTCACCGTGCGTCATGAATTCGGCGGCGCAGCCGGGCCGGCGATCGAGGAGGAGCACGACATCGTCTATCGCGGGGCGGCGGTGCCGGGAGCCCCGGCGCCGGCTCCGGTTCCGGCTCCGGCTCACTCTGAATGGCGGCGACCGATCCATCCCGATGCCGTGCTGCTGTTCCGCTATTCGGCGCTGACATTCAACTCACACCGGATCCACTATGATCTCGACTACGTGACCAAGGTGGAAGGCTATCCCGGCCTGATCGTGCATGGTCCGCTGATCGCCACGCTGCTGCTCGACGGGCTCAGGCGCGCCCATCCCGGCAAGCGGGTAACGGCGTTCTCGTTCCGGGCGATCGCACCAACGTTCCATATCGACGAGTTCGCCGTGTGCGGTCAGCTGACCGGCGGCAGGGCTCAGCTCTGGGCGGACAAGGCCGGCGCGCTGACCATGGACGCCACCGCCGACATCGCCTGACATTGCCGCCGGCCGGTTTCGGCCTTCCCTTCGTTTCATCATTAGGACCATCAGCATGACCCGTCCCGACGACGCCCATCAGGATATCCGTGACGGCGTGCGCGCCATCTGCGCCGAGTTTCCAGCCGAGTATCACCGCAAGATTGACGAGGCGCGGGGCTATCCGGAAGCCTTCGTCGATGCGCTGACCAAGGCCGGCTGGATGGCGGCGCTGATCCCGGAAGAGTATGGCGGCTCCGGCCTCGGGCTGACGGAAGCCAGCGTCATCATGGAGGAGATCAATCGCTCCGGCGGCAATTCCGGCGCCTGCCACGGCCAGATGTACAATATGGGCACGCTGATCCGTCATGGTTCGGAAGAACAGCGCCGCCGCTATCTGCCGAAGATCGCGAGCGGGGAACTGCGCCTGCAATCGATGGGCGTGACAGAGCCGACAACCGGCACCGATACGACCAGGATCAAGACAACTGCGGTGAGGAAAGGTGACCGCTACGTCATCAACGGCCAGAAGGTGTGGATCTCGCGCATCCAGCATTCCGACCTGATGATCCTGCTCGCCCGCACCACGCCGCTCGACCAGGTGAAGAAAAAGTCCGAAGGCATGTCGATCTTCCTCGTCGACCTCGCCGAGGCGCAGAAAAAGGGGCTGACCGTCCGCCCCATCCTCAACATGGTCAATCACGAGACCAACGAACTCTTCTTCGACAATCTCGAAATCCCCGCCGAAAACCTGATCGGCGAGGAAGGCCAGGGCTTCAAATACATCCTGACCGGGCTCAATGCCGAGCGCACGCTGATCGCGGCCGAATGCATCGGTGATGGCTACTGGTTCATCGACAAGGTGAGCGCCTATGCGAAAGAGCGCATCGTGTTCGGCCGGCCGATCGGCCAGAACCAGGGCGTGCAGTTTCCGATCGCCGAGAGCTACATCGAGGTGGAAGCCGCCAACCTGATGCGTTTCGAGGCCTGCCGCCTCTATGACGCACATCAGCCCTGCGGCGCGCAGGCGAACATGGCCAAGTATCTGGCGGCCAAGGCAAGCTGGGAGGCGGCCAACGCCTGCATCCAGTTTCACGGCGGCTTCGGATTTGCCTGCGAATACGATGTCGAGCGCAAGTTCCGCGAGACGCGGCTCTATCAGGTCGCGCCGATCTCGACCAACCTCATCCTGTCTTTCGTCGCCGAGCATATTCTCGGATTGCCGCGCAGCTTCTGAGGTATAGTCGCACAGACAAGGACCAGTCGCGGGAGACGCCCATGAACAAGCCCGTCACACTCACGCCGGCGCAAGGCGTGTTCATCAACAACCGCTGGCAGCCTTCGCGCTCCGCCAAGACGATTGCGATGATCGCCCCGGCGGAGGGCCGCGCCTTTACCGAGATTGCCGCAGGCAACGGCGAGGATATTGATCTTGCCGTCGCCGCTGCCCGCAAGGCTATCGAGCTCGGCACCTGGGGCAGGTTGACCGCAACCGAACGCGGCCGGCTGCTGTCGCGCCTTTCCCGGCTGATCGACGACCATGCCGAGGAACTCGCCCGGCTGGAATCGCGCGACACCGGCAAGCCGTTGAAACAGGGGCGGGCGGATATCGTCGCGCTCAGCCGCTACTTTGAATTCTACGGCGGCGCGGCCGACAAGGTTCACGGCGAGACCATTCCCTTTCTCGATGGCTATCTGGTCAACACGCTCTACGAGCCCCTGGGCGTGACCGGACATATCATCCCGTGGAACTATCCGGCGCAGATGTTCGGCCGCACCGTTGCGGCGGCTCTGGCAATGGGCAATGCCACCGTGATCAAGCCGGCGGAAGAAGCCTGTCTTGTTCCCTTGCGCCTTGCCGAACTCGCCGCCGCAGCCGGCTTTCCGGATGGCGCCGTCAATGTGGTGCCCGGCCTCGGCGAGGAGGCCGGCGCGGCGCTGGCCGCCCATCCCGGTATCGATTTCATCTCGTTCACCGGCAGTCCGGAAGTCGGAACGCTGGTGCAGACGGCGGCGGCCCGCAATCACATCGGCTGCACGCTGGAACTCGGCGGCAAATCGCCGCAGATCGTCTTTGCCGATGCTGATCTCGACGCTGCCGTCGCCTCGGTCGCTGCCGCCATCGTCCAGAATGCCGGCCAGACCTGCTCGGCGGGTTCGCGCGTTCTGATCGAGCGCTCGCTCTGGGATCGTTTCCTTGCCGATCTTGCGCTGCGGTTTGGCAAGATCCGCGCCGGAACGCCCGAAATGGATCTTGACCTTGGTCCGGTGATCAGCGCCGGCCAGAAAGCGCGGATCGAGGCAATGCTGGCACGGGCGGAGGCTCAGGGCGCGAAGATTCTGGCGAGCGGCCAGATCGCCGAGAACGTTCCGAAGGACGGATTCTTCGTCACCCCCCTGGTGTATCACCACGTCGATCCGGCTTCGGAACTGGTGCAGCAGGAGGTGTTCGGGCCGGTTCTGGCGGCCATGCCTTTCGACAGCGAGGACGAGGCGATCCGGCTGGCCAACGGCACGGCTTACGGGCTGGTTGCCGGCGTCTGGTCGAAAGACGGCGCACGCGCCCTGCGGGTTGCCCGCAAGGTTCGCGTCGGCCAGGTGTTCGTCAACGGCTATGGCGCCGGCGGCGGCATCGAACTGCCCTTCGGCGGCATGAAGAAATCCGGCCACGGACGCGAGAAGGGCTTCGAGGCGCTCTACGAATTCGGCGCGCTCAAGACCATGATCGTCAAACACGGCTGACGCGGGGGGCAGCGATGGAAACCACCCTCTCGATTACCGGCTCGATCGCCCGGTTCGGTTCCGACCCGTCACTTGTTCCGACCGAAAGCGCCCGCGCCGTTGCCCGTCTGTCGTTGATGGATTGGGCGGCGGCAGCCTTGGCGGGGCTGGATGAACCGGTGGCGCGGATCACGCGGGAGCTTGCGGACGAGGAGGCCGGCGCGGCGCAGGCAACCCTGTTCGGTCTTGCCCGGAAAGTGCCAGCCCGGATGGCGGCGCTGGCCAACGGCGCACTGTCGCATGCACTCGACTATGACGATACGCATTTTGCCTATGTCGGACATCCGAGCGTCGCCATCCTTCCGGCGGCGCTGGCGGTGGCCGAGCGACAGGGCGCCTCCGCCGCCGCCTTCCTCGATGCGGCGCTGATTGGCATGGAGGCTGCCTGCCGCATCGGGCATTGGCTTGGCACGCAGCACTACAATCACGGGTTTCACCAGACCGCGACCTCCGGCTGCTTTGGCGCGACGGTGGCTGCCGGCCGCCTGATGGGGCTCGATACTGCCGCGATGCGGCAAGCCCTCGGCATCGCGACGACGCGCGCCTCGGGGCTGAAATCTCAGTTCGGCACCATGGGCAAACCGTTCAATGCCGGCATCGCCGCCGCCAACGGGGTCGAGGCCGCGCTGCTGGCAGCGCGCGGCTTCGTGTCCCGCCCGGACGGGCTCGAATGCCTGCAGGGGTTCGGCGAAACCCATGCCGGCGAACGGACGGACCTGGCGGGTGCGCTGGCAGGTCTCGGCAACGATTTCTGGTTCGAGCAGGTGCAACACAAGTTCCACGCCTGCTGCCACGGGCTGCATGCCGGGCTTGAGGCGCTGGCAGCACTGAAGGCAGCGCATCACCTGCAACCGGGCAGCATCGCTGGCGTGACCATCACCATCAATCCGCGCTGGCTGCGCGTGTGCAACATCGCTTCACCGACGACCGGTCTCGAAGCAAAGTTCAGCTATCGGCTGACCACGGCAATGGCGCTTGCCGGCGTCGAAACCGCCGCGCTTCAGACCTATTCGGATGCGATCTGCAGCCGACCTGACCTGATGGCGCTGCGCGACCGTGTCGTCGTGCGGGGTGATGCGTCGCTGCCGGACACGGCGGCGAGGGTCGCTCTTCAGCATACTGATGGTCGTGCGCTTGACGGCGCTTTCGATCTTGACCAGCCGATGCCGCTTTCCCAGCGGCGCGAGCGGATTGCTGCCAAGGTGCGGTCCCTGCTGGCGCCGCAGGCGGCGGAGGCGATCCTGGCGCTCGACAGCGGCCTTGGCCGGCTTGGCGCAATTCAGGTTGCCGAGACCCTGGGCCGGCTGGCCTTGTCCCACCCTTGCGCCGCTGTCATGTCGCCGGCGTCATCCGACAGGAGTTCCCATGCGTCCGCTTGATGGCATTACCGTCGTCACTCTCGAACATGCGATTGCCGCCCCGTTCTGCACGCGCCAGCTTGCCGACCTCGGCGCCCGCGTCATCAAGATCGAGCGACCGGGTGTCGGCGATTTCGCTCGCGCTTACGATGCGCGGGTCAAGGGCCTGGCCTCGCACTTTGTCTGGACCAACCGGTCCAAGGAGAGCCTGACGCTCGACGTCAAGCATCCCGCCGCCGCCGGAATCCTCGCGACCCTGGTCGAGAAGGCCGATGTTCTGGTGCAGAATCTGGCGCCAGGGGCAGCCGCGCGCCTCGGCTTGTCGTATGATGCCGTCAGGAAGCACAATCCCCGCATCATCGTCTGCAATATCTCCGGCTATGGCGAGGATGGACCCTACCGCGACCGCAAGGCCTATGATCTGCTGATCCAGAGCGAAGCCGGCTTCCTGTCAGTCACCGGCACCCCGGACGAGCCGGCAAAAGCCGGCTGCTCCATCGCCGATATCGCCGCCGGCATGTATGCCTATACCAACATTCTCGCCGCGCTGATCCAGCGGGGACGCACCGGCAAAGGCTGTTCGATCGACGTTTCCATGCTTGAAAGCATGGTCGAGTGGATGAATTACCCGATGTATTACGCCTTCGATGGCGCCAGCCCGCCCGCGCGTGCCGGTGCAGCGCATGCAACCATCTATCCTTATGGCCCGTTCCCGGCCGGCGACGGCAAGGTAGTGATGCTGGGACTGCAGAACGAGCGGGAATGGGCGATTTTCTGCGACAAGGTGCTGTTGCAGCCGGAGATTGCCAAAGATCCGCGCTTTACCTCCAACGCCAAGCGCGCAGCAAACCGGACGGCTCTGCGCTCGCTGATCGTGAAAGCCTTCGCTGGCCTCACAGCCGAGGCGCTGATCGCCCGTCTGGATGCGGCGGGAATCGCCAATTCGCGGATGAACGACATGCATGAGGTGTGGCAGCATGCCCAGCTCAAGGCGCGCAACCGCTGGCGCGAAGTGATGAGCCCGTCCGGGCCGATCCCGGCGCTGCTGCCGCCGGGCCGGACGAGCAGCTTCGAGGCGCGGATGGACGGGGTGCCGGCTCTGGGGGAGCATACGTCGGCGATCCTCGCCGAACTCGGTCTGGACATGACCAGAATCAAGGCTCTTCAGGCCGAAAAGGCTATTTGAATGCCGGTGATCATGACCTTTTACAAAAGGCTCGATTTCTGCTTAAAGAAGCCACCAGTCTTAGGAGGAGACACCATGACTTTCACTCGCCGTATTGTGATGGGTGCTGCCGCAGCCGCGATGCTTGCCGGCTCGAGCCTTGCCGCCCTCGCCCAGTCGCCGATCGTCATCAAGTTCAGCCATGTGGTCGCCAATGACACGCCGAAGGGCAAGGGCGCGATCAAGTTCCAGGAACTTGCCGAAAAATACACGGCGGGCAAAGTGAAGGTCGAGGTTTACCCGAACTCCCAGCTCTACAAGGACAAGGAAGAGATGGAGGCGCTGCAGCTCGGCGCGGTCCAGATGCTCGCCCCGTCGCTGGCCAAGTTCGCGCCGCTCGGCGTCAAGGAATTCGAGATTTTCGACTTCCCGCTGATCTTCAAGGACAAGGAAGCGCTCGGCAAGGTCACCAAGGGCGCCGTCGGCAAGGGCCTCCTCGACAAGCTGCAGGACAAGGGCATCACCGGCGTTGCCTATTGGGACAACGGCTTCAAGATCTTCTCCGCCAACAAGCCGATCAAGTCACCGACGGACATGCTCGGCCAGAAGATCCGCATCCAGTCCTCCAAGGTGCTCGACGCACAGATCCGCGCCGTGGGTGCCATCCCGCAGGTGCTTGCCTTCTCGGAAGTCTATCAGGCGCTGCAGACCGGCGTCGTGGACGGACAGGAGAACACCCCGTCCAACATGTTCACCCAGAAGATGCATGAAGTGCAGAAGCACGCCGTCATGACCAACCATGGCTACATCGGCTATGCGGTGATCGTGAACAAGAAGTTCTGGGATGGTATCCCGGCAGATATCCGTGCCCAGCTCGACAAGGCGATGGCCGAGGCAACCGAATATGCCAACACCATCTCCGACTCCGAGAATGCCGATGCACTGGCCGAAATGAAGAAGACAGGAAAGATCAATTTCTACGAGCCGACCAAGGCCGAGATGGAAGCCTGGCAGAAGGCCATGCTGACGGTGCACAAGGACATGACCTCGCGCGTGGGCGCCGAGATCGTCAAGCAGGTCTATACCGCCGTTGGCCTGCCGACCAACTGATTGGATGCTTCATCCTTCATGATCAGGAAAGGGGCGGGTAACCGCCCCTTTCTCTGTCATAGACTGCGTCGCCAGCGTGCCGGCCCGAGCGTATGGACTGAGGCGCCGGTTGAGTCGACCGCGACCGTCACCGGCATGTCCTCGACGACGAATTCGTGGATGGCTTCCATGCCGAGATCGGCAAAGGCCAGCACCCTGGCCGAGCGGATCGCCTTGGAGACCAGATAGGCGGCTCCACCCACGGCGATCAGATAGGCGGCCTTGTGGCGCCGGATCGACTCGATGGCCTCGGGGCCGCGCTCGGCCTTGCCAATCATCACTGCCAGGCCTGCCTGACCCAGCATCATGTCGGTGAAACGATCCATCCGCGTCGAGGTGGTGGGGCCTGCCGGTCCCACCGCCTCGCCGGCCACAGCATCGACCGGGCCGACGTAGTAGATCGCGCGTCCGGCAAAATCGACCGGCAGCTTTTCGCCCGCCGCGAGCATCCTGGCCATGCGCGCATGAGCGGCATCGCGGCCGGTGAGCAGCCGGCCGGAAATCAGCAGCGTGTCGCCAGCCTTCCAGCTCTGCACCTGAGCAGAATCGAGGCGGTCAAGGTCGACACGGCGGACATTGCCGGCCGGACCATCAAGCTTCAGATCCGGCCAGAGCGCGAGATTGGGCGGCTTCAACGCCGCCGGACCGGAGCCATCGAGGACGAAATGCGCATGCCGGTCAGCGGCGCATTGCGGCACAAGCCCCACCGGCTTGGAGGCGGCATGGGTCGGCAGGGTACGGATCTTGACGTCAAGCACCGTGGAGAGGCCGCCAAGCCCCTGCGCACCGATGCCAAGCGCATTGATCTTGTGAAACAATTCGATGCGCAATTCCTCGGTCTTGCTGGAGGGGCCGCGACGCAGCAGGTCCGGCATGTCGATCGGGTCGAGCAACGAGGACTTGGCCAGGATCAGCGTCTTGTCCGGGCTGCCACCGACGCCAAGCCCCATGATGCCGGGCGGGCACCAACCTGCCCCCATACTCTCGACCGACTTCAGCACCCAGGCGACGATATCGTCACTCGGCTCCAGCGCGGCGAACTTGGCCTTGTTCTCCGAACCGCCGCCCTTGGCCGCGACATGCACCTCCAGCCTGTCGCCGGCCACCACCTCGACATGCAGCATGGCCGGTGTGTTGTCTCGGGTGTTCTTGCGCTCGAAAATCGGATCGGCCACCATTGAGGCGCGCAAGGGATTGCCGCTCACCTGCCAGGCGATGCGGGTCGCCTCGTCGGCGATTTCCTGCAGCGAACGCTGCGTTGCAAGCCGCACGCCGACACCCAGCCTGATGAAAATCTGCGCCGAGCCGGTATCCTGGCACATCGGTCGCTTGCCCAGCGCCGCCATGCGCGAATTGATGAGGATCTGCGCCATCGCCTGCTTGGCTGCCGGGCTCTCCTCGCGCTCATAGGCGGTGACCAGATTGGTGATGTAGTCCTCAGGATGGTAGTAGGAAATATACTGCAAGGCATCGGCAAGACTCTGGATAAGATCCGCCTCTGTGATTGTGGTCATGGGTGCTCCCCGGTCCTGGATCACGCTCTCGTTTTGATTGAATCATCAAAACGAGAGCGTGATCGATAATAGCAACTTTGAGCGTGCCTTCGCAAAAAACCGTTCACACCTTTTCGCAGCATGCTCTGGAGTGGGCGGTGGCTTGATTGTGCGGTGCGATGACCACCTTGCCGGTATTGGCCCCGCTGTCGTGGCGGTCAAGCGCGGCATGAATGTCATCAAGCGCATAGACGCGATCAATCACCGGGCGAATGTCGTGACGCTCGCAGAAGGTGATCAGATCGGCAAACTCCGCAAGGCTGCCAAGGGTTGAGCCGAACACCTGCAACTGACGGATGAACAGCCGCTGGATATCGGCCGATGGGTGGCTGCCGGACGTGGCGCCGCAGGTGACCAGCCGGCCGCCGCGCACCAGCGCCCTCAGCGCCTGAGGCCAGACCGCCTCACCGATCGTCTCGATCACGACATCAACGCCGCGGCCGCCGGTCAGGTCCATCACGCGCCTGACGACATCCTCGCGGCCGCCGTCGATCCCTGCCAATGCGCCGAAACGAGCGGCAAGATCGAGCTTGGTCGGATCACGCGAGGTGACGATGGCGCGTCCTCCCATGGCCTGGATAAGCTGCAGCGCCGCCAAGGCCACGCCGCCGCCGATGCCGAAAATCAGCGCCGTCTCGTGCGGCTGCATCCGCGCCTTGCCGGTGATCATCCGCCACGCCGTCAGGTGGGTGATACCCAGCGCCGCGCCTTCGGCAAAACTGAACATGTCGGGCAAGGGAAAGACATTCTCCGCCGGCAGGCAGACGAACCCGGCGAAGGTTCCGTCGCGATGCTCGCCGAGATAACGGGCACCCAGGCACAGGGGTCGGTCGCCGCGCCGGCAGAATTCGCATCGCCCACAGGTCACTCCGGCATAAAGCGTGACACGTTGCCCCGGCTGCAAGCCGCTCTCACCGGCAGGAACCGAGATAATCGTGCCGGCGCCGTCAACCCCCATGATCTGCGGCAGGCTATGGGTAATCCCGGCGCCCGAATTGCGCATGTAGAGATCGACGCGGTTGACGGTTGCCGCCTCGACGCGCACCAGCACCTCACCCGGCCCCGGCACCGGATCAGGCCGGTCGCCAGCAGTTACAACCTCGTTGCCGCCATGTCCGGTCAGAAAGGCCGCGCGCATCAGTTCACCTGCACTGGGGGTCGGCTTCAAAACGTTCCAACCGGACCGGACAACAACCTAATCCGCCCATGCCCGCGCGAGCAAGCGCCCGTCACGCTCCCGCATCCAGCGCTCGGATGATACCGCGCAGTTCTGCCAGACCCTTCAGCCGGCCGATGGCGGTATAGCCGGGCGTCACCCGTTCCGCCTTGATGTCATTGAGCATGCGGTGGCCATGATCGGGGCGGAAAACGATGCTTTCAGAGGACGCGCGTCGCCGGTCCTCGGCCAGAAGTTCGCGCAAGACCGAAACCATGTCGACGTCGCCATCAAGATGATCGGATTCGTGGAAGGACAGGCCATCGGCTTCACGCCGTGTGGCGCGCAGATGGGCAAAATGGATGCGCGAGGCAAAGCGTCGGGCCATCGCCGGCAGATCATTGTCGGCGCGCACGCCCAGCGATCCGGTGCAGAAGCACAGGCCGTTGGCCGGGCTGGGCACTGCATCAAACAGGGCGGCGAAATCGGATTGCTGAGAGGCAACTCGCGGCAGGCCAAACAGCGGGCGTGGCGGATCGTCCGGATGAATGGTCAGCCGCACACCCAATTCCTCAGCACGCGGAGTAACGGCGCCAAGAAACTCGATGAGATGGCGGCGCAACACCGCCGCATCGATCCTCTCATACTGCTTCAGCTTGTCACGAAACATCGGGATCGTCATCGGCTCGGTGGTCGAGCCTGGCAGCGCCGAGGCAATCACCATCACGATGTAATCGACATCGGCCTGGCTCATCGCGGAGAAAACCTTGCGGGCCTTGACCCTGACATCTTCGCTGTAATCCCGTTCCGCGCCTGGACGCTGAAGAATGAAAAGTTCGAACGCAGCGAATTTCACATGATCGAACCGCAGCGCGGTCGCACCGGTGGGCATGACGTAGTCAAGCTCGGTGCGGGTCCAGTCCACCACCGGCATGAAATTGTAGCAGATGATGCGCAGGCCCTCGGCGGCGGCGGCCTCCATGCTGGCAATCCAGGCGGCGATGGAGCGCGTTGCAGCAGCACCCAGACGCTTCACATCATCGGGAACAGGGATCGACTCGATCACCGACCAGGCCAGCGGCGTTCGCCCCGCAGGCGTTGTCTCAATCAGCGCCTTGTGTCGCGACACCTCGCTGCGTGTCCATCCTTGTCCGATCGGCAGATGATGCAGCGAGGAAACGACATCACTCGCACCGGCCTGACGGATGTCGTCGAACGAGACCGGATCGTTCGGTCCAAACCAGCGCCAGCCCTGCCGCATTGTCCGTTCTCTCCAACCATTCCGGCATCGGGGTGCTCGCCGGCAAAATGCGATGCTTCTAAAATACTAGTATATCAGAGACCTGGTCGGATCAAGAAAGCATAGAGAACGCGGCCGTCATTCACCGTGGGCAGGCGCCGGCTCACAGACTACGGCCCAATCCTTCGGCAAGACCGACCTGGGGTTCAAATCCCAATACCTGCCGCGCAGCCGCCATGTCGTAGCGAGCCTTTCGCATGAACAGGGCGACTTCGCCCGGCATGGGCGCCGAAGCGGCTGCGGCCATTCCTGGCATCCCGAGCTTTCGCCAGACCTTGGCCGGAACCGCCAGAGCCTGACGCCAGCGAAGCGCCGGCGCTGCAATGGGCTGGAGCGGTGGCGCCCCGATGGCAGCCGCCAGACTGCTGAAATAATCGTTCCAACTCGGCGTTTCGGGGCCGATGGCATTCAGCATACTGATCGATTGCCCCGATTCTCCCTCCAGTTCCTGCACGGCGGAAAGGCACATGGCAGCCAGATCATCGACATGGATCAGAGCGGCGATCCCCTCGCCGGCAGCACCGAACGTGCCCCAGCCGCCAAGGCGGATACGTTCAACCATCCGATCAATCCAGAATGGGCTGTTTTTGCCGTAGACGATGCCAGGCCGGAGAATGATTGCCCGGTTGCCCGCCTGCTCCGTCCAGTGGCCGACCATGGTTTCGCAGGCAAGCTTGCCGGCTGCATAGCCATCAATCGGCGGCGGCAGGGTCGCGTGTTCGTCGATCGGGCCTTCGAGATTGCCATAAACGGCGACCGAACTGAGCAACACCAGCCTGCATGCAGCCGCGTGCGTCATTGCAGCGAGCAGGGCGCCGCATTGGTCGGCCATGCGGACCACATCGCCATAGGCAGCGTGCACCACCAGATCGACATCCCGCAGAGCGGCGGCCAGCGTTTCCGGCCGGTCGAGATCCGCGATCAGGCAGCCCGCCTGAGCCGGAGGCCGCCGACGGACACCGGCGCGCGTCTCATGGCCCGCGTGCCGCAACCGGTCGACAATGACCTTGCCGATGAAGCCACCCGCTCCCGTCACCAGAATACGGGCGGCGCGATGTTGCGGCATGCTCAGGTCCTCTCAAGAAACCCGGGAACAGGTATTCCTGCCAGACGGGCCATCTCGGCGAGGCGGGAGCGTGCAAAAGCCACGAGCAGCAAGGCATAGACCGCGACACCGAGCAAAACAGCGATTGCCAGTGACAGGACGTGCGAAGCCGCCGCAGCCGGCGCAGCCAGCAGGATGGTGACAAGACCCATCAGCGCCGACAGCAGCCAGGCGTGGGCCAGCGCATCAAGGCGGGCCAGCCGCGTCCAGCCAAGATGGGCAGCGGGAAGGACGACGGCACAGAGCGCGCGCAGTCCATCTCCGGCCAAGCGCGACAGGCCGACCGAGATCGGTCCAAGGGGAGCGCAAACCACGAGAATGATCACACTGCTGATCAATCCTAGCACAAGCGAAGCCAGACTGTGTTCCGGTCGTCCGGCGGCCGAAAAGGCCGTATAGACCAGCGCGGATGGCACTGCCAGGGCACTGGCCAGCGACAGGCATATCGCCAGCGCGATCGCCGGCTCCCAGCCAGGGCCCGCCATCATCGGGATGAGATCCGGCGCTACGACTGCTAGCCCGACAAACGCCGGAACCGTCACCAACGCTGCCTTGGCCACGACATCGCGGGCGCGCTCCCGCAAGCGGTGGCGGTCCGGACTGCGGGCAAAATAGGAAAAGGCGAGATTGTGCCCAGTGGCGAGAATGGCGCCGCGGATCGGTTCAATGAGCCGCATCGCCATGTTGACATGGCCAAGAACCTGCGTGCCGTAGATCACCTGAACGATCGCATTGAAGGCAAGATAGCCGAGATTCTCCGTCAGTCGCGACAGAAACGACAGGCCCGCAAACCGGCCCAACCCTCTGAGATCCGCCGGCGACCAGAGCGGCAGGATCAGATAGCCGAGGGCACGCTGAAGCAGGATGGCGCGCGCAAGCACAACCAGAACCCGTTGGCCAATCAGCGCCCAGATGCCAAAGCCGGCGAAAGCCAGGCCAAGCGCCAGGCAAATGCCGATGACATGGCCCATCAATGTTGCATAGGCGACATCATTGAAACGCTTCAGGCGTCGGGCCAGCGCCGTCATGATGTCCGAATGAGCGGAGAAGACGATCGAGACCATCGTCACCGGCAGCAAGAGAGCGATCTCCGGTTCGCCGAAAACCGTGGCCAACCATCGTCCCGCCAGGCCGGAAGCGGCGATCAACACAATTGCCGCGACCCAGGACACACCAAGCGCAGCCCGCAAATGCCGGCGTCGCAAGCCTCGCTGGCGGGTCAACGCCTCCTCGAATGGCGCGCCGACGAACAGCGAGGCCGCCGCAACAATCGCCAGAACCAGCGCGGAAACCCCGAATTCATGCGCGCCCAGCAACCGCGAGAAAACCACTGTGCTGCCGGTCAACAGGGCCAGCCGGCCCAATGCGTCAAGCCCGGCCCAGCCGAGCCATCCGATGAGCCGCGAGCCGGTCGCTCCCTGTCTGCGCAGACTCTCAGCCATAGCGATACCGCGCAAAGGCTTCGGCGCGCATCTGCAGCGCATAGGCCGGATTGGCGGAATTGCCACCGAGCTGATGCGGCGGATGGCGCATCGATTGGACCAGCGCCCAAATCGCCACCCCGACCACGGCCAGCACGATGCCAAGGACCCAGCCCAGAAGGGCAAAACTCAACAGTTTCGGGAGTGGGTTCTGCGGCAGCGGAGAGCGCGCAACCGAAACGATCCGCAGGTTGGCCGAGTCAAGCTTGCCGTATTCCCGCGCCTCGCGCATGCGCGTTTCGAAACTTTCGAGCACCTTGCGATTGGCCTCAAGCGATTGCTCCAACTCGCGCAACGCGATTTCCGACTGCTTGGCGGTCGCAACCGCCACCGTCAGTTCGCTGACGGTCTTGCTGAGGTTGCCCTGTTCGGCTTCGCTGCGGGACAGATCGGAGCGGGCGGCAACTCGGATGGCGCTCATCTCGTGCGAAATCGCGCGGTCGATTTCGGCCACGCGGCTCCGTGCGTCGATCAGCGCCGGATGTCGTGGCCCGGCCCGCGCGAACAATGGCGCCAGCTCCGCCATCACCGCACTTCGCCGTTCATAGAGCGACAGAAGCTGCCTGGTATCGGCCTCGGCGCCGAGCGCCCCCAGGGCGCTGGGGTTGCGCGCGGCCGTTTCGATCTGGCGCATCCGCGCACGCGCGCGGTCGATACGGGTCTGCGATTCGTTGAGGGCGGCGGTGGCGGTCGCCAGGCTGGTTTCGACAATCAGACGATCGCCGACGCGCAAAAGATTCTTGTCGCGACGATAGTGATCCAGCCGGTCTTCCGAATCCTTGACGGCCTTGCGCAGATCGCTGAGCCGACCCGACAGATCGCCGGTCAACCGGTTGATCGTCTCGGCCCGCGTGGCGGCCTCTTCCTGAATGTAGGCATTCACAACCGCCGAAGCGAGACTGGTTGCCAGCTGCGGCGTTGCCCCGGTCGCGGTGACATCAACCACATAGCTGCGCTCGACACGCTTGACGGTCAGGACGCGACGCATTTCCTGCAAACCGCGCTGCCAGTCGCCGTCCCAACCCTCGCGGGGGCAGAAGCGCGTAAAGCCATGGCCCGATGCCTTGTAGACGGAGTGGGTTGCGGTCTTGGCTAACTCACGAAGCTCGTCGCATTCCGCACCCATGACGCGCGAAAGCACGCGCTCGGACTGGATGACCCCCATCTGGCTTTCAACATAGCTGATCGCGGCATTCGCATCATGATATCCGCTGGTCAGATCGTTGTTGAATACCTTCAGGCCGCGCGGATCGAACAGCAATTGTGCCGTCGCCGGATAGCGAACCGGACTGTAGTGGCGATAGGCAGCCGCCATGCCGGCGAAGATCAGGCCACTGAGAAAAACCGCCCAGAACCACCGCTTTAGACCCTGACCAAAAAGCGCAAAAGTCGACCGCCATTCCTGGACGGTTGCCGAAACGGCAGCCCCAGGCCTTAGACTGGACGGGATTTGCGGTGTCATCCGGTTGAGAATCCGAAGGTTTTCGGTCCCAAACTAGCGAGCCGGAGAAAGCTAAACTTTAAACGATCCCAGCAATCAGATGCTATGGTTAGCCAATCATTACCGGAGTTTCCGGCCCCGTCACTCCGTCAGGGGCGCGGCTCCTTTAGGCAACCCTGACCGCTGACCTCATCCGGCATTGCGGTAGGCCTTGCGGGAGAACAAGGTCAGGAAAAGAATCCAGACATCCAGCACGAACGACCAGTGATCGATGTAGTAAAGATCATGGTGGACCCGCTGCGAGATTTTTTCAGGCGTGTCCGTTTCACCGCGCAGACCGTTGACCTGGGCCCAGCCGGTAATCCCCGGCTTGACGTTATGGCGGCGCGCATAGAGCACGATGTTCTGCTCGAAAGCATCGTCATGCACCAGCGCATGCGGACGCGGGCCAACCAGCGACATCTGTCCCATCAACACGTTCAGGAGCTGCGGCAGTTCATCGAGATTGTAGCGGCGCAGCCAGCGACCGACTCGGGTGATGCGCGGATCGTCCGCCGTCGCCTGCGTTACAACGGGCCCATCCTCGGCAACCTTCATGGAGCGAAACTTGAGAATGCGGAACGGCTCCTTGTTGAAGCCATGGCGCATCTGACGGAACAGGACCGGACCCGGACTGTCGAGCCGGATCGCGACCGCAATCGCCAGAAACACCGGCGCAAGCATGATCAGGGCCAATGCCGAAAGGATGATGTCGCTGCCGCGCTTGAGCACCGAGCCGAGCGTGCCGATCGCATAGCCGCGCAGGCGGAAGCCGGAAATCGCCCCGTTGGCGCCCATGTTGGCACCCCCGAAGCGGTTGAGTGGCGAGTCAGGGTCCAGGTGCAGATGGATCGAAGCCGGAACCCGCAGAAAGGCCGTCACGCAGGCTTCAATAGTGTCCGTCCGGTTCCACGGAACCGCAATCACGATGTCATCCGGCATCAGCCGGCGGATCATCGTGGTGGCTTCGGCAAGATCGGTGTCGCGGATCGCCCGGTCCTCGGCAATGGTGTGGCGGGCGACCACCAGCATCCCCTGCTGTTCGGGTTGCTGCATGGAGATGAAATCGTCGATATCCTTGGCAAATCCGACAATCACAACCCGCGCTGCGAGGGCGCTGCCGGCCACCGCATTGCGCTTCATCAGATGCACCAGTCCGGCGCGCCCCAGAAACAGCGCGCACAGACCGGCCACATAGAAAACGAGGAACGTGCCGCGCGAGGTATCCTCGATCACACGGGCAAGAAAGCCGAAGGTTGCCGCGGCGAGAAAGGCAAGGTTCCATTGGCTGAACACCTGCCGCGCATGACCGGACAGATCAAGGTAATCGGCCAGGGAATAGCTGTTCCGCAGCAGGTTTGAGCCGACAAACAGAATGGCGGCAAACAACCCGATCTGGATATTGGCAACACATACGCTGCCGGCATCGTGGACAATCTCGTTATAGGCAAAGTCCGAAGCCAACATCGCCGCAAGAATGGTCGCGGCATCCACCAGCATTGCAACCAGCGAAAAACACAGGCGGGTGAACAATACAGCCACGCGACCAGAGCCGGCTTCCGCCTGCACCACGTCGCGCTGCCGTAAAGGAATGGCAGACCCTGTCTCTCTGCATAGCGGCTCCGCAAGCCGCGACGCCCCGCAAACGAATTCAGTCATAACGGCCCCCTGTCTTCGCGCCGGTCGTCGAGCGACATTCTTTCCGCGATGACAGGGACCACCTTAGCGATGGCGAATAAACGGAGCCCTAAATAACAGGCTGAATCGGCCGTTTACCACGGCAACTCTAGGCAAAGTAAACAATAAATCACTCGAAATCCATTGTTTACGTTACGAAAGCCACGGCGTTCACAAGCCATGAAGTGTTTATTGGTCATTTAACTAAAATACACAGCAATTCTGTGTTAGTGTTCATATTTTGCTTTCATATTGCTGGAATTGAAATGAGTGTCTCGCCTGTAACCAGGCCACTCTCAAGAAAGCGAACGAACGAAGCGGGCCAGCCGCTGCTTGTTCCGCAGGCCAAGCAGCGAGGCCAGGGCGACATGCCCGGGGCTGCCATGTTGCCCGGACAGACCTAGATCGCGCGCCGCAGCCTCGGCGATGGCGCCAAGATCGTCCATGCCGTTGTTGTAACCGAGGCGCGCAAGTGCGTAGTAGGCAAGGGCAAGCTCGCGCTGGGGGTCGAAAGGCAGCTCCTCCAGACGGATGCGGATCTTGTCGAGCGCACGGATCTGGGATTGCAGGGTGCGCGGCGTCTGTTTGCGGGTGATGCGTCCAGGGTTGTCATCCTGAACATAGATGCCCTGCCCTTTCGGCGCCGTCGTGATGCGCACTCCCTGCATGAGGGCGCGATGGATGAGGTCGCCGTCCTGATTCTTGGCCAGCGTTTCGTCCCAGCCTCCGAGGGTCCGGACATAATCGGTTCGCCAGATGACCGAACAGGGCGGCGTGTAACCGCCGCTGAGCCAGCGCTTCAGCACCGTGCCGCAGGACAGATCCTCGTAGCGCGTGGCCGGATTGTGCGCATCACGACGGCCATCCGGATATTCGAAGGAAAAACTGCCAAGCACCACATCGGCTGCATCCTTGCCGGCTGCCTCGGCCGCCGAGGCAAGAAGCTGACCTTCGATGTAATCATCAGCATCCAGAAACATCACATAGGGCGAACTGACCAGGCGCAAGCCGGTGTTCCGGCACATCGGCGCGCCGCTTCCGGCGGGCAGAACGACGACCTTAGCTCCCGGAATCGTCGTGCGAGCTACATCCTCCAACGGGGCATCTTCACCGTCCAGAACGACTATCAGGTCCGGCGGGCGAACGGCTTCCCGGCAGCTCAGCAGCGTGCGGGCAAGAGTGCCTGTTGCGCGATAGGCAGGGACAACGATGCTGACAGACATGCCCGACAGACCTTCATGGTTCCCGGGCGCCGGAAACGAATGGCAGCAGTTGATCCGAGGCGCGCCCTTGCCTGGACAACGCCACTCAACCCGACAACCAATAAAGGTCAGCCCGGATTTTCCGCTGCATTTTAGTCAACACCGGCTGTCGCTGCGGAATGGCCAATTATGTTTAGGGAATTGCAACGGCAGGTCGCTACCGTCCCTTGCGTCAGCCTGAGGGGCAATTCTGCGTCATGGCCGCATCAGATATCACTTCGATCGCATTCGTCGGTTGCGGCTACGTCGCCGATTCCTATCGCCATTGCCTGCCGCTGCATCGGCAAAGCCTGCAGCTTGCCGGCGTCTATGATCGCGATCCGGAGCGTCTTGCCGCGTTCCGCGCCACCTGGAACGATCATGCCTATGACAGCCTGGAGGCGTTGCTTGCTGATCCAGCGGTCAGCCTCATTGTCAACCTGACGCCACCGGAAGCCCATGCAGAGGTCACGCTGGCGGCTCTGGCCGCCGGCAAACACGTCTATACTGAAAAACCGCTGGCTATGACCACGGCCGAGGCAATCCGATTGCGCGATGCGGCCATAAAGGCCGGGCTCAGGATCGGCGCCGCTCCCTGCAATCTCTTGGGCGAAGCCTCCCAGACCCTGTGGAAGGCCGTGCGCGAAGGGCGCATCGGCAGACCGGTTCTGGCCTATGCAGAACTTGATGACGGGATGGTGCATCGCGCCAACTACCGCCAGTGGATCAGCCGGAGTGGCAGACCCTGGCCCGCCCACGGCGAATTCGAGACCGGCTGCACCTTTGAACATGCCGGATATGCGATCACAGTCCTGGCCGGGCTGTTCGGCCCGGTGCGGCGTGTCACCGCCTTCTCGGCCCTGCTCATCGCCAACAAGGATACCGACCAGCCGCTCGATCATCCAGCGCCGGATTTCTCGGTCGGCATGCTCGAATTCGATGGCGGCGTGGTGGCTCGCATCACCAATTCGGTGGTTGCTCCCTATGATCACAGGCTGCGGATCATCGGCGAGAGCGGCACGCTCGAAATCGCCGAACCATGGGACTATGCCTCCCCGGTGCGTCTGAAAAAGCCAGCGGAAACCCGCCTGGCCCGCCTGCTCGAACGACGCTTCGGCAGAGCACTCGGCGGCGAGACCATAGCACCGGCGCGGCCCGTGCCCTTCAGCGGCGGGCGTGGCAGACCGACCATGGATTTTCTGCGCGGGGTGGCAGAGCTGGCCCAATCCATTCGCGAGGGGCGCCGCAGCCGGCTTGATGAGGACTTTGCCGTGCATGTAACGGAAGTCACGGAAATCCTTCAGCACCCTGATCGGTTTTCCAGGCCACAGGTGGTGCAATCCAGTTTCAAGCCAATCATGCCGATGGACTGGGCGGATTGATCATGTCCGATAAACCCTATTCGGCCGGCATCGTCACCTGCTCCTACAGCGGCGATTACGATGCGTGCCGCATCCTGTGCGAGAGCATCGATCGCTTCGTGCCGGCAGCGATGGCCCATACGCTGTATGTTCCGCGCGCCGATGTACCGATGTTTGCGCATCTGGGAAACGCCCGTCGCCGCATCGCGACACAGGAGGAACTGCTGCCCGGCTGGTTCTGGAAGCTGCCGTTGCCTTCGCCGGAATGGCGCGCGCGGCTGCTGCTGCCGCGCCGCAACGTCTATCTCACCCCGTTCAGCCTGCCGGTACGCGGCTGGATCGCCCAGCAGGTGATGAAACTGGCCGCAACGCAGCGCGCCGAGACCGACATCGTCGTCAACATCGACAGCGACAACGCCTTTATCCGCCCGTTGACGATGGATCATCTGGTCAGGGACGGCCGCGTCCGGTTCTATCGCAATCCGGACAAGGTGCCGCTTGAGTCGCACCGGCGCTGGCATCGGGCGGCAGGCAAGCTGCTGGGCCTGCCGGACAGCGACTTCTACGGTGCCGAGTATATCCATCCGCTGGTGGTCTGGCGACGCGATGTGCTCCGGGCGATGCTCGACCGGATCGTCGAGGTCACCGGCATGGATTGGCAGAAGGCATTGGCACGCACCACCCATTTTGCCGAATTCGTCCTTTACGGGGTCTATGCCGACAAGGTGGCCGGCCTTGACCAGGCCGGCCTGTGGGCGAGCGACCAGCCATTCTGCCTGTCGCGCTGGGCCGAGGATTTCAGAAGCGCGGCCGACGAGGTCGCCTTCGTCAACGAGCTACAGCCCCGTCATGTCACCTGCCTGATCCAGTCGACCATTCCAATGCCGCCGAACGAACGGCAGCGGATTTTCAACCTGGCCACCGATGCCGCCGCAGCGATGGACCGGGCCGGCTGACCGAGCCGACGACGACTGCGGTTGACACTGTGCCTTCCAGCCCGTTGGATGCCTGCACGCTCATCCGGACGCCCTGCAATGACCCTCTACGGCTACTTTCGTTCATCGGCAGCCTATCGCTGCCGCATCGCCTTCAACCTCAAGGGACTGAAACCCAACCTCGTCTCCGTGCATCTGCGCAAGGGCGAACAGCGGGCAGACGATTTTCTCAAGCGCAATCCGCAAGGCTTCGTTCCGGCGCTGGAAACCGCGGGCCAGGTGCTGACCCAGTCGCTGGCGATCATCGAATGGCTTGAGGAAACCCATCCCGAGCCGGCCCTGTTGCCCAGGGATCCGTTTGACCGCGCGCTGGTGCGGGCTTTGGCACTGACCATTGCCTGCGACATCCACCCCTTGCAGAACTTGCGCGTGCTCACCCATTTGCGCAACCATCTCGGACAGGATCAGGCCGGGATTGATGCCTGGTGCCGCACCTGGATCGAGAGCGGGCTTGGCGCCTACGAACGGATGCTGGTGGACAAGGGCTGTTCTGGCGGCTTTTCCTTCGGCGCCACGCCGACGCTGGCGGATGCCTGCCTCATTCCGCAGGTGTTTTCAGCCGAACGCTTCGGCGCCGATCTGACCGCCATGCCGACGATCCGGGCCATCGCCGATCACGCGGGGCAACACCCGGCCTTTGCCGCCGCCCACCCTGCCCGGCAGCCGGACTATGAGGCTTGACCGGGCGGACGTCTCGGGCCGCTTGCGTGATGACGGGTTGAATGCGATGAACCACAACAGGAACAGGCATTCCGACGACGGGCTGACGGTGGCGAGGAACCGGCAAGCCAGGTTGTCATCGGATGCGCGTGATCGCCGATCTAAAAACGGGAGAGGGACCCTATGACGTTCAACCGCCGCCACTTTTCGGCCGCTCTGGCCGCCGCCGTTGCTGCTCCGGCCGTGTTCTCCGGCGCACGCGCGCAAGCCCAGGTGACCCTGCGGCTGCACCACTTCCTGCCGCCCGTGTCCAACGGTCAGGCCAAGCTGCTGGGCCCATGGTCAAAGAAGATCGAAGCGGAAAGCCAGGGCCGCATCAAGATCGACATCTATCCTTCGATGCAGCTCGGAGGAACGCCTCCGCAACTGTTCGATCAGGCGCGCGACGGGGTCGTCGATATCGTCTGGACGTTGCCGGGCAATACGCCGGGCCGTTTCCCGACAACAGAGGTGTTCGAACTGCCGTTCATCTGCGCCGAAAAGGGCATCGTCAACGCCAAGGCC
Source organism: Beijerinckiaceae bacterium (assembly GCA_035436995.1). GTDB lineage: Bacteria > Pseudomonadota > Alphaproteobacteria > Rhizobiales > Beijerinckiaceae > JAIUNP01. The sequence goes on from DAOMXG010000003.1 coordinate 24,218, forward strand.
AGCCAGGAATTCGCCAACAGCTTCCTCAAGGATGAGGTGAAGGACGTCAAGCTTCTGGCCTATTGGCTGCACGATGCCGGGCATATCCATGCCAACAAGCAGGTGCGCACCATGGATGACCTCAAGGGCCTTAAGCTGCGCAATCCGACGCGGCTGGCCGGCGAGGCGCTCAAGGCGCTCGGTGCAACATCGGTCGGCATGCCGGTGCCGCAGGTGCCCGAGAGCCTGGCCCAGCGGGTGATTGATGGCGCGGTCATTCCGTGGGAGGTGGTGCCGGCGGTCAAGGTGCATGAACTGGTCAAGTTCCACACCGAGATCACCGGGTCGCCGACGCTCTATTCCGCCAGTTTCTTCCTGGCGATGAACAAGGCCAGGTTCGACAACCTGCCTGATGATCTCAAAGCGGTCATCGACGCCAATTCCGGCATGGCCTTTGCCGATATGGCCGGCAAGATGTGGGATGAGGAAGCGGTGCGCGTGCGCGACATGATCGCCAAGCGCGGCAACACCATCACCCAGCTCGCCGAGGATGAGAAGCAGCGCTGGATCAAGGCGACGGAGCCGGTCTACGGCGCCTGGTATGAGCAGATGAAGGCCAGATCGCTGGACGGGCCGAAGATGGTCGAGGCGGCGCGGGCGCTGGTCGCCAAGCACGCGAAAGCCTGAACGCGGGCATATTCCGCACATCCGGCAGCGCGGCCGGCAGGGAGTAGGCAGTATGGCTGACCAGGAGCCGCCAGCGTCCGGGCGCGACAAGCGGCTGGAACGGATCACAGGCTGGCTGGCGACATTCGGCGGCCTGCTGGCGCTGGCTGTCGCCATGCTCGTGGCGGTCAGCGTCCTCGGTCGCTGGCTGTTCAGTGCACCGATCGACGGCGATTTCGAATTCGTCAAGATGGCGACCGCCGTCGCGGTGTTCTCCTATTTGCCGTATACGCAAGCGCGCTGCGGCAACATCATGGTCGATACCTTCACCACATCGCTGTCGCCGCGGATCAACCGGCGCCTCGATGCCTTCTGGGATTTTGTCTATGCGCTGTTTGTTGGCGGCATGGCGGTGGCGCTCGCAATGGGCACACTCGATGCCCTGCGCTCGGGCGAGACGACCATGCAGCGGCAAATCCTCCTCTGGCCCAGCATTGGTGCAACCGCCGTGTTATGCCTCGTGCTGGCAATGACGGCGCTGACAACCGGCATGGCATTGTTGAAGGATCGGCAGGATCGCGGTTGATGTCGGGCACAGGCGTCGCATTTATCGGCTTTGGCGTCATGCTGGTGATGCTGGCATTGCGCGCGCCGGTCGGCCTTGCGATGCTGGTCGTCGGTGCTGCCGGCTACATCCATCTGTCCAGCGCGCAGGCGTTCTTCGCCTATATGAAGACCAATGCCTATCATCAGTTCGCCAATTATACGCTGTCGGTCATTCCGCTGTTCATCCTGATGGGCGCGCTGGCCGAGCGGGCCGGCATTGCGGCGAGCCTGTTCAAGGCGGCTGAACGCGGCTTTGGCCGCATGCGGGGCGGTCTGGCCATGGCCGTGATCGGCGCCTGCACGGCGTTCGGCGCGATCTGCGGCTCATCGGTGGCCACGACGGCAACCTTCGGCCGTGCGGCCCTGCCTGAATTGCTCAAGGCCCGCTACAGCGGCGGGCTGGCGACAGCCACCATCGCCATGGGCGGCACGCTGGGCATTCTCATTCCGCCATCGGTCATCCTGGTCGTCTATGCGATCACCACCGAACAGAATATCGCCAAGCTGTTCCAGGCGGCGCTGATCCCCGGCCTTCTGGCTGCGCTGTTCTATTGCATGACGATCGCCATTGTTGCGCGCCTCAGGCCGGAGCAGGCCCCGGAAGGGATCCCGTCAGAGCTCGAACCGGCCTCCCATCCCGCCTGGATCCGCCTCTTGGCTGCAGCACTGCTGCTGGCGGCGGGGGCGGCCTACCTTTCAGGCCATCTTGGCCTGTGGTCCGCTGCCGGATTGGCCGGTCTTGGGTTGGCAATTGCCATCGTCGATGCTGCGATCATGCCCGCCATGACCATCGCCATCATCGTCGTCGGCGGCATTTATGGTGGCGTGTTCACGCCAACCGAAGGCGCGGCAGTGGGTGCGATTGCGATGCTGGGCGTCGGGCTTGCCAACCGTTCGCTGAGTGCCGGCGACATTCTCCTGGCGGTGCGCCAGACTGCTGAAACCTCGGGCATGATCTTCATCATCCTGCTCGGCGCCGAGATCTTCGGAGCCTTTCTGGCTCTGTCGCGCCTGCCCACCCAGGCAGCCGAGATGATCGGCTCGTCCGGCCTGTCGCCAACGCTGGTGCTGGCGGGCATGATGGTGTTCTACATCCTGCTCGGCGCGGTGATGGACGAACTCGCGATGATCCTTCTGACGCTGCCGGTATTCTTTCCGATCGTCCAGGCGCTTGATTTCGGCATGCTGCCGGACGAAGTGGCAATCTGGTTTGGCATTCTGGTGCTGATCGTCGTCGGTATCGGCCTGACCATGCCGCCGATCGGCCTCAATGTCTTTGTCATATCGTCGCTTGCCCGAACCGTGCCGATCAAGGCGATCTACATCGGCGTGATGCCGTTTCTTGTCGCCGATTTCATTCGCCTCGGACTGGTTCTCGCCTTTCCGAGCCTTACGCTCTGGCTGGTGCGGCTGCTGCAATAGGGCGCCTTTTGCGGGCGCCCGGTCTCAGTCCAGACCGGTCATTGCATGGTGCAGATGGCCGACAAGATAGGGCAGGAATGAGCGCCATATCTCGATATGAAAGCGGTGTTCGGTCTGCCGCCAGAGCAGGATTTCGGTCTTGTGGAAGACACTGCGTGTCGCTCGCCCGGCCGGGAAGGATTTCAACCGCAGATCCAGCGGACAGCCAGCGGCGATCAGGCGCGCCGCCAGCGGGCCTTCGAGGCACAAGCCCATCTGCCGGTGTGTGACATCCACCAACGCATGTGGCGAGCCGGCCAGCGCCTTGCCCAACTCCTCGCCAAGCATCGCCGCCTCGGTTGCCGGGGCCAGCAGCAGCCATTCGTCCGGGCCGAGCCACAGGGCGGCGCGCGACCCGTCGGCGCCGGTCATCACCTCCAGGGGGTTCACCGGCAAGGCCACACCGAAGGCCCTGCCGGCCATCGTCCGCGCCGCATCCGGACCTTGCAGGACAAACCGCGACCGCTCCTCCGCCATACGAACCGTGCAGGCCGGCGAAACCGGCAGGATCAACCCTGCGGCGGCGCCGGATTGCGTCGGGCTTTTCCCGGGTGCACCCTCAACCATGGAGCCGGCTCCCTTCGGGATCGACAAAGACCGGCGCTGTCACCCGCACCGGCACGGACCCCGACAGGGTCGAGGCGAACAGGCCCTCGCCCTGCCGCGCTCGTCCCTCGGCCAGCAGCGCCAGCGCAATCGAGCGGCCGAGGGCAGCGCTCCAATAGGACGAGGTGACATGACCGAGTGCAGCTGAACCCGGAGCGGGATGGGCGCTCGCGGTCAGTTGCGCTCCCTCATCCAGTACGACCGCAGGATTGTCAGTCAGCAACCCGACCAGTTGCTTGCGGCCGCAAGCAACCAGATCGGGGCGCTTCAACGAACGGCGGCCGATGAACTCGCCTTTCGACTTGCCCACCGCCCATGCCAGACCGAGATCCTGCGGTGTCACGGTGCCGTCGGTTTCCTGGCCGACGATGATATAGCCCTTCTCGGCGCGCAGAACGTGCATGGCCTCGGTGCCATAGGTAACCGCCCGATGCCCTTCACCCGCCTGGCGCAGAACCTGCCACAGCGCCCTGCCATAGCCGGCGGGGACATGCACCTCGAAGCCCAACTCGCCGGTAAAGCTTACGCGCAGGACACGCGCCGGGATGCCGGCAACCTGCCCCTCCTGGATCGCCATATGCGGCATCGCCGCGGCCGCGATGTCAAAGCCCTGGATCAGTGGCGCCAGAAGATCCCGGGCACGAGGTCCTTGCACCGCCACCACTGCCCATTGCTCGGTCACCGACGTCAGCCATACGTCGAGGTCGGGCCATTCGGTCTGCCGATAATCCTCCATGTGGTGAAGCACGCGGGCCGCACCACCGGTCGTGGTTGTCAGGTAGAACCGGTTCACGTCGAGGCGGGCGAAAACGCCATCATCCATCAGGAACCCGGTCTCGCCCAGCATCAGGCCATAGCGACAGCGGCCGGGTCGGAGCGAAGCCACCGGCGTGCAATAGATGCGCTCAAGAAACGTGGCGGCATCCGGCCCGCAAACCTCGATCTTGCCCAATGTGGAGGCATCGAATAGCCCCACTGCCTGCCGCACCGCCCTGCATTCCCGGGCAACCGCAGCGTGGAGATCCTCATTGTGCTGAGGAAAATACCGGGCGCGCTTCCACTGGCCGACATCCTCGAACACGGCACCGGCCGCAGCGGCCAGATCATGCATGGGCGTGTGCCGGACCGGCTCGAACAATGCATCGCGATGGGCGCCGGCAAGAGCCCCGAAGGCGACCGGCGTATAGGGTTGGCGAAATGTAGTCAGGCCGACGTCGGGCAGAGAGCGTCCGAGCGCTCTGGCGGCGATCGCCAGGGCATTGAGGTTGGAGGTCTTGCCCTGGTCGGTCGCCATTCCGGTGGTGGTATAGCGTTTGACATGCTCGATGGAGCGATACCCCTCACGCACGGCCAGTTCGATATCGGCGGCCTTCACATCGTTCTGGAAATCGACAAAGGCCTCGCCGGAGTCCGTATCGCCCGGCTGCAGACCGAGCCAGCCGCCTGTCTGCGGCGGGTCTCCGGTCACCGCAAAATGCCGCCCGGGCGCCTGCCCAGTAGAGGCACATCCGGCGGCATGTCCTTCGGCCAGCGCTTCAGCGAGGCCGAAAACGCCGTTGCAGGCGCCCACCGAGACAATCCCGCTGTTTCCGCCACCCGGCAGGAATAGCTGCCGTTCAGCGTCCCATCTTGGCGTCTGCCGCGCCTGCGAGGACAGGTGAAGGCTGGGAGTCCAGCCTGCACTCATCAGCACGGCGTCACAGTCCAGTTCCATCGCCTGGCCCACACGCTCGTCAGCGCCCGCACGGATCAACACGCCAGAAACCCGGCGGCGGCCACGGGTTCCGTCAACAATGGCCTCTTCGATGACCTTGAGGCCGGCCGCTCGCGCCTCGGCGGGCAAAGCCCCCCGCGCCGCCGGGCGCAGATCACAGATGGCCGCCACCGTAATCCCCGCCTGATGCAGATCGAGGGCAGCGCGATAGGCACTGTCATGGGCGGTGACCACGACGATCCGGCTGCCGACCCTGACCCCATAGCGATTGAGATAGATGCGCGCCGCATCGGCGAGAATGATGCCGGGTCGATCATTGCCAGAAAATACCAGCGGCCGCTCGATGGCGCCGGTCGCCAGAACCACGCGCCCCGCCCGCACCTGCCAAAGGCGCTGGCTTGGCCTTTCACCCGGCGCGGGCCCGGAATCGTCCATACGTTCAACAAGACCGACGAGATTGTGGCCGTAGAGGCCGAATCCTTGCGTGCGTGGCAGCAGGCGCACATTCGGCAGCTGCATCAGCCGGCTAAGGGTGGCATCACGCCAGATCGCCGCGTCCTGACCATCAATGCCGCACCGCGCCTCCGCCAGCAGCGATCCGCCAAGTTCGGACTGTTCGTCGCACAGGATCACATCGGCGCCCGCCTCGCCCGCAGCCAGCGCTGCTGCCAGGCCGGAGGGCCCGCCTCCGACCACCAGCACGTCGCAATGATCATAATACTGAACATAACGGTCGGGATCCGGATCGACAGGCCGCGCGCCAAGGCCGGCCGCATGACGCACGATCGGCTCGAACAGGCGCGTCCACAGCGTCGTTCCGGCCATTTTCGGTCCCATGAAGGTCTTGTAGTAGAAGCCGGCAGAGAGAAAACGCGAGAAGCGATCGTTGATGGCGCCGATGTCAAGGCCCAGCGACGGCCAGTTGTTCTGGCTGCGCGCCTCAAGGCCATCGTGAAGCGGAACTTCGGTTGCCCTGAGATTGGGCGTCATGCGCCCCTTTCCGCGATGCACCGAGACCAGCGCATTGGGCTCCTCGATGCCGGCGGAAAGAATGCCGCGCGGCCGGTGATACTTGTAGGAGCGGCCGACAAAATGCACGCCATTGGCGAGCAGCGCGGAGGCCAGCGTATCGCCCTTGAAGCCGCGATAGGTCAGGCCGTCGAAGCTGAAGCGCAGGGGGCTTGTTCGATCAATCCGCCCCCCGGCAGCGGTGCGAAACGATTGTTTCATGCCATGGTCTCCGGCAGATCCGGACGTGGCTCACTGGCTCGGTAGGTTGTAATGAAACGGTCACTCACCGTATCGCGCAGGGCATTGAAAAACCGCCCGCAGCCGTGGATATGGCGCCAGCGTTCAGCATGCAGGCCCTTGGGGTTGGTACGCACATAGAGAAACTCAGCCCACTGATCATCACTGACGGAATCGGGGTTTTCCGGGCGAACGAGATGCGCCTCGCCGCCATAGCGGAATTCGATCTCCGGGCGGTCCATATCGCAATAGGGGCAGCGGATCAGCAACATGGTTCCCTCAATGAGCCACCGCGGCCGCAGCCGCCTCGTCAATCAGGCGGCCGGTGCGGAACCGGTCAAGCGAGAACGGAGCGGCGATCGGATGCGGCTCGCCGCGCGCCAATGTGTGGGCAAAGACATGCCCTGATCCGGGCGTTGCCTTGAACCCGCCGGTTCCCCAGCCGCAATTGACGAACAGCCCCGGAACCGGGGTCAGCCCGATGATCGGCGAGCGATCGGGCGTCACATCGACGATGCCGCCCCAGGAACGCAGCATGCGCAGACGCCGCACCGCCGGAAACAGCTCGCAGACCGCATCAAGCGTATGGGTGGCGATATGCAGCCCTCCCGTCTGCGAATAGGATGTATAGGCGTCGGTTCCCGCGCCAATCACCAGTTCGCCCTTGTCCGATTGCGACATGTAGGCATGCATGGCGTTGGACATGACCACGCAGGGCATCATCGGCTTGACCGGTTCGGAGACGAGCGCCTGCAACGGATAGCTTTCCAGCGGCAGACGAACGCCCGCCATCGCCATGATCACCGATGTATGTCCCGCAGCAACGACGCCGATCCTGCGGGTAGCGATGAAACCGCGACTGGTCTCAACGCCGGTCGCCGCCCCGGCAGCATCGCGGCGAATGCCAAGCACCTGGCACCGTTCAAGAATATCGACACCCAGGCGGTCTGCCGCCCGGGCATAGCCCCAGGCCACCGCATCGTGGCGTGCCGTGCCGCCGCGCCGCTGCAAAGTGGCACCGAGCACCGGGTATCTCAAATCGCCGCTGATGTTCAGCAGCGGGCAGAAGTCCTTGGCTTGTTCGGGTGTGAGCCATTCATTGTCGATGCCGGCGAGCCGATTGGCATGAACGTGGCGCTTGAGAACCTGCACATCATGATGGGTCTGGGCCAGCATCATGACGCCGCGCGGCGAATACATGACGTTGTAGTTCAGTTCGTGGCTGAGCCCTTGCCACAGCTTCATCGCATGTTCGTAGAGCGCCTCGGACTCCTCCCACAGATAGTTGGAGCGAACGACCGTGGTGTTGCGCCCGGTATTGCCGCCACCGAGCCAGCCCTTTTCCACTACGGCGATGTTGGCAAGGCCATGCTCCCTGGCCAGATAATAGGCCGTCGCCAGCCCATGGCCGCCTGCACCGACAATAACCGCGTCATAGGCGGATTTCGGCTCCGGCGAGCGCCATTGCGCCGGCCAGCCAGCATTCTTCTTCAATCCCTGCCTCAGGACCGAGAGCGCGGAGAATCGCATCCCTGATACCACCCCGCCCCTGTCAAACCACGGTCGCGCAGCGGCTGCAAGATCGCGCGGCAATCAGAAGCGGGCTAAAGCCAGGTTCAGCCTCAGGCGTCTGGCCGCAAGGGGAGGCAGTAGCAGACGCCAGCCGCCCTGCTGCGGCGTGGTTTCCGGCATCAGAGGCCGTGTAGGGCCGGTGCCGGCGTCAAAGCCAAGCATCGTGCCGGGGGCGAAGGCACGGCCGCTGGCAAGTCCGATATCCAGCACTACCGGGCGCTGTGACCGGTTGATGAGAATGAGTGCCAGACCAGCGGCATCGCTCGCCGCATAGGCCGATACCTCGGCGGCCCCAAGGGTTGACAACTCCAGCGCCCGGTCGCCGAAGCGCCGACCGGCCGGATCGGCTTGGCGGTAGAGCCTGTAGGCCTCGCCCAGCCAACCCGGCAGGCTTCCCCAGTGGGTTGCCATCGCCACCCCGCCGGTGGCAAAGCGGCCGAGTGCGTCGGCCAGTGCCAGTCCCGAAGTCAATTGCCCGGCGCCTCCGTAATTGAATTCGGTGATCGCCAGCGCCGTTCCCGGAAACCAGCGATCAATCAGCCGATGCAGCGACGGCAGCAATGGCAGAGACAGAGCGCCCCCGCTCTGGGCAAGGGCACGCGGAACCCAGCTCTGCTCGACAAAACCCGGTTCGGAAAGCGAACGCGGTGCATCGAGCCGGGCCTGATCGTGGGCCGGATCCTCGCTGCGGAACAGACCGCCCTTTTCCAGAAAGGCATACCAGTGAATGTCCAGGGCATCGAGCAGACGGCGGCCATCCTGCTCCGAAGCCCTGCGGAAGGAATCGAGATAGAGGCCAAGAAAGCTGCCATAGGCGCGGTGGCGCGGCCAGTCAGGCGCGTTCTGGAAGGTGACGAATTCGGTAGCGCCCCAGCTTGACGGCCCGAACACCCGCGCCGACGGGTCGATCGTCTTGATCGCACGCGCGGCGGCAATCGAACGATCGATGAAAGCCAGGATCTGAAGTCTTCCGGGAAACAGCCGCGGGTGCGTCTGGTGCCAGATGCCCGGTTCATTATCGAGCGCATAGCCATGGATGCCGCCGGGCGAGGCGGAACTGCCATAGCGTTCGGCCAGATGGGCGACCAGGCGCGGCAGGCTGACCGTGCCCGGCACATCGGTCAGCGACCAGTTGGCCGGCACGAAGCGCGGCGAAGGGGTTGCCTCCGCTTCACCAACGCGCCCCAGCCGGTCGGCGGCGAGATAGGGCGAGAGCGGCAGCGTAACGAGGCTTTTTGCTCCGATGGCCAGAGAGGCCGCATGCATCGTCTCGATGACAGCCGCCGGTCGATCCCAGTCCGAGGCGGGCACTTGCAGTGCTTCCAGCAGAAACGGACCATTGGAATGGTGATGGTTCTTGCCGGCATGGCAGGCATTGTTCAGCCAGTTGTAGCCGGTCATCAGATCGCCACCCAGGCGCCGGGCCGTGACCCCCGCGGCAGCGTCGAGAACGGCCGAGGCAAGGCCGCCATCCATCACGCCGATCTCGTTGGATCCGTAGATCAGCGGGCTGATCGGCCGGCCGGGGCCGGTATCGTCAATGGTCAACGACGGGATGAGGCCGGCTTCGATCCGGCCAGGCAGGCCTGTTGCGACGACACCGGCCAGGCTGCCGAAAAGGACATTGCGCCGATCAGGCTGCGCCCTGCTCAAGACACCAGGCCCGACCCGTACATGGAGGGGCGGAACCGCGACGCCCAGAATACCTTGCCCAGCCCGCCCCAGGCGGTCGCGGCAGCCCGTTCGGCACGCGCCCTGGCAAACGGCCAGAGCGCAACCGCCAGCAGGCCGGCGCCAACCGCCTGAATGCCGCCAACGGCCATCCACTTGGCGATACCGCCCCATTCGACCGGCTGAACCATGTGATGGACGAACACGCGTATCTGGCCGGACAGGAACTTGCGCTTGCGGACATAAGCCCAGTTGAGCCGCTTTTCGGCCGCCCATTCGAGAACCTCGGCCTCGGCCGCCCAGGCAAATCGGCGTCCGGTCAGCACGAGGCGCTTGAGCAGGAGTGAATCCTCGCCGCCGGTCTCGTTGAGGCTGGTTTCGAAAGTTCCTGCGCCGGCCAGGCAACGCGCCCGGTCGAACATCGAATTGTTGGTGCCGAGATAGGCCGCAAGATCAGTGATGTCGGCGCGATCGGCACGATCGATCCGCCGACAGAAATAGGGGGCAAAGCCGCCGATCTCATGCACTCCGTCGGACCGGGCCAGAACCGGGCCGAACACGGCGTCAGCACCGGTGGAACGCGCGACTTCGACCAGGCGGGCCAACCAGTCCGGTCGGGCCTGCTCGTCATCGTCGAGGAAGGCAACCCAGCGCCCCGTCGCCGCTGCCACGCCGGCGTTGCGGGCGGTGGCAACACCGGGAACCGGTTCGCTGAAATAGCGCAGCGGTGCACCATCCTCTGCCATTGCCTCGACCAGAAAGCGCGCGTTGGCATCAACGGAATTGTCGACAACGATGATGTCCATCGCCGTCTGTTCGTCGAGCCGCTGCTGCATCAGACTGGCCAGCGCGCGTTTCAGGCTGGGCTGACGGTTGAGCGTGGGAATGACGACGGAAACAATGTCCATGAATCGTCCAGCGGATAAGGGAATGTTGACGTTTGGTCAGCCAGTCTAGGGGCGAGCGGTAACCAATCTGCTAAGGGCCAGACATGAAAGGCCAATGCCAGCAGGCGAGCGGCCGGGCGCCATGACCGACATCAGCAGTCTCAAGGCCAGTTTCATCATTCCGGGGCAGGCGCCGAGCGCAGCCGGCACCGGCCGCTGGCGCGCGCGGTTGCACGGCCTGCTACTGTTCGGCTTTCTTCTGTTCACCTTTGTCGGCACCCGGCCCTTCGCTGAAGCCGACGCAGCGACGCGCACCGATGGCAATGTGCTCGACCGCATCGCGGTGCTCGGGCTTTTTGGCCTGTCGCTGCTGGTCTTGTGGCTGCATCGCTGGCGCGTAGCGCGCTTCGCGCTACCAGCGCTGCCGGTATTCGTGCTCGTCGGCTTTGCGATGGCCAGCATTGTCTGGTCCGACTTCCCCGATCTGACGCTGAGACGCAGCCTGCTGTTGTTCTTCCTCGCGGTCATCGCCTTCGCGGTGGCGATCGGCACCGAGAACCTCAGGCAATTGCACACATGGATGTTCGCCACCATGACCGCGATCATCCTGATCAACCTTGCCGGTTGTGTGATCGTGCCGTCCATCGCCATTTCCGAGATCGGCGTCCGCGGCATGTATTCGCAGAAAAACGTGGCCGGCATCGTGGCACTGATCACCATGATCCTTGGCACAACCTGGGTATTGGGATCCGCAACACGGCGCGAGACCGTGATCGGCATGACCGCGTTGGTGCCGACCGCCTTCTTCCTTGTCATCACCATCAGCAAGACCTCCATCAATCTGGCGGCCCTGGGCATCGTGGTGATCCTGTTCTTCGGGATGATCGAGCGCCATGGACGCTCTTTCATCTTGTTTGCGATCGCGGTCGGGTTGCTGCTGGCTGTCGGTATCACACTATGGCTGGCGACCCTCGAGTTCGACATCAATGCCGCCATGACCACGCTCATCGGCGATACATCGTTCACCGGACGTGACGAACTCTGGGCCTTTGCCCGCAATGCGGCGGAGAAACGCTACTGGCTTGGCCACGGCTATGGCGCGTTCTGGGATGTTGGAACCGCCAATGATCCGCTGATCAGGGCCGAGGTTGGCAGTTGGCTTGCAGCCGTGCAGATCGGTGTCATCAATCAGGCCCATCACGGCTATCTCGAACTCTGGCTGCATCTGGGGCTACCGGCGACCGTTCTTGCAACCGTCATTACGATATGGGCGGCCCTTTACGGCGGACTCCACGCCTGTTTCGGCTTGGCAAAGCCGGCGACACGGGCTGCTCTCGGCGCCTTTGCCGTTCTGCTGCTGCTCTACCTCGCCCACAATCTCACGGAGGCCACGCTGTTCATGCGCGGCGCTTCGTTCAATTCAACCGCATTGCTGGCAACCTTCCTGATTGCCCGTGCCCGTGATTTCGCGTTCCAGGATCTCGCTCAGCCATGACGACCCGAACACGCCTCGCCATTGTCCTGTGCACCTTCCATCGCGAGGCGCTGCTGGCCAAAGCGCTCGACAGCCTGTCGCAGCAGCCCATACCGCAGGGACTTGAGGTCGAGATCCTCGTCGTCGACAATTCCGATGCCGGTACAGCCCGGGAAATCGTGAACCAGAAGGCAGCGGCAAGCCCTGTTCCGATGCGCTGGCTGGCGGCGCATCCGGCCAATATCGCAGTGGCCCGCAATGCCGGGGTTGCGGCGACAAGCGCCGATTTCATCGCCTTCCTCGACGATGACCAGCAGGCGGCGTCGGACTGGCTCCGTGCGGTTGCCGAAAACGTCCGAAATGGCGCAATCGACGCCTGGTTCGGTGCGATCACGCCGCAGTTCGAGGCCGGCAGCGCCTTGACGCCGATGACCCGAACGTTGTTCTCCCGCTGGACTGATCGGCCCGCCGGCGATCGCTTGGTCGCGCTCGGCCCGGGCAAGACCGCCGAAGTCAGCCTTTCAACTGCCAATTCCCTGTTCCGCCGCGCTGCAATGCTGATCGGACCGGGGCCATTTGACCCCGCCTTCGGCAACGGCGGCGGCGAGGATTACGATCTGATTTGCCGCATGCAGCAGCGCGGATCGAAAATGACCTGGCAGCCGGAGATGCAGGCAAGCGAGTTCGTGCCCGCCAGCCGCTGCGATCCTTCCTACCTCAGGGGGCGCTTCTATGCCGGCGGACAGGCCTTCGCCGAAGCGGCTGCCAAAGCCAGCGCCGCACCGGGCCTGATGCGCTGGATCGTGCGCGCCAAGGCGCTTGTCCAGGCCGGGCTGCTGTCGCTGAAACTGCCGGCCGCAGCATGGCGCGGCGGTGCAAGCTGGCTTGACCACAGCTATGTCTGGGCGGGCGTGCTGGGAAAGCTGTCGTTCGGCCAAATCAAGCCGATCTATCGCGCCTCCGACCCGAGGCCAGCAGAAGCGAACCGATAGCGATTATACCAGTGGCCCTCACAAATGACCTGTCGGTCATTTCCCGGGCCGTCCCTCGCA
>DAOMXG010000004.1:0-36066 GCA_035436995.1 Beijerinckiaceae bacterium
CGAGCCGGCCGACCCTCTTGCCGCACAGCCGGCCCCGGCCCTCGACGAGGAAGTCGCCCGCGCGCTCGATGAACTCAAAGCTGAAGTCGAGACCGCCAAGTCCGAATCGGGACGGCCTGCCGCCCTCGAAGCCATGGCTCAGTCGATCGAATCGTTGCGGCAGGAACAGGAGACTGCCAAGGTTCCGGCCACCGCTTCCGACACGCCGGCCTCTGCACCACCAACCGCGCCCGAGTTGCCCCGGGGCGGCAATCTGGTTGCCGACATGCGGGCCATAGCCGCTGGATGGTTCCACAACGGCCGGGCGTCCGACCGGATTAACCGCGGACCCGGCGATGTGGCGATGCCGGAGGAACTGACCGCTGCCGCAGCCGATCGCGGCGTCAGCATCAGCCACACCGAGAAATCACTCAAGGCTCTGACCGAGAAGGATTTTCCCTGCATAGCCCTGGACAAGGCCGGTGGCAGTCATGTGCTGCTTGGCAGGCCCGACAAGACCACGCTGCTGCGCAAGGACGGCGAGAGCGCCAAACCGGTCCGGCTGAGCGCTTTGCAGAAGATCTTTTCCGGCGTCGTGTTCTTCGTCCGCCCCAGGCCTGAACCTGCCGGCGACACGATGGCCGCAACCTCGTCTCGCATGGCTGGCCCGGCTGCTGAATCGTCCGAGGTGGCAGCGATCAAGGGGATTGCCTCCACAGTCGCGGCGGAAATGTTCCGGACCCAGAAGCCGCTGCTCTTGCAACTCATTCTGGCGACTGTCCTGAGCAACCTGTTCATGTTCGCCATGCCGCTGTTTTCCATGGCGGTGTATGACCGGGTGGTCCCGCATCTGGCCTGGGAGACGCTGTGGGCCTTGTCCCTGGGCGTGATGATCGTTCTCATCGCCGATTTCGCCATCCGCTTCATCCGCCTCAAGTTGATGGATTCGGTCGGACTTTCGACCGCCACCGCGCTGCAGACACGGTTGTTCAGCCGCCTGATGCATGGACGGCTGAAAGATCTGCCAACCGCCCCTGGTGGGGTTGCCAATGGGGTGCGCGAGGTCGAGGCCCTGTGCCATGTCATCCCGGCCGTGGCGATCTCGGTGGCGATCGATCTGCCGTTCTTCATCCTGGCAACCGCTCTGATCTATTCCATCGCCGGCTTTGTTGCCATCACCCCGGTTCTGGGAGCTCTGGTCATGGTGGCGATCCACATCCTGCCACTGATCGGCGAAGATGCGGCGCGCAAGCATTCCCGGTATGTCGGCACCCAGACCAACGCGGTTCTGGAAGCGATGGGCGCCATCGAATCGGTCAAGGTGACCGGTGCCGAGCGCGTTCTGCTCCGCCGCTGGGAGCGGCTGGTTGACGCCTCGGCCTATGCCAGCCATCGCAACCGCTTGCAGGGCAGCCTTGCGACCCAATCATCCGTGGTGATTTCCCAGGTGGTTGTTGTCCTGGCGATGATCATCGGCGTCTATGAAATTTCGACCGGCACAATGACGATTGGCGCCATGACCGCCGCCGTTCTGCTGATCGGGCGCATGATGGCGCCGATCAGCCAGATGATGTCGTTCATCCACCGCGCCCATCAGTTGTCCAGCGCTGCCAAGACGATGCTGCGCATCTTCTCGGTGCCGCAGGAGGGGGCCGGTGATTCCTCCGAGGCCCGCGAAGAGACGCCGATCAACGGCCATATCGCCTTCAGGAATGTCAGTTTCACCTATCCGGGCGAGGAAACACCTTCTCTGGATAGCATCACGCTCGACATCCGGCCCGGCGAGAAGGTGGGTCTGATCGGCCGCGTCGGCAGTGGCAAGAGCACTCTCTTGCGCCTCATCCTGCGCCTGCATGAGCCGACCTCGGGCACAATGATGTTTGACGATCGCGATGCACGCCAGATTTCGCCGCGGGCATTGCGGCGGGTGCTCGGCTTCATGCGGCAGGACAGCGTTCTCTTCGACGATACGTTGCAGGCCAACATCTGCTTTGGCATGGAGACGATGCGGGCGTCCGACTTTGAACGGGCGGTCACCGTCAGCGGCGTCAAGGATTTTGCCGCGCGTCATCCGGCCGGCTATGGCATGCGGGTCGGAACACGGGGCGAGCGTCTGTCCGGCGGCGAGCGCCAGTCCGTGGCGCTGGCCCGCCTGCTGGCCGAGAATCCGAAGGTATTCATCATGGACGAGCCCACATCGGCGATGGACAACGCTCTGGAGGCCCGCATCGTCCGAGATCTGCGCGAAATCATCGCTGAGAAGACCTTCGTTGTGGCCACTCACCGGGCGCCGCTGCTCAGCCTTGTCGACCGCATCATCTGGATGGAAAACGGGCGCATCGTCGCCGATGGCCCCAAGGCCGATGTCATGCAGCGCCTGTCGCAGGCGGCCTGACGCCGGGTAAGCGACCCGGTCAGGACAATGCTACCCGTTTCGTTGGCCGCCGATTAACGAAATGATGAGGTGTTGCACGCTAAGGATGTGGGACGAGTGCCCGCATGCGGCGGGCAGGGTCAGAACCCAGGCTGGGTCGAGGTCGGTTCCATGGCAGGCGGAGGCTCCGGCGAGGAAGAGAACTACTGGCCGGGATTCGTGGACGCGCTCACCACCATGACCATGGTGCTGACCTTCATCATGATGATCCTCGGCGTCGTGATCTTCTCGATGTCGGACAAGATTTCCAAGATCATGATCAAGCAGATCGCCGAGGCTGCCAAGATCGACATCTCCGGCGGCGGCAGCCTGGACGAGGTGCGCGACAAGATCGTCGCCGCACTCAAGGCTCAGCACCGCGAAAAAAGCTCTGCTGAGGACACTGACAAGATCACCCAGTTTCCCCTGCGCGGTGATTCCTATGCGGCCCCCCAGCCGGCGTCGCCGAACACCGGGCGCACCAAACTGCCATCACCGGTGCCCAATGCCATCAACAGCGACGGCAAGCTGGCGGGCAATACCGCTTCCGAGCAGCCGCTTGCCGGTCAGCATGACGAGAAGAAGGTGGCCCCGCCTCCCTCGCCCGAGGATCGCGACCCCAACAAGATCGAGCCGGACCGCCGCATCGAAGCCTCGACGATCAACGAAGTGGCCCAGAAAGCCTCTGGCGTCACGCTGTCGGGTGACGGCGCCGTGCTGACGGTGTCGTTCGAAAAGCGGGTCGTCCAGCTTGACGACGCCAAGACGCAGGAATTCCGCAGCGTGGTCAACAATTCGAATGCGGTCAAAACTGCGACCAAGCTCGAAGTGCGCGGCTATGCGGATGTCTCGGTCATCGGCGTGACCGAGGCCCGCCGTATCGCCTATTACCGGGCCATGCTGATCCGCAAGCAGCTGATGATGACCGGGATCGATCCCGAGCGCATCGCGGTCCGCATTGAGGATGGCGCCTCCGCTGACGGCGACCTGGTCAAGGTTTTTGCCAAATAGCCGGTAGAATTAACCGTTTGTTGCCTTTGCACTGTTAACCTTACCCCCATCACCGGTCTGCGCAGGGCCGGCACGGGGTACGGGTATGCGTTCAAAGAGTCTTGCGTCCAAGATCAAGGTCCAGTCCATCCGCATGGCTGTGGTTTACACCGCGCTGGTCGGGCTGACCGCGTGGCAGTGGCACTTCGTCTGGGAAGGTGTCAACCACAACATCTACCTTAACGCGATGATTTTCCTCGTGTTCCTCTTCGGCGCGGCGCTCGCGGCGGTTGACCTGAGGGGCATGACCAACGAGCGCCTGGCGTTCGAGGCCTTGCAGGAAGCCTATTCCGATATCCAGATGGGCCGGATCAAGGGCAAGGAAGACCCCTTCTGGCGGCATTACCGCTGTCTGGAGAAGGGAACGGTCTTCACCCCGCCCAAGCTGCTGGGCCATCTTTATGAACTGATCGTCGAGGAATTGCATCGCACCAAGCAGATGCAGATTTCCGTCGCGACGATGCAGAATCTTATCGCCGCCATTCAGCACTCCAACCATCAGAGCCGCTCGCTGCTGCAATACATGAGCGGACTTCTGGTGTTTCTTGGTCTTATCGGAACCTTCATCGGCCTGATGGAAATGGTCAGTTCGGTCGGTGGTATCATCGGCGGCCTGGCCAATTCCGAGGCCAGCGGCGATGCCGTCAAGAACCTGCTCGGCGCCTTGCAGGCTCCGCTGACCGGCATGGCGACCGGCTTTGCCGCCTCGCTGTTCGGACTGTTCACGTCACTGGTTCTGGGTCTGGTCAACCGGTTCGTTTCCTCGGCGGCCCATGCGATCGAGGCCGAGTTCGAGGCTTGGCTCGCCGGCATCTCCCAGCTTGAAAACGAGAAGAAGTCGAGCGGCGAAGGCCGTGGTGGCGAAGGCGGCGCTGGCGGCGGGTCCGGTTCGGTGGAGGGCGTGGCGCCGGGCGATGCCACCTTCATGGCCGCACCGGGCGTGGCAGCCATGATCACCGCCATGCGCTCGACCAACCACACATTCGAAAAGACCGCCGATGCGATCATGAAGCTGGCGGACAAGCGCAAGGAAGAGAACGACACCCTGATGGCGACGCTCGCCCAGATGGAGCGACTGACAGCCGAGCAGGACAGCATGCGCCGCGCCATCACTGCGCTGGGCTCCATCCGCGACGATATTTCCGGCCTGCGTCAGCTCGATTATGCCCAGGCCAATCGCATGGTCGAAGGCTTTTCCAAGATCGAACATACCCTTGAGGAATCGCGTATCGCCACCTCCAAGGGTTTTGAAGCGATGGCCTTGCAGGAGCTCGAGGCCCGCAAACAGGCGCGGGTCGAGACCGATCTGGTGCTCAGCAAGATCGACGAGACCAAGGATGAAGCCATCAAGCAGCATCTGAGCACCACTGACCGCCTGGAATCGCTTGTCCAGTTGCAGGCCAGCCTCAGCCGCCTGTTGCAGACGACACAGGATCAGACGGTCGACAAGATCGAGGACATGCAGGGATCCATGTCGGAGATCCGCGCGGCCCATGCCGATCTTGTCCAGAGTCTCGAGCATGTGCGTGGTGACGTGACCTCCGGAATCAAGGAACTGCTCAACCGGCCAGACACTTCGCCGCAGATCCAGCAGATGTCGGTTTCGATGGATTCGACGCTGGTCAAGGGCCTGGGCGAGGTTGCCCAGGTGCTCAACACCGCCCTTGCCATCATGACCTCCAGCATGAAGGATATCGCCGCCAAGCAGGCCGATACCGCACAGGCTCTCAACGTCATTTCCGACACCAAGGAGCTTACGACCGAGATCCGTTCGCTCGGCCGGTCCATCGACAGCGGCCTGTCGACTGGCTTTGCTGAAATGTCGCGTTCGTTCGAATCGATCTTCCTGTCCTATTCCGAACTGGTGCAACGCATGGGAACCGGTGGGCCAGCAGCCTCGGCCGGTGCCCCTGCCCCGCACATGTTCCAGGCCCCGGCCGCCCCCAGCGAACGTGTCGCTGTTCCGGTGGTCGATCCCGTGCGCCAGGAACAGGCTCGCGAGGCGGATGCCAAGAAGCCTACCAATGAAATGACCGCCCGCCAGCGCATCGAGCATATGGAAAAGCTCTATGAATCGGCCAAGGTCCGCATCAACGACCTCTTGAAGAGCGCCTGACCAGGGCGCGTGGAACGACTGGAGCATGCAGCGATCAAGCGGAAGCAGGTTAACCGCCGCATGCTCCAAACTTACAGATAACGATCACGTTATCTGTGTTTTGGTGAGTCCATCAAAGCACAGCGTGATCTAGAGAAGGGCCAGATCGATGGTCAAGTTCGCCATGCCGCAAGCGGTATCCTCGGTTCTGCGTCGCCTGCCGTTCGTCAAACGCGACAAGGGCGGCAAGCATATGCGGGCTCACTCGCGTCACCCCTGTGTGCTGATCGCCGAAATGCAGATCCCGGACAAGGGCATCAAACTTGATGGCATGGTCATCGAGGTCTCGCGGGGCGGCATCCGTTTCCGGGAAGCGTCGACCTACATTCTCGACCGCCGCGGCACCCCCGTCGTCATCCATTTGTCTGGCCATGAATTCCCCGGATCGATCGTCAACGTCGACACCAGCGGCTATGGCATCAAGCTCGATGCGCTCATCGCCGACGATGTGGTCAACAGCCTCGTCGGCGGCCCGAACACTGGCGCCAACGCGATGCGGCCCAACGATTCTTCGGGCGATCCGCTCTCCCAACCGGAGGCGGCCGCAGCGGATGAAGCCGGGCCGGCGGCGTCAAACTCCGAACCGACCGCTGCGGAAGGCCCGCAGCCAACCTGAGGCACGTCTCGAAGGCCCAGGACTTTCCCCGTTGCGCATGGGCGCACGAACCGGCATTGTCGGCCCATCAATCGACAACGGATCCGTGCCATGCAGCTTGATTCTTCCATTGCCGCCATTGTCACAGGCGGCGCCTCCGGCCTTGGCGAGGCAACCGCCCGGCGCCTTGCCTCCCATGGCGTGCGTGTGGCTCTCTTCGATCTTGATGAAGCACGCGGCACCCGTGTGGCCGGCGACATTGGTGGCCTGTTCTGCAAGACCGATGTGACCAGCGAAGCCTCGGTGGCCGACGCGCTGAAGGCGGCACGCAGCCGCCATGGCATCGAACGCATTGCGGTAAACTGCGCCGGCATCGCGCCGGGAAAGCGTATCGTCCTCAAGAATCGCGAGACCGGCGCCCTGGCGCCGCAGGATCTTGCCTCATTCTCGAAGGTTGTATCGGTCAACCTGATCGGCACGTTCAACGTTCTGGCCCAGTCGGCGGCGGGAATGGCCGGGCTTGAACCGCTCGACGAGGATGGCAGCCGTGGCGTGATCGTCAATACGGCCTCGGTCGCTGCCGAAGATGGCCAGGTCGGGCAGGCCGCCTATGCCGCTTCCAAAGGCGCGGTCAAGGCACTGACGCTGCCCGCTGCGCGGGACCTGTCGCAATACGGCATTCGCGTCGTCGCCATCCTGCCGGGAATCTTCCATACGCCGATGTTCGATTCCATCGCCGAAGACTTCCGCAAGACGCTGGCGGCGGCCGTGCCCTTCCCGCAACGGCTGGGGCGACCGGATGAATATGCCCATCTCGTCGAGTTCATTTGCCGCAACGGCATGCTGAACGGCGAGACCATCCGGCTTGACGGCGCCATCCGCATGGCGCCGCGCTGACCGGGATACGCAGCAATCCGCCAGCGACATGCGACCGAAATCGGGCCTCGCAGAAGCAGGCCCGGCCAAAACTCAACGGTTGCAGGCGCGGGATCGATGCAGTTGTGGCCTCCCGGAAGGGATTCGAACCCCTGACCTACGGTTTAGGAAACCGTCGCTCTATCCTGCTGAGCTACCGGGAGACGTCTACACCGCCAGTCGTGTCTATAGGGCACTCATCTTCCGACCGCCAGAGCCTTCTCTGGCCGGTTCGGGCGGGATCAGAGGCCATCGCCCATCGCAGCGCCTCGAAGGCCCTGCGGGCCCGGTATCAAGCCTCCCGGTGCGGCCGCTAGGCAGACCGGTACGCCCCGCCGCGCCGGGCGAATGCCGCATGTCGAACAGCGAGACCGATCCCGTTCGTCGCCCAGAAAGTCAAAAGCCGCCGTTTCCGGCGGCTTTCGCTTGATCATCCAAAGTTCCGGAAATCAGAACTTGTAGGTGATGCCCGCGCCGATCAGCCACGGATCGATCTTGGCCTTGCCGGTCACGACAGTCGCCGGACCCAGCACCGCGCGATACTCGGGCTGCAGGAACAGCTTCTTGACGTCGACGTTGATGCCCCAGTTCTTGTCGAGCATGATGTCGACACCCGCCTGCAGGGCGAGACCGAACGTGTTCTTCAGGTTGAACGCCACGAACGCGCCCTTCTGCTTCTCGTCGAGGAAGAAGGTGTAGTTCACGCCGGCGCCGATGTAGGGTTTGATCGTCGGCGTCAGGTGGAAGTGATACTGCGCCGTCAGGGTCGGCGGCAGCAGCCAGGAGCTGCCGACATCACCCACGCCGGCCAGCGTCTTGGCGCCCTTGACCGTGTGCGGCGTCGTGCCGAGGATCAATTCCACCGCGAAGTTGCGGTTGAAGAAATAGGTGATGTCGAGTTCCGGAACGACCGAGTTCGACACGTCGAGGTTGCCACGCCCGGCAACCGCCACGCCGCCAGCCACAACACTGCTGCGATCCTCCGGGATCACTGCCAGGGCGCGAACGCGCACCATCCAGGGGTTGAAGGTATCGACAACCGGCACGACAACCGGCTTCTTCGGCGCGCCGAGATCGGCGGCGAAGGCCGAAGCCGAGCCAAGAACAGCGATCGCGCTGGCGGTGCAAAGGAGAATTTTCTTCATGACAGCCCCAAATTCCTGCGGGTTAGACCTTCAAGATCGCCTCGGCATTAGGACCTCGCAGGGCCTTGGGCTTCGGCTGATTTAAGGATACGACGGGTTGTGTGATCCCGTCCCATATCTGCTTTTTGAGATGGCTCCCGACTTGATCTATGTCAACAGCACTGGGGCGCCGCACAGCGTATTCGCCCGACTGTTGCGTTTGCGCCATAGTCTTTCGGCGATCCATGTCGTTTTGACATGCCTAATTGGCAGTATCTGTGGATTGTCACAATCCGTTGCCTGTGACTGGAGTCAGGCCGCGCGCGATCGCGTGGTCGCCATCGAATCAAACGGCGACCTGCTGCTGGCCGGCGGCGGTCTGTCACGCCTTGCCGGGCTGGCCTGGCCATCCATTGACCGCCCGGCCGAGCGCAGGGCGCTCAAGGCTGCCCTCGATGCCTGGCTGACAGGCTTCGAGGTTGATGCCCTGGCAATTTCGGGCAGGGACCGTTGGGGGCGCCGGGCGGTGCGGTTGCGAACGGTGGAGACCGCACCCGAGCGCCGCATCTGGGTGGAGGCCGAACTTTTGGGCGAGGGCATCGCCATCGCCTGGCCTGAACCGGGGCCGGATCCCTGTTGGGAGGAGGCGCTTGCGGCCGAACATCCGGCACGCCGGGATCGCCTCGGCCAATGGTCGGCGCTGCATGGACGCAGTGCCCGGACCAGATTGCGCGAACCGACCGGCGAGCCTATGGTTCGCCGCATTGTGTTCAGGGGTGTGGTGCAATCGGTGCGCAATGGCCGCCAGGTGGTATTCGTGAATTTCATCGGCGCGCGAGACAGCCAGCCAGCCTGGATGCTGACACGTCGCCAGGTCGAGCGATGGAGGGCCGCAGGGCGTGATCCTGCCACATTTGTTGGCAAGAGCCTGATCATTCGCGGTGACATCAGCGGTCGCCCGCCGGGGCGGCTGACGATCGGCGATCCGCGGCAGGTGCAGTTTGAGGACTAGAGCATGTTTCCTTCATACGGAACCATTCTGCGGTGCAGGGTTTGGGCGAAGGGCCGGGAAATTCCCGAAGAGCATACCCCGTGTATGGTCGAGGGGATTTTCCGAGTATTTTGCCCAAAACCTGCCCGTCCTCCGGATTTCCGGGCGGCGGGCGCCCAGTTTGGAAGCCGGCTTGACCGTATCGACAGATACGCTCTGCGCCGCCTTCCGCCTGGATCGCCTCCCCGCCCGAGAAACAGAATTGCTTCCGTATGAAGGAAACAGGCTCTAGAATGCCAGCTTGGCGCGCGCCCTCCCCGATCATCGCTCGCCTGAGGGACCGGTTCGCCCGGTTGTGCGGGGCCGCGCTGGCGCCCGCGCTGCTGGCGGCCTGCGCCAGCGAACTTCTGGTGGTTGGGCCGGATACGCCCAAGCCGACCGTTGAGTTACCCTCCGGCGCTCCGAAGGTCAGCGGCGCCGAGACGGTAGCGGCACAGCAGCACCAGCGCATGCTCCAGGCTTTCGGCGGCGAA
Source organism: Beijerinckiaceae bacterium (assembly GCA_035436995.1). Taxonomy (GTDB): domain Bacteria; phylum Pseudomonadota; class Alphaproteobacteria; order Rhizobiales; family Beijerinckiaceae; genus JAIUNP01. Next base: position 9,756 of record DAOMXG010000004.1, read on the forward strand.
TACCGCGCCGCCGCCGCCCAGGAAATCCTCGATTCGCTTCTGATCAAGCTGCGCAATGGCAGCGATGACCCCGGCCAGACCTATCGGGTGAGCATCCTCAATTCCGGATTGGTCAATGCCTTCGCGCTGCCGGGCGGCCAGCTCTATGTCACGCGCGGACTGCTGCTACTGGCCAATGATCAGGCCGAGGTTGCCTCGGTTCTGGCCCATGAGATTGCCCATGTGACGGCCCGCCATGCGATGGAGCGGCAGGAGCTTGAAAGCCGCTCGGTGCTGGTCAGCCGTGTCCGGGCCGAGGTGCTGAACAATCCCGGCGCAGCCCAGTTGGTGCGCGATCAGGCGCAGGTCGCCATCGCCAGCTTTTCGCGCCAACAGGAGCTTGAGGCCGACAAGATCGGCGTGCAGACGCTGGCGACGGCGGGATTTGATCCTTATGGCGCGCATCGCTTTCTCTATTCGCTCGGGCGCAACGCCGAAATTCAGGACCGGACCGCCGAGGCCCGGTCAAAGGCCGAGGGGCTCGATTTCACCACGACCCATCCCACCACTCCGGATCGCATCCAGCAGGCGCTGCTTGCTGCCCGTCAGGCCGGGGCCCCCGGGCAGATCACGGTAGAGCGCAACCGTTGGCTGCAGGCACTGACCGGGATGGTCTATGGCGAGGATTCAGCCGAAGGGTTCGTGCGCGGCCGGACGTTCCTGCATCCGCGGCTGGGCATTACCCTCACCGCGCCGGAGGGGTTCTTTCTGGAAAACTCGGCACAGGCCGTTCTGGGCATGACTCCGGGCGCCATGCAGGCCATGCGGCTCGACAGCGCCAAGATCACGCCGGACAAGAGCCTGGAAACATTCCTTCATGACAACCGCATCGAAGGACTGACCCTGACCGATGTGCGCCCGCTGATGGTCAACGGATTGCCCGCCGCCACCGGACTGGCGCAAGGCAGCGACTGGACCTTCCGGATCTTCGCCATTCGCGTCGGCGGGCAGGTCTATCGCCTGATCATGGCCGCGCGAAACTTCAGCCCGGACGTCGATCAGACGTTTTTTGCCAGCTTTGAAACCTTCCGCAAGCTCAGCGCCGAGGAACAGGAGCGGGCTCGGCCGCTCAGGATTGCCGTCCACATCGCCAAACGCGGCGAGACCGCCGAGGATCTCTCTCAGCGGATGGGCGGAGTCGACCGGCCTCTGGACCGGTTCTATGTCCTCAACGGGCTGGAAAACGGCGCCGCGCTGGAGCCTGGCCGCGCCTACAAGACCATCATCGACTGATGGCTGGCACCGCCCGGATAGCAAAAGACCCGGAGGGAGGCCTCCGGGTCCTGATGCAGATGCTCTGGTCAGCCAGCTGGCTCAGGCAGCTTCCTCGGCGTCGCCCGATTCGGCGGCTTCGCCGCGGCTGCGCTTGGGGTTCTTGGCAAGACTCTGATCGATGCGCTTCATCGCTTCGGTCTCGGTGATGCTCTCCACGGCGGCGATCTCATCGATCAAGCGCGCCAGTGCCGTCTCGTAAAGCTGCCGTTCGGAATAGGACTGCTCGGGCTGGGCTTCCGACCGATAAAGATCGCGCACGACTTCGGACGTGGCAATCAGATCACCGGAATTGATCTTGGCTTCATATTCCTGAGCGCGGCGGCTCCACATGGTCCGCTTGATGCGCGCCCGCCCGGTGAGCACTTCCAGCGCCTTTTCGATCGTCGGAGCCGGCGACAGCTTGCGCATGCCGACGGTGACAACCTTCGAGGTCGGCACACGCAGGGTCATTTTCTCTTTGGCGAAGGTCACCACGAACAGTTCCAGCTTGAAACCGGCAATCTCCTGTTCCTCGATCGCCATGATGCGACCGACGCCATGGGCCGGATACACGATATGCTCGCCGGTCTTGAAACCTTCGCGCTGCGTCGTCTTCTTGGAGCTCATCAAAGTCCCTCGTTGCCGAACCGGCCCCTTAACGGAAACCGGCCCGCTCTTTTCCATCCGCGCCCCGGCGCAGATCATGTCACCAAGCTGCTCCCGGCCTGAGCCGGAAACCGCAGTCCCTCGTCGAGTATGCTTGGCAGAGCAAGACCGGAGACTCTACGCACAACCACCCATGGCCAGCCCGATGGAGCATGGTGCACAGGACACGATCGCGCGGGAAGTCAGATAAGGTTCAAGGGCTGCCGCCAGTTCGACTGTATGCAAGCCCTACCACAAAAATCGGCCAAAATCAAAGGTTAGGTAGCCAAGCGTTTACCACGGTTAATTTTCTTCACCGAACGGTAACCTTACCAGCTTGGCCTGATCAGTCCCCGCTGCCGGGCTTTTCCGAAAAGTATTTTTCGAACTTTCCGGACTGGCCATCGAAGTCTTTGGCGGTAGACAACGGCTCTTTCTTTGTCGTGATGTTTGGCCAGATCGACGCATATTTGGCGTTCAGCGACAACCATTTCTCCAGACCTGGCTCAGTATCCGGCTTGATCGCATCGGCCGGGCACTCCGGCTCGCAGACGCCGCAATCGATGCATTCATCCGGATGGATCACCAGCATGTTCTCGCCCTCGTAGAAACAATCGACGGGGCAGACCTCGACACAATCGGTGTATTTGCACTTGATGCAGTTATCGAGCACGACATAGGTCACGGGATGCACTCCGTTATGCGCCACACGGGCCAAATTCGCCCGCTCTGCTACTAGACCGGGGCTTTCAGGGCAAGGGCTCAATTGCGGATCGGTTGCCCGACCCCGTATCGATGCGGCTGTAGGCGGCGCTAGCCAGCGGTGCTCCGAGACGGCGGGGCAGGATTTTCTCGACGCGGACAACCGGAGTTTCGCGCGCCAGCGCAAGCGTGAGCACATCGCCGCATCGGACACTTTTTGCCGGGTCCTCGACGCGCTGGCCATTGAGGCGCGCGTAGCCTGCCCGGATGAACAGGGCGGCCTTGCTGCGGGTCGGCTGCAGGCGCACATGCCAAAGCCATTTGTCGAGGCGCTGACGGGAGAGATCCTCCGCCCCGGCCATGCGCTCAGGACTTGCCTTCCATCGCCGCCTTCAGCGCCAGAAGCTTGGCGAAAGGCGAATCCGGATCAAGCTGCTTTTCCACCCGGGGCTTGTCCTGCCAGATCTGCTCGCGCTCGGCGCCGGAGCGTCCCTTGTCCCGGTCGGGCCGGCCCCGGTCGCGACCGTGCCGGCGATCGCCGTCACGGGGCCTGTCACCCTCCTTGCGGTCGGTGCGCACCGGGCGCTGATCCCTTGGGCGGTCATCGCGAGAGCGGTTGCTGCGCGGTTGATCATCGCGCGACCGGCTGTCGCCGGACTGCTCCGGTCGCCTGCCGCGTCGACCATCGTCAGCCTGTTCAGGTTGAGCCGATTGTGGCGCCTGTTCGACGCGCGGCGCATCATTCCGGCGCTGGCGGTCGGCCCGGCCCTCGCGCGGAATGCGTGGCCGGTGGCGGGGGCGATCATGCTCGGCCCGTCCCGGACGCCAGACAGCGACGAGGGAAGGCTCCGCAGCGGCTGTTTCGGCCGGCGCAGCATCGGTCGCCGCCGTGATCTCTTCGGCCGTATCCGGAGTGGGATCGATCGCCACATCCGCCGGCGCATCCCCGGATTCGGCACCCTCGGCCGGCGCTTCGGCGGCATTCTCAGGGGTCGCTTCCACCGTTTCTGTGTCGCCTGCGGCCTCCGGTACGACGATCGGCGCCACGCCCTCGACGGCGACCGGGATGGCCTGGACCGGCTTCATCTCCATCCGGTAGCCAAGCGCGGTCAGGATCGAGGCAAAATCCTCGCCGGCACAGCCGACAAGCGAGGTCATGCTGCCGGTGACAACGAACCCGCCGCCGGGATAGGCGCCGGGGGGCGGTGGCGCGCCGGCGTCCTTGCGCCAGGCCAGCGCCGGACGGATGAGATCGGCAAGCCGCTCGAGAATGTCGACGCGCACCGCCCGTCCGCCGCAGACACGGAAACCGGCAACCCGATACAGATCCTTCGAGATGGCCGGATCAACCGGAATCGAGGTGCGGCCGGAGCTTGCCAGATGCGCCACCTCGGCAACGCCGGTCGCCTCCGGCTCGTGCTTGAGGGCGAAAAGCTGAGCGGCAAGCGTGCGTGGCGCCGGCTTCATCAGGCCGGCGGTGAACAGATGATGGGCGCCAAATCGGACCCCGAGGGCGCGCAATTCACCACGCGCGGTCTGGTCAAGACCCTTGACGACATCGGCAACCTTCGACCGTTCCAGCACGCCGAGGTTTTCGGCGACCTGATAGCCGATGCCGCGGGCCGCACCGTTGAGCCCGGTTCCCGCCTCCAGCGGACGCAAGGGGCCCAGCAGCTTGTCGATATGGGTGGTGAGCCACCGGGCAAGCCGTTGTTCGACGGCATCGCGCGATGCTCCGTAAAGATGCTCATCCGCCAGCAGCACCAGCCTTGGCTCATACAGTTTGTCGCCGGCCTGCAGCCGCGCTACCGGCGAACCGATCCAGCGCAAAATGCCATCCAGCGCCAGCACGAAGGCAGCATCATCGGCCTCGGCCAGCCGGCGGGCGCGGGCCTCGATCTCTCCGGCGAGAGCCTTGGCGGCGGCGGCTTTCAGCGCCTTGGCTTCCGGCCCCTCGGCGCGGGCGTCAGGGGTGAAGCGAAATCCATCGAGGCGCCCCAGATGCTGGTTCTCGACAAGGACGTCGCCCAACTCGGTGATCTCGGCTTCCAGCATCGCATTCTCTCTCAGGCGCCGCATCAGGACGGATGTGCGGCGATCGATGAAGCGCTGCGCGAGTCTTTCGTGCAGAGCATCGGACAGCTTGTCCTCTAGCGCGCGCGCAACGTTCTGCCAATGCGCAGGATGATCAAGCCAGTCACTGCGGTTGGCGCAATAGGTGAATGTGCGCACCTCGGCGATGCGCTGGGACAGGGTGGCAATGTCGCCGTCGGTGCGGTCGCAGGCGGCAAGTTCCTTCTTGAACCAGTCCGCACGGATGCGCCCGTCGCGCACCAGCGGGTGGAACAGGGACTCGATCAGGTCGGCATGCACATGCGGGGCCAGTTTGCGATAGTCGGGCAGCTTGCAGACATCCCACAGGCGCTCGACCGCCGCGCGGCTGTTGGCATAGCCGGCAAGCGACGGGCGGGCAGCCAGGATATCGAAAGTCCGTTCATCGTCGGCGGGGCGGGCCCGCACAAGTCCTGGGACCGTCGGCACAACGGCAAGGCTCTGCTGGAGGCGGGCGAAGGAGGCATAATCGAGGTCCGGATTGCGCCACTGGATCAGCCGCACCGGATCGAACCGATGCTCTTCGAGCGCAGCAATGATATCCTCGTCGAGCGGCGGGCAGCGGCCTGTGCTGCCAAAACTGCCATCGCGCAAGTGCCGTCCGGCGCGTCCGGCGATCTGGCCCATTTCCGCCGCGGTCAGCGCCCGATAGCCCGCCCCGTCGAACTTGCGGTCGGCGGCGAAGGCAACATGGTCGATATCGAGGTTCAATCCCATTCCGATGGCGTCGGTCGCCACGATCAGATCGACCTCTCCAGACTGGAACAGGGCAACCTGGGCGTTGCGCGTGCGCGGGCTGAGCGCGCCGAGCACCACGGCCGCCCCTCCCCGCTCGCGTCGCAGCAGTTCGGCGATCGCGTAAACTTCTTCGGCCGAAAATGCGACAATCGCCGAGCGCGGCGGCAGGCGTGTCAGTTTGCGTTCACCGGAAAAGCTGAGCTTTGACAGCCGCGGGCGGGCGATGATGTTGGCGCCAGGCAACAGGTCCTCGATCAACGGCCGCATGGTGGCCGCGCCGATCAGGATGGTTTCCTCACTGCCGCGACGGTTGAGCATGGCATCGGTAAAGACATGGCCGCGGTCGGAATCGGCCGCCAGCTGGCATTCATCGATGGCCACGAACGCGACCGAAAGATCCCGCGGCATCGCTTCGACGGTCGCCACCCAGTATCGGGGCTCTCGCGGGCGGATCTTCTCCTCGCCGGTGATCAGGGCCACCGCTTCACGACCAACGCGCGCGACAACCCGCTCATAGACCTCACGCGCCAGCAACCTGAGCGGCAGGCCGATCATTCCCGACGCATGCCCCAGCATACGCTCGATGGCAAAGTGTGTCTTGCCGGTGTTGGTCGGCCCCAGCAACGCTGTGACACCGCGCAATTTGAACGGATCGTTGAGACTGGGAATCGGCATGGTTGGCTCGCTAGATCACGCCGCATTTTGATGGAATCATCAAAATGCGGATAACGTGATCGGTATCAATAAGTTAGAGCTTGTCTTCTGCGATTGACCGGTATCCACTTAATCGCGACATGCTCTAGCCGTTTCACTGGCTCGAATGGATGGCATTCTCAAGGAAAAAGCGTGCCGGAACGGAACGCTTTGGGAGAAATCGGCGCCGGTCGCAGAAAGGCTTCGAACGGGAAAAGAACAAAAAGTCGACGAATCACTGACTCGCTTCGAGTCTTTTCCCTTTCCGTCAGAGAAATGCCGGTAGTTCACCCGGAAATGCCGCAGTGCCGCCCAAGAAAATCGCCGGGTGAGCGACGATCAAATTAACCTTTGGACTCGCGCCTGAACACGCCCGCTCTTCAGGATTCGTCCCCGTTGCGTCTCTTTATCGTTACTGAACCATGAACGGTGCTGGCTTGACCATGAAGCAGGCCGTTTACCTTTGGCCAGAACAGCGAACAAAGCATCGACGAATCACTGACCTGGGGCTCGGAACCCCGCAGCTCTTCCCGGCAGTGCCCTGGCTCGAAATCCCGCCGGCCCGGAATATGTCGCGCCACCGACCTTGCCATGCACACCAAGGAGTCGCCCAGGCGCCAGGATGCTGCGCACGGCGATTGACAAGGCCGGATGCGGGCCCTAATGAGCACCCTCGTTGCCCAGGTGGCGGAATTGGTAGACGCGCTGGTTTCAGGTACCAGTGGTGCAAGCCGTGGAGGTTCGAGTCCTCTCCTGGGCACCATCCCTTTCTGAGGGATGGTCCGCTGACTTATCTCTTCTGACAACGCAGTGTTGGGTGCCGACCGTTCGTCTTTGCGATGCCGGGCCCCGCCGTAATTTGACGCTTTCTTAGAGGAAGCTGGCTAAGCCTTGTTGTCATGAAACACTCGCTCCCCGAACCATGATTGTAGTCGTCACCTTCCTGCTCAATGCCGTGCTGAATTTCGCGACAGGGCTGGCGGTGGCGGCTGTCCTGGGGCCGACCGAGTTTGGCCGCTTCGCTGTTGCCTCGATGGCTGCCATCGTTCTGGCAACGACAATGTTCGACTGGTTGCGGCTGTCGACGGTCCGGCACTACAACGAGGAAAGCCGCATCGACCGGCCGCAACTCAGGGCCAGCCTCGACCGGGCCTACATGATCGGTGCAGCCGTCCTGATCCTGGGGACCATTGTCGCTCTGGCCGCCAGCCTTTCCGGCCAGACCAGTGCCATATCAAGCGGCCTCATTCTGGCCACGGCAGCCACGGCCTTTGCCAATGCCCAGTTCGATTTCTGGTCGGCCCTGGCGCGGTCCCGCTTTCTCAACAGGACCTACGCCCTGCTGGTGATTTCCAAGAATGTGCTGGCTCTGGCGGCGATGATCGCCGTTGGACTGGCGTATCACTCGGCGGTGGCCACCATGGCCGCCTTTTGCGGCAGCGTTGCGGTTGCCATCGCGCTGGTCTGGGCCAGGCTCCGTGATGCGCCAAGCCCGCCGGCACAGGTCGACCGCGCGCTGATTGCAACATTTCTGCGCTATGGCATGCCCGTCGTGGCCGGCAATGCGATATTCCAGCTCATCATCCTGATCAACCGCTGGTTTGTCGGCACAACGCTTGGCTATTCGGATGTCGGCCATCTTGCGCTGGCGACCGATATCTGTATCCGCATTTTCCTGTCGGTCGGCGCGGGCTTCGACGTGCTGATGTTCCAGAAGGCCGTCCGGCTTGAAACGACGCAGGGGGCCGATGCCGCCCGCTCGCAGATCGAGACCAATGCGACCCTTGTTCTTGCGATCCTGGCTCCGATGGCCGGCGGTTATTACATGGTGCTGCCGATGTTCGAGGCGCTGGTGGTGCCGACAGCCTACCACGGCACGTTTGCAGCCATGTCGGCCATCCTGCTGCCTGGGGTTTTTGCCTTCGGCGTCATGCAATTTGCCTTCGGCCCCGCCTTTCAGATGGCGGGCCGCACCTATCCTTTCACCGTCGCGGCGCTGGCAGGGCTGACCTGTGACCTCGTCCTGCTAGCAGCCTTTGTCGGGCGGGATGCCCTGCATTTTGCCTATGTGCAGTCGGCAGCCCTGTGCGCCGCGACGGCAGTGGCCGGGGTCTATGCACTACGTGCGAACCGCCGGCTGATCTCGGTACGGGATGTGGCAGCGGTTGCAGTGGGTACGATCGCCATGATGGTCGCTGTCATACCGATGCGCAGCTTCGCGACACCGGCCTTGGGCCTCATATCCGCGGTCCTCGTCGGCGCAGCGGTCTATGGCGCCGTCGTCGTTGCCTTCAACATCGCCGGCCTGCGGGACAAGCTGAACCCTTGATCAGACGCATCGGCGCACCAGGCAATGCACCTTCCGCGAGCAGCCGAGCCTAGAGCATGCCGCATTTTGATGGAATCATCAAAATGCGGATCACGTGATCGGTATCAATAAGTTAGAGCATGTCTTCTGCGATTAATCGGTATCCACTTAATCGCGACATGCTTTAGAGCATTCTCCGTTCAGATGATCCGCGACCGGATGATCGAGGTGACGACTTCGGTAACGATCACGACAGCGAAGATCACGGCCAGGATCAGCCCGACCTGATCCCAGTAGAGATTGTTGAGGGCTGAATCGAGCGCAACCCCGATCCCGCCCGCTCCGACCAGCCCGAGCACGGCGCTCTCGCGGATGTTGATATCCCACCTGAGCAGCGTCACCGACCAGAAGGCCGGCTCCACCTGCGGCCAGTAGCCTTTGGCCAGCAGCATCGACTTTGGCGCTCCGGCCGCGATCAGCGCCTCGATCGGGCCGCGCTGGGCTTCCTCCAGTGCCTCGCCGAACAACTTGCCGACAAACCCGATCGACCGGAACGCAATGGAAAGGACCCCGGCCAAGGCGCCTGGCCCGAAAACCGCCACGAACAACAAGGCCCAGATCAGCGAATTGACCGAACGCGACGACACAAAGATGAACTGAGCGACCAGATTCAGCACCGGGCTTTTTGTGAAATTGCGCGCCGCCAGAAACGACAATGGCAAGGCCAGCAGGATGGCGAGGATCGTGCCCAGCGTGGCGATATGGAAGGTTTCGATCAGTGCGGCATGGATGGCCTTGGGATAGAAGGCCCAGTCGAACGGCCACATGCGCTTGAACAGATCGGCGGTCTGCTCCGGCGCATCGTAGAGGAATTCGGGAATGATATCGATGGTCTTGATCGACCAGACGACCGCGACCGCCGTGACGATGTAAAGCACCCCGCGGGCGATCCGCTCGGCCAGCGTGAAGCGCTGCCATTCGCGCGCGATGCCGCCGCTCACTGGAAGATCCTCCGGATGCGCCCGGAGGCAATCTCGGTCATCATGATCAGTGCAATGATCGCGATCAGGATGGTGAGCACGACATCGTAATCAAAGCGCTGGTAGGCGGTGAACAGCGGCGCACCGATGCCGCCGCCGCCGACAATGCCGACCATCGTCGAGTTCCTCAGGTTGGAATCGAGCTGGTACACGGAAAGCCCGATGAAGCGGGCCATCACCTGGGGCATCACCGCGAAGATCAGCACGTTCCAGAAATTCGCTCCCGTGGCGCGCACCGCCTCGACCTGCTTGGGGTTCATCTCTTCCACCACCTCGGCGAACAGCTTGGACACAAAGCCCATCGACGAGACGATCAGCGCCAGAATGCCGGCCAGCGCGCCAAAACCGACGGCCTTGACGAACAGGATCGAGACAATCACCGGATGAAACGAGCGAAAGACGGCGATGAGGCCGCGCGCGCTCCATGCCAGCCAGCCAGGCGCAAGATTGCGCGCCGCAGCCAGCCCGAGCGGCATCGACAGCAGCACGCCGAAGAACGTCGCCAGCACAGCAATCTGGATCGATTCCAGCATGCCGGTCGAGATCAGCTCCAGCTTGTCCGCCTGCACATTGGGCGGAAACATGCGATCGAGGAACTTGGCGCCATTGTCCAGACCGGTAATGAACCGCGCCCAGGTCAGATCAAGCAGCGAGGTGGCATAGAGCGTGTAGAGCGCCAGCCCGATCCACGCCAGACGCGCCGGCCAATTGACCGGAAAGGCGGCAGGGCGAACGGTGGAGGCGGCCAGGCTCACAGGAAATCCTCGCCGCCGTAGATGTGCTTGAGGTGGTCGTGCGTCAGCCCGTCCGGCGGACCGTCATAGACAACCTCGCCACCGGTCATGCCGATGATGCGCCGGGCATAGCGCCGGGCAAGGTCAACATTGTGAATGTTGACGATTACCGGTACCGAGCGCTTCTGGCTGATCTCGGCCATCAGTTCCATGATCTCGACCGAAGTCTTGGGATCGAGCGACGAGGTCGGCTCATCCGCAAGCACCAGCGCCGGCTCCTGCATGATCGCCCGGGCGATGCCGACGCGCTGACGCTGGCCACCCGACAGCGCATCGGCCCTGCGGGTGGCAAAATCCTGATTGAGCCCGACCGCATCAATCAGGTCGAAGGCGCGGCTGACGTCCTCGGCCGGGAACTTGCGCAGGAAGGCCCGCCAGGCCGGCACATATCCGAGCCGGCCCGACAGCACGTTCTCGATGACGCTCAGCCGTTCGACGAGGTTGTATTCCTGGAACACCATGCCGATGCGGCGACGCGCCATGCGCAGGGCCGGACCGGAGAGCTTGGCCAGATCCTGCCCCGCGAACAGGATTTCGCCTGATGTCGGGTCGACGAGCCGGTTGATGCAGCGGATCAGCGTCGATTTTCCGGTTCCCGAAGGGCCGATGATCGCCGTGACACCGTTACCGTCAATGTCGAGCGATATGTCCTTGAGCACAGGCTGGCCGGCCCGATACTCCTTGCGGAGATTGCGGATGGACAGCAGCGCCTGGCTCATGGCTTGGGCGCCTGCGGCTGGCCGGCGGCCTTGGCAGCCGCCTCGGCCGCCTTCTTCGCTGCAGCCTCCGCTTCGCGCTTGACCTGGGCATCATAGGCGGCCCGGTTGTAAGGCGTGCCGGACTTTTCCGCCACGTCACGGATGGGCTTCCAGGTCTCCTTGTAGGTCATGGGAAGGAAACGGTCCTCGCCGGAATATTCCTTCTTCAATCCCTCATGCCATTTGTAGTCCATGAAACACTGCGAAATCTTTCTGGCCAGTTCCGGCTTGAGATCATGCGGAATTGACCAGGACGAGGTCGGGAAGGTTTCCGATTGCCAGATGAGGCGCAAGGTATCCGGTTTGACCGCACCGCGCGCCACCATGCGCTCGTAGACGTCGGAGGCAACCGGCGCCATGTCGTAATCGCCCGAGGCGACGCCCATCACCGACTTGTCGTGGCCGCCCGACATCAGCACCTTGTAGTCGTCGTCCGGTTTCAGGCCGAGATCGGGGAAGAACACGCGGGGAGCCAGATTGCCGGAATTGGACGAGGGCGAGGTATGGGCTACCTTCCTGCCCTTCAGTTCGGGCAAGGACTTGTAGGGGCTGTCGGACTTGACCAGCGCAAACAGCTTGTAGCCGGAAACGCCCTTCTCTGATCCGATGACGGCGAATGGGACGGCGCCGGCGAGATTGACGGCAAAACCGACCACGCCGGTGGCAAAACCGGAAATATGCAGGCGCCCGGAACGCATCGCCTCGATCTGCGCCGCATTGTTCTGAACCGGATAATAGACGATCTTCTTGCCCGTGCAGCTGCCCAGATGATCCATGAACGGCTGATAGACCGTCTGGTAGACAGCCGGATTTTCGACCGGCGAATAGGCGAAGATCAGCGTCGACGGATCCTTGAGGCGGGCCGGATCGGTCGGCGTATCGGCGACCAGATCGTTGTTGGCATCACAATAGGCGTTGTCCAGCTGCCCGCGATTGGGGCAGGAATCCTGGGCAAGGGCCGGCGCGGCGGCAAAAACCGCCGCGGCCATCATCAGGGCGCGCACCATGGTCGACCTCACGGCTTGGGAGCGGCCGGAGCAGCAGGCTGCTGCGCGGCCTTGGCGGCGGCCTCGGCCGCCTTCTTGGCGGCGGCATCGGCTTCGCGCTTGGATTCGGCATCGTAGGCCGCCTTGTTGTAGGGCGTGCCCGACTTTTCAGCCACTTCGCGCACCACCTTCCAGTCCTTGCCGTAGGAAATCGGCAGGAAGCGATCGTCGCCGTTGAATTCCTTGGTCATCGCCGGGGTGAAGCGGAACGAATAGAAACATTCCCTCAGCTTCGCCGCGAGCTCCGGCTTCAGGTCATGCGCATGGGCGAAGGATGAGGTCGGAAACACCGGCGAGCGGTAGATGATGCGGAAGTCCTCAGCCTTGATGGTGCCGCGCGTGGCCATCCGGTCAAACACGTCGGAGGCAACCGCCGCCATGTCATAATCCCCCGAACCGACACCGAGCACCGACTTGTCATGGCCACCGGACATCAGCGGCTTGTAGTCATCATCGGTTTTCAGACCCTGTTCCGGGAACAGCACGCGGGGAGCCAGATTTCCGGAATTGGAGGAGGGCGCGGTATGGGCCACTTTCTTGCCCTTGAGATCGGCCAGGGTCTTGTAGGGGCTCGATGCCTTGACCACGGCGATCAGATTGTAGCCGCGCACTTCATCGCCCAGTCCCTTGGCGGCGAAAGGCACGGCGCCGGCAAGGTTGACCGCAAACCCGGTCGGCCCGGTGGAAAACCCGGCGAAATGTAGCCGGCCTGAACGCATCGCTTCAATTTCGGCGGAATTGGACTGAACGGGATAGTAGACCGTCTTCTTGCCAACGCACTTTTCGAGGTGATCGGTGAACGGCTTGAAGATGTTGGCATAGACCGCCGGGTCCTCGACAGGCGTGTAGGCCCAAACCAGTGTCGACGGATCGCGCCACTTCTTCTGATCGGTCGGGACATCAGCAACAAGATCGTTGTCGGCGTCACAATACAAGATGTCGAGCTGACCACGATTGGCACAGGCGTCCTGCGCAACTGCACCGGTGATCCCCAAGGTCCAAGACGAAACGGTCAGCGCCAAACCGGCGACGATGGCTCCACGCATTCTTCTTCTCCTCCCGCGCCGGCTTTCAAACCGGCCTGTCATGGGGCCAATGTTGGCCTGCAATTCGAAGCTGTCAACGCCGGATCGCATTTCGCCGGCCAAGAATGCGACTGATCCCACAACTCCCTGCACGTCCCAGCCGGCAGGTCATGATTGCATGGCAAGGATGATCTTGCCGGAATGGGCAGAGGATTCCATCAGTGCATGGGCGGCGCGCGCCTCTTCGAGCGGAAACACCCTGTCAATGACCGGCCGGATCGTTCCGGCATCCAGCAGCGGCCAGACCTCGGCCCGCAGCCGTTCGGCAATGGCCGCCTTGAGCGCGACCGAACGCGGGCGCAGCGTCGATCCGGTCATGGTCAGGCGACGCAGCATGACCGGCATGAAATTGACCTCGGCCACCGGGGTTTGAAGGAAGGCGATCTGCACAAGACGGCCCTCGACCGCCAGACTGGAGATGTTGCGCTGGATATAGGCCCCGCCAACCATGTCGAGAATGACGTCAACGCCCTGGCCGCCGGTCAGGCGCTTGATCTCGGCGACGAAATCCTGCGTCCGGTAATTGATCGCAGCCGTCGCACCGAGCGAGACGCAAAAAGCGCATTTCTCGTCTGTTCCGGCGGTGGCATGGACCGTGGCGCCGAAGGCGCAGGCAAGCTGGATCGCCGTCGAGCCGATGCCGGACGAGCCGCCATGAACCAGGATCGTCTCGCCGGCGGTCAGGCGCCCCCGGGTAACGACATTGTCGTAGACAGTGAAATAGGTCTCGGGAATGCCCGCAGCCTCGATCATCGACAGGCCTTTGGGCACCGGCAGGCAAAGCGTCACATCGGCAATGGCATAGTCTGCATAGCCGCCGGAAATCGTCAGTGCACAGATCTCGCGCCCGATCTGCGACGCTGACACCCCTTCTCCGACCGCCACGATGCGCCCGGCAATCTCCAGCCCCGGAATGTCGGTTGCCCCGGGTGGCGGAGGGTATTTGCCGGCCCGTTGCAGGCAGTCGGGACGGTTGACCCCCGCCGCATGAACCGCAACCAGCACCTGGCCAGGGCCGGGCTTTGGCACGACCGCTTCTGCATCAAGGACAATCACCTCGGGGCCCCCAGCCCCGGCAAAGCGGATCTGCCGCATTCTCTGGCCTGAATTCATGGAACACATCTGAGCAACCCTGGTTTTCAAACGGCTGATGGCCAGCAGATCCATAGCCGATCATTCAACCACGGCCCAAGCGGTCAGATCACCGTGGGGGCTCATGACGCAGCCAGCCGAGCCTGGCTGCTGCGCGACGGCGCCAGCAACAGATGCGTTTATGAAGTGCCCATTCCCGCGATCATTACGCCACCAGCATCACCTGGCCTTCCACTGGCCAAAAGCCTCAAATAGGGCCCAGTCGGCCGGATCGGTCTCCGGCCTGCAAGAAACGGTCAGCCAGAACGGATGGCGCAGCGATATCAGCCGGCATCTTCAGAGCGATACGGTTCCAGCCCGGCCATTTGCCCGACTGTGACCGGCTTGACCGGCGCCCGCAGGCGCAGATGCCCGATCGCCTGCGCACTATGCCCCGACTGCTCGGCGAAAAGCTCCGTCAGGGTCAGCCCGCAGCTTCGCCCCTGACAGGGCCCCATGCCCGCACGGGAGAACACCTTCAACTGATTGGGACCCTGCGCGCCTTGCCGGATGAGCCGACGCAGGTCTCCGGCAGCGACATCCTCGCAGCGGCAGACGATCACATCATCAGCCGGAATGCGGAATTGTGAGGCTGGCCGACAGAGCGCATCGAGAAAGGCGCGCCCGCGCTGAGCCCGGTTCAGGCGAGCCACGGCATCTCTCCGCTGCCCCTGGCGGGCAGCGGTGCCGGCCGGGTCGATGCGGTCGGCAATGGCCAGTGCACCAAGAATGCCGCGTGCCGCTGCCGCCTCGGCGCCAGCGATACCGGCGCTATCTCCGGTGATGAACAGGCCTCGGATGTCCGTCTCGCCAGCGGCTGACAGCGACGGTTCGAAAGCCAGTCGCACTTTGTTCCACAGATGCGACACGCCAGAGGCCATGGCCAGATTGATCTGGGGCACGACCCCTTGATGCAACAGGAGGGTGGCGGCCGGGATCGTGATCCTGCGCCCGCCGGCGACGGCTTCCACACTGGACAGTTGGTTTTCACCCTTGGCTTCCAGCGCGCTGACATTGCGAATGAGGCGATGAGCAGATAGCGCCTCGTGCAACAGTTTCAGCCCCTTGAACAGATAAGGGCTCGCCAGAAAGCCCGGCAGATGCGGCAAGGCACCAAGCCAGTTGCCGCGCGGCGTAGTGTCCAGAATGGCCGCGAGTTTGATACCAGCTTGCGCATATTGCGCCGCCAGCAGATAGAGCAGCGGTCCGCAGCCGGCCAGCACTGTCGGCCCTTCCGGAACGATGGCGCTGGTCTTGAGCAGGGTCTGGGCGGCACCCGCTGTCATCACACCGGGCAATGTCCAGCCCGGAATCGGGAACGGCCGTTCCAGCGCGCCGGATGCGATCATGACATGGCCCGCCTCGATCAGGCATGCCCGATCCGGCATGGCAAGACTGACGGTGAAGCCCCCCGCATCCTGCCGCTCGATCATGAATACCGTGGTCCGGCAAAGATGCTGCGCACCGCAAGCCGCAAAAGCCTCGGCAAGCGGCCGACCTGCGCGATAGTCGGCGCCGAGCCGATCTTCCTTTGCCAGGGGGCCATCCATGACGGCACGATAGACCTGTCCGCCCGCAGCCGGGTTCTCATCGGCCACGACAACCGACAGTCCGGCACGGCGGGCGGCAATCGCTGCGGCCATCCCGGCAGGGCCGGCCCCCACGATCAGGAGATCGCACGTCATCACTGCCGCTCCGCAAGTAGATCAGGCGCCGCCGCCCCGGTGACCACCTGCATGCCGTCACGGACCGGAATCAGGCAGGCCTGGCGGTTCGGCTCGCCATCGATTGTCACCAGGCATTCGAAACACACGCCCATTGCACAGAACGGACCGCGCGGTGATGCTGACGTCGGGCTGCGGCGAAAGCGCGTGATCCCGTTGGCCAGGAGCGCCGCAGCAACGGTGTCGCCTTCGGCAGCCATCACGGCCTGGCCATCAACGGTGATGGTTACCCGGGCAACCGGTTCAAGCAGCCGCCGGAACATCGCCGAACCTCCTTGCGCTGAAGGCCGCTATGGCTTCCGGCCAGATATCGCTGGCAATCGCCTCGGCCATCACCGAGGCATGAGCCGCTGCCAGCGTCACCCCGCTATGGCAGGTGACAAGATAGGCACCCGGAGAGCCGGTCGAGCGATCATAGACCGGATAGCCATCAGGGCTCATCACCCGCAGGGCCCCCCAGCTTCTAACGATCTGCGCACGGGCAAGCAGGGGGAATACCTTCACCGCATGCGCGGCGATCTGCCCCAGAACCTGGTGGGAATTGCCGGTGTCAAAGCCGACCTCCTCCTTGGAATCTCCGAGCATGACGCCGCCTTCGTCAGTCTGGCGGATCGTCCCGAGCGGATAGTGCAGGAAAGGAGCGAGCTTCTCCGTCACGATCACCTGGCCGCGTTGCGGCCGCACCGGCGCCGAAAGCCCGACCATCGGAGCAAGCGTCGCATTGCCAAGACCAGCGGCCAGCACAACCTTGCGGGCCCGGAACTCTCCGGCCGAGGTCACAATGCGAAACCCGTCGGCTGCGGGCATCAGCGATTCGACCGTAGCATTCGGGCGATAGGCGATACCGCGCCCTATGCAGGCCTGGTGCAAGGCACGGAACAGGCGCAATGCGTTCACATGTCCATCAAGCCGGCAATAGGTGCCACCCACAACCTCCGAGCCGATTTCGGGGAGCAAGGCTTTCATCTGTTGATGATCAAGCATCTCGACAGTGGCGGAATCCGGGGCCGCGTTATGCAGCCGCTGCAATTGCGCCGCACGTTCCTCCTGCTCCTCCTCGCTCAGGCAGGCCATGAGGCCGCCGCGCTGTTCGAGCGCGACATTGATGCCGCTGTCGCGCTGGAGCGTCTCGGCGAACCCCTTCCAGGCAGAGGCTGATCCGAGCGTCCAGCGCGCATAGTCCGGCAGATCAATGCCCTTGCCCTGAACCCAGACCAGCGCGAAATTGCCCCGTGACGCCCTGTAGGCCACATCGCCTTCGTCGAGCAGCGTCACCGCCTGCCCCCGCATGGCCAGCCCATAGGCCACCGACAGCCCGACCACGCCGCCGCCGATCACGGCAATGTCGCAGTCATTTCCGCACCGGGACAGGTCGGTCATGCTCAATTCCGTTCATCCCCGACAAAAAGCCGTTCGAGTCCGTAGAGACGATCGAGAACCAGCATCAGAACAACCGTGCCCAGGATCAGCAATGCTGAAATGGCGCAGACCAGAGGGTCGATCGAATCCTGAATGTAGTTGAACATCCGGACCGGCAAGGTGGTGGTCGTGGGTGAGGCGACGAACACCGTCATTGTCACCTCATCAAAGCTCTGGATGAAGGAGAGCGCAAACCCGCTGGCAAGGCCCGGCACCATGAGGGGCAAGATGACGCGGCGATAGACGATGGAGCGGGAGGCGCCCAGCGAGACCGCGGCATCTTCTATCCGCTTGTCCATGCCGGCCGCGCTCGCCAGAACCATCCGCAGCGCAAAGGGAAAGACAACAATGACATGCGCAATCACCAGACCCTGGGTCGTGCCGGACAGGCCGACCAGCGAGAAGAACCGCAGGAAAGCGATCCCGAGAACGATATGCGGGATCATCAGCGGCGACATGAAGAGCGCCGCAAGCGCATCACGGCCGGCAAAACGATAGCGTGCGATCGCGATGGCTGCCGGTGTGGCAAAGGCAAGCGCGATCATCGAGGAGAGGGTTGCGATCACAAGGCTTGTCTGGAAGGCCCGAGAGAATTCCGGATACTCGGCGATCCTGCGGAACCAGCGCAGCGAGAAGCCGTTGGTCGGCAGCGCCAGAAATCCTTCCGGCGTGAACGCCACGAGGCAGACGACGACCATCGGCGCCAGCAGGAACGTCGCGAACAGAGTGTGGAAGATCAGCGCAAGGGGCCCGTTCTTCATGACGCAAACACCTGCGCGTAGCGCCGCTCAACCACCCTGTTCCAGCCGACAACCACGGCGACGATGCCGACGAGGAGAAGCACCGCCAGGGCAGCCCCCAGCGGCCAGTTCAATGTGTTGAGAAACTCGTCATAGGCCAGGGTCGAGACCACTTTCAGACGGCGCCCGCCGATGATGGCCGGCGTCGCAAAAGCGCTCGCTGCCAGCGAGAACACGACGATGCTGCCGGACAGGATCCCGGGCATGGCCTGCGGCAGAACGATGCGGCGGAAGATCGTCGCCTGCGACGCCCCAAGCGACTGGGCCGCCCGCTCGACCGCCGGATCCATCCGCGACAGCGCCGCCCAGACGGACAGGACCATGAAGGGCACAAGCACATGAACCAGCGCGATGACCACGCCGGCCTCGGTGAACATCAGCGACACCGGGCCGGAGGTAAGCCCCAGCGTCTGCAGGGCCGTTGAAACCAGCCCTTTGCCGCCGAGCAGAAGCGCCCAGCCGAGCGTGCGGGCCACAACTGACAGAAGCAGCGGACCGATGACCACCAGGATGAAGACGGAGCGCCAGGGTTCGCGCATGCGTCGAAGGATATAGGCTTCCGGCGCACCGATCAGGACACAGATGACGGTGACCCAGAGCGAAATGCGCAAGGTCCGCAGGAAGATTTCGGCAAAGTAGCTGTCGGAGAATATCTCGACGAAGTTCTTCGCCGTGATCACCGGCACGATGCCCTGAGAGCTGTTCCAGCCGTTAAGGGACAGCAGAAAGGTCATCGCGAGCGGTGTCGCAACGACGCCGAGGAAGAGTAGGGTCGCCGGCCCGGCCAGAGCAAAGGCATGCCGGTCCCAGGGGGTCATTGCGCTGCCTCCCGTGCCGTGACCAGCGCATCCTGCGGGCGAATGACCAGCGACACCGTGTCGCCGATGCCGGGCAGGCCCATCCCGTCATTCTGGCGAATGACCAGTGCGGGGCCGCCAGCCGTCGCAATCTGGAACAGCCAGTGATTACCCTGGAAGATGCGAGCCTCGACCCGACCGGGAAGGCCCGCCGCGTCCGCCGACGCCAGCTGCAGCTTCTCGGGCCGGACGGCGAGCGTGCAAGGACCGGCAACGCTGCGTCCCGTCGGAATGGTATGGCCGGCCACAATCACGGTCTGGCCAAGTCCTTCTCCAGCAAAGACATTGGTCTTGCCCAGGAACGAGGCCACGAAGGCGGATTGGGGGTGTTCATAGACATCGAAAGGCGCCCCGATCTGTTCGACCTTGCCTGCACTCATCACAACAATCCGGTCGGACAGGGCCAGGGCTTCATGCTGGTCATGCGTGACGAGGATCGTCGTCGTCCCGGCCCGCTGCTGGATCTGGCGCAACTCGACCTGCATCTCCTCACGCATCTTGGCATCAAGGTTGGACAGCGGCTCGTCGAGCAAGAGAATGGATGGGCGAATGACGAGCGCACGCGCCAGGGCCACACGCTGCTGCTGCCCGCCCGACATCTGGCGCGGGTAACGCTCGCCCTTGTCGGAGAGCCCGACGAGCGCCAGGACATCCGTGACGCGCTGGCCGATCTCGGATTTGGCAATGCCGCGCATCTCAAGGCCGAAGGCGACATTCTGCGCAACGGTCATGTGAGGGAAAAGGGCATAGCTCTGAAAGACAATGCCAAGGCCACGCTTCTCTGGCGGCAGTCTTACGAGATCCGCGCCGTCAAGCCGGATTGCGCCGGCAGTCGGCTCGATGAAGCCGGCGATCATCTGGAGCGTTGTCGTCTTGCCACAGCCCGAGGGGCCGAGCAGGGACACGAACTCACCCTTGGCAACAGCAAGATCGAGCCGCTCCACCGCGAGCACCTCGCCATAGGCCTTCTGCAGCCCCTCAAGCACAAGATAGCTCACGGCTCCCCCTTCGCAGCGCAAGCCGCTCTCTGGTCCATCCGGAAAGTGGTCCCTGCGGCGGTGGCCCGGCCAAGCCAGGCCACGCAGGATGTCAGCGCTCGATCTCGCGGACCCAGCGCTTGTTCCATTCATCGCGAACCGGGTTGATTGTGTCCCAGTCTGCCGCCACAAGTTTCTTTGCCAGATCACCGACCGGCATCATCCCGGCTTTCTGCACCTTGGCATCCTTGTTGACCGGCGCAAAGCCAGCATGATCGGCGAGAATGGATTGAGCTTCGGCCGAGAGCATGTGCTGGACGAAAGCATGTGCCTTGGGCGAGATTGTCGGCTTGGCCACGGCGCAAAGAGCAGTCATCACGACGGGCGCACCTTCGGCAGGATAGACGAACTCCACCGGGACGCCTGCCTCGGCCAGAGACTGCACACGCGCGGACCCCCAGACGCCAAAGATTGCCTGACCGGTCTGGAACAGCTCGGCGTGTTTTGCTGGAGAGGGCTCATAGGCGAGGATACTCGGCCCGACAGCGTCCTTCATCACCTTGAAGCCGGGGTCGATGTTCTTCTCGCCCCCGCCATTCATGCGGGCGAGCATCACCACCGTGAGCAGGCCATAGCCGTTGTTGAGTGGCGGCATGACCACCTTGCCCTTGTATTTCGGGTCTTTCAGATCATTCCAGGAGGTCGGCGGCGCCCATCCATTCTCCTTGAACACCTTGGTGTTGTACATCAGGCCGGTCGCGATCAGCCCCAGCCCCATCGCCTTGCCGCCCGGCAGCTTGGCGACATCGTGGATCTTCGACTGATCGACACCCTGCAGGGGCGCGCAGAAGCCCAGCGAGACCGCCCGCATCATCGGGCCGTCATCAATCAGCGCGACATCGATTTCCTGCTTGTCCTTGCCGGCCTGCAGTTTGGCTAGGGTGTCTGTCGAGTTGCCGGCCACATAGGTGATCTTGACATTGTGGGCCTTCTCGAAGGGCGTGATGATCTGTTCGCGGATGATCTTTTCCGTCGATCCGCCATATCCGGCAACCAGAAGCGCTTCCTGGGCCAGAGCCGGCGCCGTGGCGGCCATCGCCAGAAGCGAGGCTCCAATGAACAGTTTCAACCTGCTGGACATACGACTTCCTCCCGTTCGTCGGCATGATCGCCCGACCTTGGCCCGGATAGTGAAGGGCTTCTATCATCAGATCAAATTCAAAATTGACAGCTCTTCATGCATAAATATTATTGAATGATGTCCAATCTGAGCCGCCAGCTCGATGCGTTTCGCGCCGTCATGCTGACAGGAGGCATGACCGCCGCAGCGCAGACCCTGTTCATCACGCAACCAGCGGTAAGCCGCCTGATCAAGGATCTCGAGCATGACTTCGGGCTCCGGCTGTTCGAGCGCCACGGCAATCAGATCGCCGCAACGGCGGAAGCGCGCAGGTTGTTTGAGGAGGTGGAGCGGACCTACTCCGGCCTTTCCCATCTGCGGGCCTTCGCCGATGATCTGCGCGGTTCGCGCGTCGGCTCGCTCCGGATTGCCGCCTTGCCGGCCCTGGCCATCGCATTCCTGCCATTCTGCCTTGCGCGCTTCCGGAACCAGCGGCCGAATCTGTCGATCATGCTGGATGGCATACCGTCCCACCTCGTTCTGGAGCGCGTTGCCAGCGGCCTGTTCGATATCGGCTTTGCAGCTGTCCCGGCCGAGCGGCCCAGCCTCAGGCTGACCCCTGTTCCGGGGTCATTGATGGTGGTGATGCCTGCGGGACATCGTCTTGCGGGCCGGACGGTACTGCGCGCGAAGGATATTGCAGGCGAGAGCGTTATCATGCTCGGACGCGGTTCCTATCTGCGCCATTCCATCGAGACGGCACTTGCGCAGGTTCATGTTGAGACGCAGATCGAATCGCCGCTTGCGGCCATTGCCTGCGCCTTTGTTGCGCAAGGTCTCGGCATTACCCTGGTTGATCCATTCACCGCTGCGGATTTCCTCGGCCGCGGCGTGGTCGCGCGTCGCTTCGAGCCGGCAATCGACGTCGGATACTCACTCATCACTTCTAAAGACAGGCCCTTGTCGCAAGTTGCCAATGATTTTGTCGCCAGTCTCGGTGAGGCGACAGCCGCCTACCTGGAGGAAGCGCAGTCCAGATAGGCATTCTTCGCCTGCCTGCGCCCTTCACCAGCGCAACAGCCGCGATCCGAGTGCGGCGCCGGCGCCGGTCACGATCAATGTGGCAATGGAATACCAGAAGGCGACGAAGAGCGGGCTGTCCTCCATGCAGTTGAGCGCATAGAAACTCGCGCCAATTCCGGCCGCAGCGAGCCCTGCCAGCGCTCCTGCTCCGGCAGGCGAGGCCGGCATGCCGTGCCGCGCCGCCGCAAGAAACCCCGCCAGCGGAATGCTTGAGAGCGCCGGGATCAGCACAAGGCAGTGGCTGGATTTCGTGCCGACCAGACGCGTCATGGCTCCCGCCGAGCTGTTGGTGACGAGATCCATGACGACAAAGGCCAATGCGAAAACCGGCACAATCGCCAGCACCGACAGTCTGCCGGCAAGGTTGAGATGGACGCTCATCGCCAGCAGCAGCATGAGCGCAATGGTGGCCAGGCTCAGCGTGATCGACAATTTCATCGCGATGGCCGGCATCGCCTCTGTGGCATCCGGGCGCAGGCCAATCGCGCTACCCATGACGATGGCAAGGACAACAACGGCGAGCGGCACGACGCGCAGCAGCGACGAACGCGCATTGCCCGCCGGCGTCGTGTCGGCGGCAAGCGCATTGATCAGGTCAGCGGTCCTCACTGTGCTTCCCCTCGTGCGAAAGCCGCCAGTTTCTTGAGCGCCCGATGCAGCGCCACGCGCACAGCTCCTTCCTGCATGCCCAGCGACCGGGACACCTCCAGCGTCGGGCGTTCCTCAATCGCTATGGCGCGGACAATGGCCCGGTCCCGCTCGCCCAGCCGCGAAAGCCAGTGCTCGGCCTCGCGGGCATCGTCGGCTGCCGGCGCGGGGGCTGCTTCCAGTTCGTGCTCGACATCCTCCAGCGGCACGGCAACGGTCCGGCCGCGCCGGCGATAGGCGTCGATGATCTTGTGCCGGGCAACCCCGAAGAGCCACGGCCGGAAGGGCTGTGACCGGTCCCAGTTGCCACGCTTGAGATGCACAGCAAGCAAGATGTCCTGCACAATATCCTCCGTTTCGCCGCCGCCATGTTGGGCTGCGGAGCGGCGCACAATGGCGCGAAGCACTGGGGTCATCGCCATGAGAAGCTGCCGATATGTCGCCTCGTCGCCCGCCAGCGCCCGGCCCATCATATCGCCCCACAGGTCTGATCCACGCTCGGCCACAACTTGCCCTGTTCGTCTGTCAGCGCGCTTACGTTACAGCCCGCAGCAAAAAAATCGCCAGACAGTCTGTGCTGCGGCGATGCGGTTCACAAGAACGTGAGCGCCGTAACGGACGCCTCGATCGCTGCGAATTGCCCAATGTCCCGCCCGGAGTGGGGAAACCATGACTGAGGAGAATATCATGGATCGTCGTATGCTGTCGCTGGCCCTTGCCGGCGCCCTGACCACCGCGCTCACCGCAGGCGCGACACCGGCCGCCGCACAGGGCATGGAGAAGTGCTACGGCATTGCTCTCAAAGGCCAGAATGACTGCAAGGCGGGCGCTGGGACCACCTGCGCCGGCACCTCGAAGGTCGACTACCAGGGCGACGCGTGGAAGAACGTTCCGGCCGGCACCTGCGAGAAGACCGCTTCCAAGTCCTCCAAGACCGGCTTCGGCATGCTCAAGGAGTTCAAGAGCTGATGCCGCGCGCTGCCGGATATTCCCCTGTAGCTGTGCTCGCGAGACCTTCGGCAGCGCCCCATTCCCCTCGTGCCGGCCTGCCGGCACGAGCGGGGATCGGCCTCAAGTCCGAACATTCAGAGGAGCTGCGCAAGGGGCCTTCATCGATTGGTTTCCTCGAGGTCCATGCGGAAAACTACATGGGCGCGGGCGGTCAACCCCATGCCGACCTGACGGCCTTGCGGGCCCTCTATCCCCTCTCGGTGCACGGGGTGGGCCTGTCGATCGGGAGCGAACAGCCGCTTGATGCGACGCATCTTGATCGGCTCCGCCGTGTGCTGGAGCGATACCAGCCTGAAAGCTTTTCCGAGCACCTTGCCTGGTCGACCCACGACGGACACTACCTCGCCGATCTTCTGCCGGTCGCCTACAATGAAGCGACGCTTGTGCGCGTGGTGGATCATATCGATCAGGTCCAGACCTATCTTGGGCGACGCATGCTGCTTGAGAACCCCTCGACCTATGTCGCCTTTTCGGCATCGGACTGGGACGAGGTGGATTTCATCGCCGAAGTGCAGCGGCGCAGCGGCTGCGGCCTGCTGCTGGATGTCAACAACGTTGCCGTGACCTGCGCCAACCATGGCCGCGATCCGATTGCCTATCTCGATGCATTTCCCGTCGCTGCCGTCGGCGAAATTCATCTTGCCGGCTACGCGGAGGATTGCGATTCGCTCGGTGCCCGATTGCTGATTGACGCACACGGCTCGCCCGTCGCGACCGATGTCTGGCAGCTCTATGCCCATGCATTGACCCGCACCGGCCCCGTTGCGACGCTGATCGAATGGGACAACAACGTTCCAGCGCTCGACCGACTGATTGCCGAAGCAACGATGGCGGAAGGTTATCTGTCCGCTGCCGCACAACGTCGGGACAGCGCCGCATGAGCCAGGCCACTTTTGTTACCGCACTGCTGGATCGGGACAAGCCGGTTCCGGACGGTTTGCGCACATGGAACGGCTCTGATCCGCTTCAGCGCTTCCGTGTCTATCGCAATAACGTCGCGGTGGCGCTGATTGACACTCTGGCGGCAACCTTTCCGGTAACGCTTGCACTCTGCGGCGAGGAGTTCTTTCGCGCAATGACACGCGCGTTCGCCCTGGGCTCGCCGCCGGCTTCACCGCTGCTGGCGGATTTCGGCCAGGATTTGCCGGATTTCATTGCGGGCTACGCTGCGGCGCAAAAGGTGCCCTATCTCGCCGATGTGGCACGCCTCGAGGCGGCGCGTGCTTTGGTCTGGCATGCCGGGGACGCGGCGCCGCTTGCTGCTGAGACCTTTGCCTGCTGGCAGGATCGGATCGGTGAAGCGGTGCTGACCGTTCACCCGGCCCACGCCGTCCTTGTCTCGCCCTATCCGGTGGTCTCGATCTGGGCGGCGCACAATGGCCTCGGCGATCTAGAGGACATCGATCTCAGCCAGCCCGAAGAGGCACTGGTTGTCCGCCCGAACCTCGAGACCGAGATCTGGCGCCTGCCGCCCGGGGGCGCGGCATTTGTCCGCGCGCTCGAAGCTGGCCAGAGCGTTGCCGACGCCGCGATGAATACTCTGGCAGACACCCCGGCTTTCGAACCGGCGATGGCGCTGTCGCTGGTCATTCGCGCCCGCCTTGTCACTGCGATCCATTCCGGAGCCTGCCAATGACCCGCATTGCGTCCCTTGTCCGCCCAGTGATTGCCGCGCTGGAAGCGCTTCCCTATGCCGTTCTGGCCCTTCTGGCCCGCTTCTCGATTGCGGCGGTATTCTGGAAGTCTGGCCAGACCAAGATCGAGGGTCTTGCGATCGATCTCATTCAAGGCAAGGTTGAGCTTGGCCTGCCGCGCGTCACGGCCTCGGCGATTGACCTGTTCCGCGAGGAATACAAGCTTCCCCTGCTACCGCCCGAACTGGCCGCCTATCTCGCCGCAGCGGCCGAGCATGTGTTTCCTGTGCTGATCCTGATCGGCCTTGCCACGCGCCTTTCGGCCCTTGCTTTGGCGATCATGACGCTGGTCATCCAGATCTTCGTCTATCCTGATGCCTATGCACTGCATGGCACCTGGCTGGCGGTCCTGCTGATGCTGGCCAAGTTCGGACCGGGATCGCTGTCGGTGGATGCTGCCATCGCCAATCGTTCCACATAGTGTCTATTGCCGCTGAGAAGTAACATATTCCGACTTCAGGGCCGAGAATTGCCGGCGAATTCGGGGGCTGAAGAGGCTGAATTCTTGGCTTTGTGAGAGCGCCATTCTGAAGGCACCTCCGGCAAGCCCCGGAAGTATCGAGGTAATTTTCTCACATTAGAGCATTTTCAAGCGAAGTGGAGCCCGGTTCGCGCAAAGAAAATGCGACAAAA
>DAOMXG010000005.1:0-34944 GCA_035436995.1 Beijerinckiaceae bacterium
GCCGATGCCGAACGGTGCGCGGCCGGTCCCCTGGGCCAGCACGGTCTCGGCACAGGCCAGACAGACAGCAGCCAGCACGAGGGCCGCCACGGCGGAGAAGACGGCAGGCCGGCGGATCATTTGGCGCAGGCAAGGCGGATGGTGGTGGCGAACTGGTCGGTGAAACCGGATTTCAGATTGGCGAACATGTCTTCGGAAAGACGCGAGAGATCGGCACTGCCAAGGCTCTTCTGCGGCTTTTTCATCTCCAGCTTGCAGGAGCCTGGATTGCCCTCGATCATCACGGGATTATCCTCGGCAAACGAAAAGGCGACGAAGAAGCTCTCGTCGTCGACCCGCAGCGCGATGGAACTGTCGGCGACGACGGGCGTCTTGAGCGGCAGCAGGAAGTGCAGCACCAGTGCCTTGCCGTTGTGTTCGAGCCGGTAGCCCGGTGGCGGGGCGGCGAACTCAAGCTCCGTCCGGCCCTGCTTGAGCGAGGTGAAATACTTGAACTCGCCCATCGATTCGACATTGAGCCTGGCCAGATCGTCGAGTTCCCTGCGGGCGAAGCTGCCGTCCTTCTCCTTGGGAAATCCCATGGTGGCATAGGCCGAATAGGCTTCATCGAAGATCCATGAATGGCGCACGCCGGTGACCTTGCCGGCGTCCATCACCAGCGCGCTGCGGGCGGTGACCATGACATGGGGATGGGCCGCAGCCGGGGCCGCCGCGATCAGGGCTGCGGCAAGGGTCCAGCCGCACAGGGGTCCGCTTCGTCTCGCGTTCATGCTGCGCCCTCTTCCTGCAAGGCTTTCTCCTGAATCTAGTATCTATTCCCGTTCCTGCAAGCGGCAGGTGCATGGCGATCGCTCGTCAGACCTGTGGCGGGCGGCTCGTTCGCCCCTTCTCATGAAATCACCGTCTGGCCGGCGGAGAGGCCGGGCCCGCCGCTCGCGTCGGCATAGCTCCCGGTCAGCGTATAGGCCTGCGCGAAGAACGAGGCGGCTTCGTAGTCCTGCGGCTGCGCGTCCGTTCGAAGTGTCGCATTTCCAATTCCCGTTGCCGCCGATCCCGGCAACACAACTCCTGGCAGGTATCCACGGTTGTAGGAATCCATTGCGAGAATGGCGAGAAACAGGTCTTTCGATATAACCATTTCGTCAGCTCCTTTTCAAATTTCGTCCAGGCATGAGACTTGAACCGCCTGCGTTTCCGCGCAGGAGGCGTTCGAACGTCGTTTCTTTGGCGTAGTCGCCGATCCAGTTGATCTTCCCCTCGATCCCGGTCGTTATGGGGTCGGTTGTCATTTCGATGGTGACGCGTTTGAGGGCGTAGCCTTTTCCGAAGGTCTCTTCGAAGCGGTCGATGACGAGGGGGCCGAAGTCGCCGTAGGCACCGCTGCTGCTGCCGGGGGAATCCGGCACGAACCGGATGTCGCGCCCCGTGGCGTAGACCACCTTCGCGCTCGCCGGGTCGGCAAGGTCGGTGAAGGTCACTATCGTCGGCACCAGTTCCGGCGCGAGTTCTACAATGCCTTCGAGCTTACGGCGACCGCGCCAGATATCCTCATTGCCCCGCTGCATGAAACCGGCATAGGCCTGCACCCAGAGAGTGATCATCGTGTCACTATCCTCAGCCCTTGGCCCGTGCGCCAACAGGCCGATGGCATGACGGCCAGAGCCGAAATCGACGAACACCGCTTCGCCGGTGATCGTGTGATTGAACCGGTTAGCGATCCCGCTGAGCGGCATCCATTTGATGTCAGTCCGGTTCACGTTGATAACGCTTGAGGCGCTTCGAACCCCATCTGGCGTCGTGATTTCCACGGTCAACCGGAAGCGGTGATCAACCTCGGTCGCCCGCATATAGACCCAGCCGACGCCAATCCATCCCGCCAGCGCGAGGATTGGCAGGCCGATCAGCAACCCAAGGCTCCAGAACAAGGCTTTCATGCCGCGCGCCCCCAATCCGGCGCTGCCACGGAGCGGGGCCGGAGAGGGGCGAGCCTTCCGGCAAACGCCGCCGGCGTGTCCCATCCGCTGTCCGGACCGCCCCTAAACGCACGCCTGTTCCGCCAGCGACCGGGGGCCTGCATGCCCCCCGGTCTCGTCCTGCCGCCCTGCCCATGCGCAATCATGATCGCCCCGCAATCGCATTTATAAAATCAGAGTCCGGGGTCGACCTGGCGCCCGGATATGCCTGATCCTATACTGATTTGGCCCTTTCGCGCAGGGGATGGCAGCGCCTGCGGAGCGCGCCACTCGGTCGCGGTCGCTTGACACGGCGTTTTAGGTAAGTATTATTGACATATACGAAAGACGGAAACACGGGAAGAATGCGCCGAAGCGATTCGGCCCGTGAAAGGCCCGACAGGACAGGGCCGCGTCAGGGAGGATGCGATGGAATTGCCTCTCGCCTTGCGGCAGGTCAGCCTTGCCGACAAATACGATCTGTCGAAAAACGAGGTCTTTCTTTCCGGCACGCAGGCCATCGTGCGCATGCTGCTGATGCAGCGCGAGCGCGACCGGCGGGCCGGGCTGAACACGGCGGGATTCGTCTCCGGCTATCGCGGCTCGCCGCTCGGCGGACTCGACCAGCAACTCATCCGTGCTCGGCGTGAGATCGCTGCGGCGCCGATCCGGTTCGAGCCGGGGCTCAACGAGGATCTTGCCGCCACTGCCTGCTGGGGCACCCAGCAGGCGGAGATGCGCGGCGAGGGCAGATACGATGGCGTCTTCGCGCTGTGGTATGGCAAGGGGCCGGGCGTCGACCGAACCGGTGACGTGTTCCGCCATGCCAACATGGCCGGTACGTCGCGTCATGGCGGGGTGATCGCGCTCGCCGGCGATGACCACACCGCCGAAAGCTCCACCAACGCGCATCAGACGGAGTTCAACTTCGTCGATACGATGATCCCCATCCTCAACCCGGCCGGGGTGCAGGAAATCCTCGACTATGGCCAGCACGCCTATGCGATGAGCCGGTTTGCCGGGGTATGGGTGGCGCTGAAGGCGGTCAAGGACAATGTCGAATCAACCGCTTCCGTCGACGGTTCGCTGGAGCGGGTGTCGATCCTGACGCCGGGCAATTATCCGATGCCGGATGGCGGGCTGAACATCCGGCCGCGCGACAACTTCCTCGAACAGGAGCGACGCCTGCACGAGTTCAAGCGCGAGGCGGCGCTGGCCTATGTGCGCGCCAACGGCCTCAACCAGATGGTCTTTTCCGGGGGAGCCAAGCCGAGGATCGGCATCATCACCGTCGGCAAGAGCTATCTCGATACGCGGGCGGCGCTGGCCAGTCTCGGCATCGATGCAGGCCGGGCGCAGACACTGGGTATCCGGCTGTTCAAGATCGCCTGTCCGTGGCCGATCGACCCGGAGGAACTCAAGGATTTCGCACGCGGGCTCGATACCATCATGGTCGTCGAGGAAAAGCGTTCGCTGATCGAGGTGCAGGTGCGTGAGGAGCTGTATGGCTCGGCCAATCAGCCGGTCGTCGTCGGCAAACGCGATGAGGGCGGGCAATGGCTGTTTCCGGTCACCGCCGCGCTTGATCCCAACGATATTGCCATCGCCATCGGCGAGCGGCTGATCGCACGGCAACCCAACGAAGAGATCAGGGCCCGGATCGCCGGGCTCAGGCAGGCGCAGACAGGGCTGGCACGGATCGCGGAAGTGGCGGCGCGTGTGCCGTATTTCTGTTCGGGATGTCCGCACAATTCGTCCACGGTGGTGCCGGAAGGCGCGCGCGCCTATGCCGGCATCGGCTGTCACTACATGGTGCAGTGGATGGATCGGGAAACGGAAGGCTTCACCCAGATGGGCGGGGAAGGCGCCAACTGGATCGGCGAATCAACCTTCTCGACGCGCAACCACGTATTCCAGAACCTCGGGGACGGCACCTACAACCATTCCGGTTCGCTGGCGATCCGCTGGGCGATCGCGGCAAAGACCAACATCACCTACAAGATCCTGTTCAACGATGCCGTGGCGATGACCGGGGGGCAGACCCATGAGGGCGCGCTGACGCCCTGGCGGATCGCTCAGCAGGTGCGTGCCGAGGGTGTCGAACGCATCGCGCTGGTTTCTGATGATCCTTACAAATACGGCGCCGAGGCCAAATGGCCGCCGGGGGTGAGTTTCCATCATCGCTCGGAGCTGATGCCGGTGCAGAAGGAGCTGGCCGCAATCCCCGGTGTCACTGTCATGATCTATGACCAGACCTGTGCCGCCGAAAAGCGCCGCCGGCGCAAGCGCGGGCTCTATCCTGATCCAGATAAGCGCGTCATCATCAATGAACTGGTCTGCGAGGGTTGCGGCGATTGCGGCAAGAAATCCAATTGCGTTTCGGTGCAGCCGCTGGAGACCGAATACGGCCGCAAGCGGCGCATCGACCAGTCCAATTGCAACAAGGACTTCTCCTGTCTTGAAGGCTTCTGTCCGTCGTTCGTCACCATTGAGGGTGCGCGGCTGAAGAAAGCGGCTTCGATTGCCGGAATGGCGGCAATCCCCTCCGTGCCGGAACCGGAATTCCGTGATCTCGACCATGATCCCTGGTCCTGCATCGTTACCGGCGTCGGCGGCACCGGTGTGGTGACGGTGGGGGCAATCCTCGGCATGGCGGCGCATCTGGAGGGGCGCGGCTGCGGCATGATCGACATGGCGGGGCTGGCACAGAAGGGCGGTGCGGTGTTTTCGCATATCCGTCTCGCCCGGAGCCCGGAAGACATTCATGCCATCCGTGTCGAGGCGGGCTCAGCCGACCTCATTCTAGGCTGCGATCTTGTGGTGTCCGGATCGCGCAAGGTGCTGGCAGCGATGCGGCAGGGGGAAACGGTGGCGGTGGTCAATACCGCCGAGGTTGCCTCGGGCGAATTTACCCGCAAGCCCGACTACCAATTGCCGGCCGAACGGCTGAAACGCTCCATCCGTGAAGCGGCAGGAGAGGGGCGGGCCGATTTCGTCGATGCCACCGCCATGGCCGCGCGCCTGTTCGGCAATACGCTTGCGGCGAACATGTTCATGCTGGGCTATGCATTTCAGCGTGGCGCCGTGCCGCTCGTTTCTGCGGCGATCGAACAGGCGATCCGGCTCAACCAGGAATCGGTCGAGATGAATCTCGCCGCGTTCCGCTGGGGGCGGGTGGCGCTGCATGACATGGCCTCGATTCGCAGGCTGATCGACGAGACCATTCCTCCGACGCGGCAGGAGACCTTCAGCCAGGGGCTCGACGGATTGATCGAGCGGCGCATGGAATTCCTGACCAACTATCAGAATGCAGGCTATGCGCTGGCCTATCGCAGGCGGGTCGAGGTGATCCGCGCAGCGGAAGAGGCGCGTATGCCCGGCTCCACCCGCCTGACCGAGGCGGTGGCGCGCTCGTATGCGAAACTGTTGTCCTATAAGGACGAATACGAGGTGGCGCGGCTCTATACCTCCGGCTCTTTCCTCAAGCAGGTGAACGCGATCTTTGAAGGTGACATGCGCTTCACCTTCCACATGGCGCCGCCCTTGCTCAACCGCAGGCATCCATCGACGGGCGAGCCGATGAAATCGAGTTTCGGGCCATGGATGATGCGGGCGCTCAAGGTGCTGGCGCGGCTGAAGGGCCTGCGCGGCACGGCCTTCGATCCGTTCGGGCGGACAGCCGAACGGCGGACCGAGCGCCAGCTCATCGCCGATTACGAGGTGCTGCTCGACGAGTTCTCCCGTTCGCTGGGCCCCGGCAACCACGCTGTCGCTGTCGAACTGGCCAGCCTGCCGGAGCAGATCCGCGGCTTCGGGCATGTCAAGGACAGGCATATCGAGGCGGCGCGTCGCGAGCATGAAAGGCTGATGCAGCGCTATCGTGCCGGCGGCGACGGGCCTCCGCTGCGCGCGGCGGCGGAATAACGATGTCGCCGGCCGATCTGGAGGATTTCTTCGCGCCCTTCGCCAAGGTCAATGTCCGGCGGATGTTTTCCGGCCATGGGATCTATGTCGGCACAGCCTGTTTTGCCATCAGCGCCTTCGGAACGATCTGGCTGAAAGCCGATGCGGACACGGAGGCCGCGTTCGCGGCGGCGGGGTGTCGTCCATTCTCGATGACGACACCGGATGGTTCAACCAGAACGATACGCAGTTTCTGGAGCCTGCCCGAACCGGCATTGGATGATGCCGAGGCCCTCAAGCGCTGGTGTGGCCCGGCATTGCGGGCTGCGCAGGCGACGGCCCTAGAGCATGCTGCGAAAAAGTGGAAACGGGTTTTCGCGAAAAGCATGCTCTAAACTACTGTAATCGATCACGTTATCTCTCGTTTTGATGAGTCCATCAAAACGGGAGCGTGATCTAGAGCATTTTCAAGCGAAGTGGATTCTGGTTCACGTTAAGAAAATGCGAAAAAACAAAAAGATAGAGCACTTTCTGTGAATTGGAATTCACTGAAAATGCTCTAGCGAAGGCGGCCAAGCTCCGACGTGCAAGGGCGCAGGCCGACCGCGTCTGACCCCTCAGGCCGAATTGCCGGTGACAGGCTCGGAGCAATCCTTATATTAGAAAAAATTCATTAACCGGAGGCCATCATGCGCCGCACTCTTCAGATCGTCTTGCTGGCTCTTTCGACGAGCGCCCTGGCGCAATCCCCCGGGGGACACACGGGGCATGGCGGTATGGCCGCGCAGGGCTTTGTGTTGCCGGACGATCCGCGCACCGCCGTCGAGATTCCGCCCGATGTGCGCGCGTTCCTGCGCTACGAAATGCGCGGGCATCTCGAACAGCTCGCCACGCTCATGGCGCGGATCGGCGAGGGCAACTTCAAGCAAGCGGCGGCATTTGCCCGCAGCGGCCTTGGAGTCATGGGAAATCATCCGCCGGGCGCCCCGAATCCGGCTCAGTTCGTGCCGCCCGAATTCCGCATGATGGGCCAGGCGATGCATCGCGCCGCCAATGCGGTGGCCGAAGCGGGCGAAGCTGCCGTTACGCCGCCCAGCGCAGCCGATTGGAAGACAATGGCAGCGGCGGCGGCAAATCTCAGCGCGGCCTGCGCCGGCTGCCATGGTTCGTTCCGGCTGCGATAAGACCTTCGAGGGCCGGCCATGCCCCTTTTTGCGTGGGTGACAAGGCGGGCCGCCTTCAGGATAATGCCGCGGTGATCGCCTGCGATGCCCTTGCCCGACTTGCCCATTGGTCCGGAGACCTCACTCCGGATGAGCGGAGCCGCGCGGCCCGCGGTGTTACAGAGAAGACGTTTGCAAAGGGCACCTATATCTGCCACCTCGGTGACCGGCTCGATTGCTGGGTTGGTGTCTCCGAGGGGCTGCTCAAACTCTCGACCGTAACCCGAAACGGCAAGGCAATGACCTTCGCCGGCATCGCCGAGGGTGGCTGGTTCGGCGAAGGATCCCTACTCAAGAACGAGCCGAGGCGCTATGACGTGGTGGCCTTGCGTGACTGCCGGCTGGCGTTGCTCGACCGGGCGACTTTCCTGTGGCTGTTCGAACATTCGGTCGGGTTCAACCGCTTCCTTGTCCGGCACTTCAACGAGCGGCTGAGCCAGTTCATGGCACAGGTCGAATTCGACCGAACGCTCAATGCAACGGAACGGCTGGCGCGCACCATCGTCTGGCTGTTCAATCCAGTGTTCTATCCGAAAGCGCGCAGTCATATCCGCATTTCGCAAGAAGAGATCGGACTGCTGTGCGGCTTGTCGCGCCAGAGCGCCAATCAGTCCCTGCAGGCGCTGGAAGCAGCCGGACTGATTGCCATGGAGGCAGGCGGCATGACCGTCCGGGACCTGGCAAGGCTGCAGCGGTTCGAAACCTGAACCAATCCGGTAGTGTAAGAGCCGCAAGCCCTGGTGTCTGTCAAGCCCGGGCTTGCATCAAGCGCGCGTTGCTGCAAGTCTGCCGGCAAATCAGACGGGAGCGCCGGCGGCGCGACCCGTTGCATTCTGTTCAGGGAGGCTCAACTTGTCTGACACGACCGCTGCGTCGCGCGACACGTTTCCGAAATGGCTGGCACATCATGCCAGGGTTCGCGGCAGCCGACCGGCAATGCGCTTCAAGGAAGCCGGCATCTGGCAGCGCTGGACCTGGGCAGAGATCTTCGACATCGTTCGCGATTATGCGGTCGGGCTGACTGATCTTGGTCTCAAGCGTGGTGACAAGATCGCCATCGTCGGGACCAATCGGCCCAAGCTCTACTGGTCGATCATGGCGGCGCAGTGCCTCGGGGCGGTGCCGGTCCCGGTCTATGCCGATGCCGTGGCCGACGAGATGGCCTATGTGCTCGATCATGCCGAGGTGGTGATGGCGGCAGTCGAGGATCAGGAACAGGTCGACAAGCTGATTTCGGTGCGCGATCGCGTGCCGCGCCTGAGACACATCCTTTATGATGAACCGCGCGGGCTGAGGGATTACGACCACAGCCACCTGCATCCGATTTCCGCCATCATCGCGCGCGGCAAAGTGATGCAGCAGGAGGGGCCGGACGTGCGCGGCGCCATCGACCGGTCGATTGCTGCCGGCAAGGCCGACGACCTGTCCATCATGCTCTACACATCCGGGACCACCGGACGATCCAAGGGCGTGATGCTGTCGGCGGGCGGGTCGGTGAATGCCTGTTCCGATACGGTCAAGTTCGACAAGCTCAGCGATACCGACGAGGTGATCGCCTATCTGCCGCTCGCCTGGGTGGGCGACCATTATCTCAACTACGGGCAGGCGCTGGTCGCCGGCTTCTGCGTCAATTGTCCGGAAAGTCCCGAGACTGCGGTCGATGACCGGCGCGAGATCGGGGCAACCTTCTTCTTCGCCCCGCCGCGCGTGTTCGAAGGCATGCTGACACGCATCATGATCCGCATGGAGGACGCCGGACCGCTCAAGCGCCGGATGTTCCATCACTTCATCGGCGTGGCCAAGCAATGGGGCGAGAAGATCCTCAACGGCGAGACAGTGCCGCTGGGCGCCCGATTGCATTATCAGCTCGGCGAATGGCTGGTCTATGGCCCGCTCAAGAACGTCATGGGATTTTCCAAGATGCGTGTCGGCTATACCGCCGGCGAGGCGATCGGGCCGGAGTTGTTCTCGTTCTACCGGTCGATCGGGCTTAACCTGAAGCAGCTCTACGGACAGACCGAGGCTTTCCTCTATGTCACCTGCCAGCCGGACGGGCAGATCAGGGCCGATACCGTCGGGCCGCCCGCGCCGAATGTCGATATCAAGATCTCCGAGGATGGCGAACTGCTCTACAAGTCACCCGGCATGTTCCAGGGTTATTTCAAGGAGCCGGAAAAGACTGCCGAGACGATGACGCCTGACGGCTATGTCCGCACCGGCGATTCCGGCTTTTACGACAAGACCGGGCATATCCGCATCATCGACCGGGCCAAGGATGTCGGCAAGCTCGCTTCAGGCGCCTTGTTCGCGCCGAAATACATCGAGAACAAGCTCAAGTTCTTTCCCAATATCAAGGAAGCGGTCGCCTTCGGTCAGGGCAAGGATTTCGTCACCGTGTTCGTCAACATCGACATGACGGCGATGGGCAACTGGGCCGAACGGCATAATGTGGCCTATGCCTCGTATCAGGAACTCGCCAACCATCCGGATGTCTACAAGATCATTGCCGGGCACATGGACGAGATCAACAAGTCGCTGGCCGCAGAACCGATGATGGCGCGTGCGCAGATCGCCCGCTTCCTGATCCTGCCCAAGGAACTCGACGCCGACGATGGCGAACTGACCCGCACGCAGAAGGTTCGCCGCGGCTTCATCGCCGAACGATACGAGCCGCTGGTCACGGCGCTCTACGACGGGTCGAAGGAGGCGGACATTTCGGTTCAGGTGACGTTCGAGGATGGCCGCAAGGGATCGATTTCGGGTCGTGTGCGGGTCGCCGACCTCAACTGTTATCCGGTGATCGAGGAGAAGGCGGCATGAGCCCGCAGGCTGGGATCGAGCGCGGCGATGTGCTGCTGGCGGTGGACAACGTGTCCTTGCGCTTCGGCGGGGTCAAGGCCATCACCGATGTGTCGTTCGATATCCGCAAGGGCGAGATCCGCGCCATCATCGGGCCAAACGGGGCCGGCAAGACGTCGATGCTCAATGTCATCAACGGCTTCTACCATCCCCAGGAAGGGGCGATCACCTACAAGGGTGTCAAGCGCGAGAAGATGCGCCCCTATGTGGCGGCAAGCCAGGGTATCGCCCGCACCTTCCAGAATGTGGCGCTGTTCAAGGGCATGACGACGCTGGACAACATCATGGTCGGCCGCACGCTGAAGATGCGCACGCCGTTCTTCTGGCAGGTGTGGCGGCATGGTCCGGCGATGCGCGAGGAGGTCGAGCACCGCAAGTTCGTCGAGGAGATCATCGACTTTCTTGAAATCGAGCACATCCGCAAGGTGCCGGTGGGCAAGCTGCCCTACGGCTTGCAGAAGCGGGTTGAACTGGGGCGCGCGCTGGCGATGGAACCGGAATTGCTGCTGCTGGACGAGCCGATGGCCGGCATGAACCTCGAGGAGAAGGAGGACATGTGCCGCTTCATTCTCGATGTCTCCAGCCAGTATGGCACGACGATTGCGCTGATCGAGCATGACATGGGGGTGGTGATGGACCTCAGCGATCGCGTGGTCGTGCTCGAATACGGGCGCAAGATTGCCGACGGCACGCCGGCCGAGGTCAAGGCCGATCCGACCGTCATCGCCGCCTATCTCGGCGTCGGGCACTGAGGGGGCGGGCATGCTCTACAACGTTTTCATCGATCCCTTCCTGCAGATGGTCCAGGCGCCTGACCTGCTGGTTCAGACGCTGTGGGAGGGGCTGGTCGCCGGCGTTCTCTATGCGCTGATCGCGCTCGGCTTCGTGCTGATCTTCAAGGCTTCGGGCGTGTTCAATTTCGCGCAAGGCATCATGGTGGTGTTTGCCGCGCTGACGCTGGTGGGCCTCTATGAGAAGGGGGTTCCGGCGCTGCTGGCGCTGATCCTGACCATCGGCGTGATGTATGTTCTGGCCTGGAGCACGGAACGGTTCGTGCTGCGGCCGCTGGTGAACCAGCCTGATATCATCCTGTTCATGGCAACCTTCGGGCTGACCTATGTGCTGATCGGCCTCGGCGAGTTCATCTTCGGTGGCAACACCAAGACGATGATCACCGAGCAGCTCTTCCTGCCCAAGGGCGCGATCGACGTGCAGATGCTCGGCGGGCGGGTGACTTTCCAGAAGCTCGACATCGCCGCAGCAGTCATCGCCGGGGCGATGGTGGCCGGGCTGGCGGCGTTCTTCCAGTATACCCGCATCGGCCGCGCGCTCCGTGCGGTGGCCGACAGCCACAAGGCGGCGCTGTCGGTGGGCATCTCGCTCAACCAGATCTGGGTCATCGTCTGGTTCACTGCCGGCATCGTGGCGCTGGTCACCGGCATCATGTGGGGCGCTCGCTCGGACGTGTCGTTCGGCCTGCAGATCATCGCGCTGAAGGCGCTGCCGGTGCTGATCCTTGGCGGCTTCACCTCGGTGCCGGGGGCGATTGTCGGCGGGCTGATCATCGGCATCGGCGAAAAGCTGGGCGAGTTCTACTGGGGCCCGCTGGTCGGCGGCGGCATCGAAAGCTGGCTCGCCTTCCTGATCGCGCTGGCCTTCCTGCTGTTCAGGCCGCAGGGCCTGTTCGGCGACAAGATCATCGAGCGGATTTGAGGGGGACAGGCCCGTGTTCTATCGTGAAGCAGGACAATTCAAGTCGACTTACGAATCCGACATGGCGGTGTTCCCCATCCGCCAGGATCTGATCGGCGTGCTGGCCATCATCGCGGTAGCCTATGTGCTGATCCCGATGACCGGAAAATTCTTCATCGGCACGGTGATGATCCCGTTCCTGGTGTTCGTGATGGCATCGATCGGGCTCAATATCCTGACCGGCTATACCGGCCTGCTGTCGCTGGGCACCGGCGCGTTCATGGGGGTGGGTGCCTATGCCTGCTACAAGCTGACGACGATCTTTCCGGGGGTCAACATCCTGATCTGGATCGTGGTGTCGGGCTTCTTCTCGGCGGCGATCGGGGTCCTGTTCGGCCTGCCCAGCCTGCGCATCAAGGGGTTTTATCTCGCCGTGGCGACGCTGGCGGCGCAGTTTTTCCTGCAATGGTGCTTTGTGCGCATTCCCTGGCTGTTCAATTACAACGCCTCGGGCGCCATTGAAGTGCCGGCGCGCATGGTGCTGGACATTCCGGTGACAGGGCCGAACGCCACAGAACTCACCCGTTATTATGTGCTGCTGACCATGGTGGTGTTCTTCACCTGGATTGCCTCCAATCTGGTGCGCGGCCGCTATGGCCGGCAGTGGATGGCGATCCGCGACATGGACATTGCCGCCGAACTGATGGGCATCCGACCGCTGCAGGCCAAGCTGTTGTCCTTCGCCGTCTCCTCGTTCTACTGCGGCGTCGCGGGGGCGATGATGATGTTCCTGTGGTATGGCGGCGGCGAGGCGTCCGATGCGTTCAACATCAACTTGAGCTTCAATATCCTGTTCATGGTGATCATCGGCGGCCTTGGCAGCATGATCGGTTGCTTTTTCGGCGCGGCGATGCTGCATCTGGTGCCGATCTTCCTCAAGTTCGGTCTGCCGGCGATCGGTTTTCCGATCGGCGGAGCCACCGCCGAGCATCTGACGCATCTGATCATCGGCGTTCTGATCATCTTCTTCCTCATCGTCGAACCGCATGGCCTTGCCCGCCTCTGGGCAACCGGCAAGCAGAAGCTGAGGATGTGGCCATTCCCGTACTGATCCCGTCCGGCGGTTTGGCCGGGATGGATCGGAACGGGTCGTCGGGCACCGGATGTCGGCGCCCATCGTGTCTTGACCCGGAGGCCTCCGCCATCCGGGGTGAGTGAAAAGGGAGGATACCGCATGTCACTCAAGAAACTGGCGCTCGGCCTTGCCGCCGCCACCGCCATCACCACCTTCGCCGGCGCTGCGCAGGCGCAGGACAGCATCTATGTGCCGCTGCTGACCTATCGCACCGGTCCGTTCGCCTCGTCGGGCGTGCCGATCGCCGATGGCATGCACGACTATCTGCGCATGCTCAACGAGCGCGACGGCGGCATCGGCGGCGTCAGGCTCACGATCGAGGAGTGCGAGACCGGCTACGACACCAAGAAAGGCGTCGAATGCTACGAGGCCACCAAGGGCAAGAAGCCGGCGATGTACAACCCGTACTCCACCGGCATCACGCTGCAGCTGATCCCCAAGGCGGGGGTCGACAAGGTTCCGGTGCTGTCGATGGCCTATGGCCTGTCGGCGGCGGCGGTGGGCAACACCTTCCCGTGGATCTTCAACCCGCCGGTGACCTACTGGGACGGCGCTTCGGTGTTCATCAAGCACATCATCGAGAAGGAAGGCGGGGCTGACAAGCTGAAGGGCAAGAAGATCGGCCTGCTGCATCTCGACGCGCCGTTCGGCAAGGAGCCGATCCCGCTGCTCGAGAACCTCGCCAAGGAATACGGCTTCGAACTGAAGCTCTATCCCGTGCCGGCCGACAAGATGCAGGACCAGTCCTCGCAGTGGCTGGCGATCCGCCGCGACCGCACCGACTGGATCTACAACCAGGGCTGGGGCGCGATGAACCCGACGGCCGTCAAGGAAGCGGTGAAGAACGGCTTCCCGATGGACAAGATGGTCGGCGTCTGGTGGGCCGGCGGTGATGACGATGCGCGTGCCGGCGAGGCGGGCGGCAAGGGCTACAAGAGCCTGAACTTCAACGGCGTTGGCACCGAATTCGGCGTGATGAAGGACATCCTCAAGCACGTCGTCGACAAGGGCCTGTCGAAATATCCCAAGGACAAGGTGGGCGACAATCTCTACAGCCGCGGCGTCTATAACGCCATGCTGATCGCTGAAGGCATCCGCACGGCCCAGGCCGTGACCGGCAAGAAGGCGGTGGTCGGCGAGGATGTGCGCCGTGGCCTTGAAAGCCTCAACATCACCGAGGCGCGGCTGAAGGAGATGGGCATGGAAGGCTTCGCCGCACCGGTGAAGATTGCCTGCAATGATCACAATGGCCACAACAAGGTCTATGTCGCCCAGTGGGACGGCACAAAGTGGACCAAGGCGTCGGACTGGATGAGCCCGATGACCGACAAGGTGCGCCCGCTGCTCGAGGCGGCCGCCAAGGACTATGCCGAGAAGAACAACTGGCCGGCGCGCACCGAAGCCTGCGACGCCAAGTGAGTAGCAAGTGACATAAATGGGGAGGGGGCTCCGGCCCCCTCCCTCAATCCCGATCGGGACGCATTCTATCATCAGCCGCAAGGACCCAGCGATGAGCGCCGCCGCAGCAGCACCCGCAATCGAGCCCGCAGCCGACACCATCCTGTCGGTCAACAACATCGAGGTGATCTACGATCACGTCATTCTGGTGCTCAAGGGCGTGTCGCTGACCGTGCCGAGGGGTGGCATTGTGGCATTGCTTGGTGCCAATGGCGCCGGCAAGACGACGACGCTCAAGGCGGTCTCGAACCTGCTCCAGGCCGAGCGCGGCGACGTTACCAAGGGATCGATCGTTTTTGAGGGCGAACGGATCGACCAGTTGACCCCCAACGAGCTGGTCAAGCGTGGTTGCATCCAGGTGATGGAAGGACGCCACTGCTTCGGCCATCTCACCATCGAGGAAAACCTGCTGACCGGGGCGTTTACGCGCCGCGATGGAGCCCGCGCCATCAAGGATGATCTTGAGAAGATCTACAATTATTTTCCGCGCCTGAGGCAGCGCAAGGCGTCGATGGCCGGTTACACTTCGGGCGGCGAGCAGCAGATGTGCGCCATTGGCCGGGCGATGATGAGCCGGCCGAAGATGATCCTGCTCGACGAACCGTCCATGGGACTGGCGCCGCAGGTGGTCGAAGAGATTTTCGAGATCGTCAAGGATCTCAACGCCAAGGAAAATGTCTCCTTCCTGCTGGCCGAGCAGAACACCAATCAGGCGCTGAAATACGCCACCTATGGCTATATTCTCGAAACCGGCCGCGTGGTGATGGACGGCGAGGCCAAGGCGCTGCGCGAGAACGAGGACGTGAAGGAGTTCTACCTCGGCGTCGGCGAGGGATCGCGCAAGTCTTTCCGCGACGTCAAGAGCTACAAGCGCCGCAAGCGCTGGCTCGCGTAATCCTCAAAGCGCCGTCATGGTGAGCCTGCCGAACCGTGCTGCGCCGATCTCCTGGCATCATCCTGCGACATGCTCAGGATGATAGGCCCCCATTGCTGAGAAAACCGTCCATGGCCCAGTTTCTTGACAAGCTCGAAACCCGCGATCCCGAAAAGCGCGAGAAGGCGCTTTTCCGTGATCTGCGCGACCTTCTTGTCTACGCGGCTCCCAGGGCGCCGACGCTGAGAAAGCAGCTGCGGGGCATTGATGTCGGCAAGCTGAAGGGGCGCGACGATCTTGCGAAGGTGCCGGTGATCCGCAAGACGGATCTGAAGGCGATGCAGCAGGCGCTGCCGCCCTTCGCCGGATTGGCGGCGGCCCGGCGGGGCGATCTTCTGCGCATCCTGGTTTCTCCCGGGCCGATTTTCGAGCCGGAAGGGCGGGGCATCGATTGGTGGGGTGCTGCGCGCGCTTTTCATGCGGCCGGATTCCGCAAGGGCGATCTCGTCCACAACTGCTTTTCCTATCATCTGACTCCGGGCGGGCACATCATGGAATCGGGCGCACGCGCGCTGGGCTGCCCGGTCATTCCTGCCGGGGTGGGCAATACCGAACAGCAGCTTGAAGCCATCGCCGGGCTCAAGCCCGATGGTTATGCGGGCACTCCGGACTATTTGAAAATGCTGCTCGACAAGGGCAGTGAAGCCGGAATCGACATGGGCTCGCTGCGTAAAGCGCTGGTTTCCGGCGCGGCCTTTCCGCCGTCGCTGCAAAAAGAGATCGCGGGGCGCGGCATCGAAGCCTATCAGGCCTATGCGACAGCCGAACTCGGTATCATCGCCTATGAGACGCCGGCGCGGGCCGGATTGGTGGTCAATGAGGACCTCATCGTCGAGATCGTGCGGCCGGGCACCGGTGAGCCGGTTGCGGAGGGCGAGATCGGCGAGGTGGTGGTGACGCGCCTCAACGGCGATTATCCGCTGCTGCGCTTCGGCACCGGCGACATGTCGAAGGTTCTGGCGGGTGCGAGCCCATG
Organism: Beijerinckiaceae bacterium; assembly: GCA_035436995.1. Taxonomy (GTDB): domain Bacteria; phylum Pseudomonadota; class Alphaproteobacteria; order Rhizobiales; family Beijerinckiaceae; genus JAIUNP01. The sequence continues at coordinate 16,133 of DAOMXG010000005.1, forward strand.
CGGACGCACGAACATGCGGCTGGCCGGCTGGCTCGGGCGTGCCGACCAGACCACCAAGGTCAAGGGAATGTTCGTGCATCCTGGTCAGGTCAATGAGATCGGCAAACGGCATCCAGAGCTTGGACGGCTGCGGCTGGTCGTCACCCGCGCCAACGAGCAGGATGTGATGACGCTGAAGGCCGAGACGTCATCCACCGACATCGGTCTTGCAGCCCGCGTTGCGGAGACGCTGAACGCGGTGAGCAAGCTCAAGGGGCAGGTCGACCTCGTTGCCGTCGGCGGCCTGCCGCAGGACGGAAAGGTGATCGCAGACGATCGGCCCATCTGACCTCATACCATCGGTCCTTAAGACTGACCAATCGGTCAATCTTGAGGACCAAGCGGTATTACTTGACCGGGAAGCGATTGCCGGCGTTATCGAGGATGAAGTAGGCCTTGCCGTTGCGCACCACGGGATAGCAGTTAGTGCCCCCGAGATCGTAGACCAGGCAGATCTGACGATTGGTGGCCCGCCATTTGCCGGTGAACAGACCTGAGAAATTGAACGACCGGTCCTTGCCGAAATTGGCGTATCCGCCACCCATGAATACCTGCTTGCCGGCGACCAGGTTAGCGATCTCGGCGTTCAGCAGACGCTGATCGGCAGAATGAGCAGCCGTAGCGGCAAGACCGGCCAGCAACAGACCCAGGGCAATTTTCTTCATGTCATGACCCTCCGACCGGGGCGGACTTGGTGCCCGCAGCCCGTAGCTTGGGATGGCGCAAATCATTGTGTCGATCACTGTGGCAATCCGCCGCGATTTGGGCAGTAATCGGCCATGGGAGCCGGGCAACCGGCCAATGCCTGCCATATTGTCGGAGGCTGTCGTTTGGCTGGCGCTAGGCAATGATCAGCGCGCGGTGATGCGTCCCTCGACTTTGCTTTCGACGGTTCCAAGCTTGCGGATATAGGCCATCACCACATTGGCCATCAGCGTTCCGTCGGTCTTGCCGATGAGGGTGCGGCCGCGCCCAAGCGCGGAGTATCCGTCGCCGCCCCCATACATGAAGTCGTTGGAGGCGACCTTGTATCGTTTGTCCGGGTCCAGTGGTTTGCCGTCAACCTCGATCGAGGCAATGCGGTTGCCGGCCGGTGCCTTGGGATCGTAAACCAGCTTAATGCCCGAAATCTGGGGAAACCGACCGGCGCGGTTGTCCACCTGCGACAGCCCGTTCTCCAGCGCTTCCTTCAGGTCCTTGCCGGCAACCTCCACCATCACCGTAGAATTGCCGAACGGCAGTTCCGTCAGCACGTCGCGTCGTGTCAGCGTGGCTCCCGCCGGGTATTGCTTGTTGGCACGGATGCCACCGCCGTTGATCACCGCCACCTCGGCGCCTGTCGAAGCACGGATGGCATCGGCCATGAGGTTGCCAATCGCTGCTTCCTGAGATCGGACCACGGCGCTGCGGCTGTCGAGGTCAACGGCGGTCTTGCCGATGACCACATCGAGTTCGCGACTGAGTTCGGCCTCGTATTTCTTGACGATGGCGTCAGCCTCGGGATCGGCGGTGACATGGGACGAATCAATCGGCCTAAACACCGGCCGCCAGGTCACCGTGCGCTTGCCATCCTTTTCGGCGATCGTGCAATACATGTCGACAATTGTGACGTAATCGCCCTCCTCGCCGGATTCGACCATGGCGACTCGGTTGTCGTAGTAGATGCGCAGATCATGATCATGGCCGGTCAGCAGCACATCGACATGACGCGAGCGGACGATGTTGAAATCCGTCGTCATGTCGGTGTGGGTGACCGCCACGACGATGTCGGCGCCGGCCTCGCGCAGGGCCTTTGCCTGCTCCTGAACCGCCGCCATCTCGTCGGTGAAGCGGAAGCCGGCGGCCGAGGACATCAGCGGGGTGGTCGCCAGCGCAACGCCGAACACGCCGACCTTGACCGGCCCCATCTCGAACATGCGCCTGTCCTCATGGCCGGCGAGCGGCGCGCCATCCTCATTGCGCAGGTTGGCAGCGAGGAACGGCGCCTTCATCTCGGCGCGGCGCTTGAGATAGACCTCCTTGCCGAAATCGAATTCGTGGTTGCCCGGCACAAACACATCGGGCGGCACCACGTTGAGTAGTTCCACCGTATGGGCACCCTGATCAAAGCCGCTCATCAGCGAGGGCGAATACATGTCGCCGGCATGGGCGTAGATCATCGGGACGCCGGTGGCGCGCTCGGTGCGGGCGATCGCGGCCAGGCGCGCAAAGCCGCCACGCCCGGGGGCGGAGCCCGACATCTTGTAGATGTCGTTGACCAGAAGCAGCCGGAAGGTCGGCGTTGCCTTCTGCGCGGCAGCCTGGGCCAGCGCCTCCTCGGCGCTCGATGCCACCACCGTGGCGCTGGCAAGTCCCGCTGCTACCGCGATCCGGAATGTGTCACGCCGGGTAAGCTCGGTCATGGGTCAGGCTCCATTGGTCCCCGCGGGCGCCGCTGTCACCCCGGGCAGGTTCACATCACGCGGCCAGATCATAGAACAGCCGATTTGTGATGCAGGCAAGGGCTGGCAGGCGGCCGAAAATATCCTACATAGCGGGTATGTCCCAGCCCGTTGCTCCCCACCTGTTCCGCCCCTCCGGCCACCCCGATGTGCCTTATGGCAAGATCGGTGTGCTGCTGCTCAATCTCGGCACACCCGACGGCACCGATTACTGGTCAATGCGGCGGTATCTGAAGGAATTCCTTTCCGACAAGCGGGTGATCGAGGAGCCGAGGTGGAAATGGTGGCCGATCCTCAACCTCATCATCCTGACAGTGCGCCCCGGCAAGAAGGGCAAGGACTACGCCACCATCTGGAACAACGAAAAGAACGAGGGGCCGCTCAAGACCATCACGCGCGAGCAGGCCGAGCAGCTTGCCGGGCGCCTCGCAGGCTATCCCAACATCATCGTCGATTGGGCGATGCGCTATGCCAATCCGACCACCGAAAGCCGCATTCGTGCGCTGCAGGAACAGGGCTGCGAACGTATCCTTCTGGTGCCGCTCTATCCGCAATATGCCGCCGCGACGACCGCGACCGCCGCCGACCATGCCTTCCGCGCGCTGATGAAGCTGCGCTGGCAGCCGGCCGTGCGCGTTGCCCCCGCCTATCATGACGATCCGGTCTATATCGATGCGCTGGCGCGGTCGATCCGTGCCCATCTGGCAACGCTGGATTTCGAGCCCGAAGTCCTGCTCGCCACCTTCCACGGAATGCCGAAGAAGTATCATCTGGCCGGCGATCCCTACCATTGCCATTGCATGAAGACCGGGCGCCTGCTGCGCGAGGCGCTGGGCTGGGACAAGGACCGCTATGTGATTTCGTTCCAGTCGCGCTTCGGCAATGATCCCTGGCTGCAGCCCTACACCGACGAGACGGTGGAAAAGCTGGCCAAGAAGGGGATCAAGAGGCTGGTGATGGTGGCACCCGGCTTTTCCGCCGATTGCCTTGAGACGCTCGAGGAACTCGACGGCGAAAACCGCGAGATCTTCCTGCACAATGGCGGCGAGAACTTCAGCTATATCCCGGCGCTCAACGCCAGCGGTCCCGGACTCGATGTCATTGAGACACTGGTGCGGCGCGAGTTGATGGGCTGGGTCGAGGACATCCATGCGATGCCGGAAAGTGAGGCTGCCATCCGCGCCGAGGCGACGGAACTCGACCAGCGGAACCTGCTGCCGTGAGGCGGGGAACCGTCGCCGGATTTGTCTACGGCGCGGCCGCCTTCGCCCTTGGGTTTCTGTTCGGCGTTATACGGGTAAGTCTGGTCACGCCGCGCATCGGTCCACTCTGGGCTGTCCTGGTGGAAGTGCCGGTGATGCTGGTATTGCTCTGGCCCTTGGCGCGGCGGATAGCATCGCATTGGCTGGTGGCTGTTGCGTTCGCTCCACGCCTGGCCATGGGAACAGCAGCCCTTGCCACGCTGCTGACGGCAGAAGTCGCGCTTGGCATGATCGGGTTCAATCAGGGGCTTGATGATGTGGTTGGCCGATTGGCCAGTCCCGAAGGGCTCTTCGGACTGGCTGGGCAGATCGCTTTCGCCAGCTTTCCCTGTTGGCAAATGCGCCGAGCGATGGATTGCCGGGCACCGTCCGCCACATTGTGCGCGCATAGGAAGCAGGGCAGCGGGCTGGTGTGAACGCCTCCGGCCCTTGCAATTTACTCAACGCGGCGTCACCTATCGCATATCGTGATCGAACCACGGACTGGGGAGCGGACGATGGATCTGAGTGGCGGCGGTATTTTTGCACTCATGCTTTTTGTCTTTGCCATCATCACGCTGATGGCCGGTATCAAGCAGGTTCCCCAGGGCATGAATTATACGGTGGAGCGCTTCCGCCGCTTCAACCGGACGCTGTCGCCCGGCCTGGGGCTGGTCATTCCCTATATCGAGACCATCGGTCACAAGGTCATCATGATGGAGCAGGTGCTGGATGTGCCGACCCAGGAGGTGATCACCAAGGACAACGCCACCGTTCAGGTGGACGGGGTGGTGTTCTTCCAGGTTCTGGACGCGGCGAGTGCCTCCTACGAGGTCGCCAACCTGCATCAGGCATTGATGAACCTGACCATGACCAACATCCGCACCGTGATGGGATCGATGGATCTCGACCAGCTCCTGTCGCATCGCGACGAGATCAATTCCAGGCTGCTGCGTGTGGTCGATGCGGCGGCTTCGCCATGGGGGCTGAAGGTCACACGCATCGAGATCAAGGATATCGTGCCGCCCGCCAATCTGGTCGAGGCGATGGGTCGACAGATGAAGGCCGAGCGCGAAAAGCGCGCCAACATCCTTGAGGCGGAAGGGTTCAAACAGGCCGAGGTGCTGCGGGCCGAAGGGCACAAGCAGGCGGAAATCCTCGCTGCCGAAGGGCGCAAGACGGCGGCCTTTCTCGATGCGGAAGCACGCGAGCGCAAGGCCGAGGCGGAAGCCAAGGCAACCCAGGTGCTGTCCGCAGCCATCGTCGGGGGCGATACTGCGGCAGTCAATTATCTCATCGCCGAGAAGTATGTCGGCGCGCTCGGCCAGTTCGCCACCGCCAACAACCAGAAGGTGATGATCGTCCCGATGGATACGGCGGGGCTGGCCGGCACGCTGGCCGGCATTGCCGAAATCACCCGCAACGCTTCGCCGGGCGGACCGCCTGGCGGTGGCCAGGCAGCTCAAAGGTCGCAAGGCTTCGGCTCTGTTCCGCCTCACGGGGGCAAGCCTGCCTCGCCGTTCGGCAAGGTGGAGTAAGCGGCGATGATGGGCTCGCTGGGTCTTTGGGGCTGGCTGGCGCTCGGCTTCGGGCTGATTGCCGTCGAGATACTGCTCATTCCGGGCGGTTTTCCGCTGTGGATCGGGCTTGCCGCTCTGGCGATGGGCGGCATCACCGCCCTCGTTACCATGGGCTGGGAAGCCGAACTGATCCTGTTCGGGCTGCTGTCCGTCGTGGCCTCGGTCATCGCCTGGAAGCTGCACTACCAGCGCAGTCGCGCGGATGCCGCCGACGGGCTACACGACCGGGTTGAGCAACTGATCGGCCGCACATTCACGCTCGAAGAGGCGATTTCCGGCGGGTTCGGCCGCGTCAGGATCGACGACACGTCCTGGCGCGTCAGCGGCGCCGACCAGCCGGAGGGCGCGAAAGTCAAGGTCGTCGGTGTCGACGGCGGCACGTTGAAGGTAGAAAAAGCGATATGATGATGCCTTTGGTCCACGGGTTTGACCTGTCGGTCAGCCTCGGACCATTTCCCTGCAACCATGCCTTTGGCCTTGCTCGGCGTCGCGTTGGCTCGTGACCAGCTCTGTTCCGTTCTGACCGATCGGCCACTCCGGAAGTCCGCTGGTGTGATAGATGACGTAGCAGAGAAGATAGATAATCAGGCCACGCCCAGCCTGAGCAGATCATGCAGATGCAGGATGCCTTCGGGCCGCCCTGCGCCATCGACCACCAGCACGGCGGTGATGCGGTTGCGGTTGAGCATTTCCAGCGCTTCGACGGCGAGATCGTCACCGGAGATGGTGCGCGGCGCCCGGCTCATCACCTGATCGACCGGCAGGGTGGTCAGATCGGGCCGCATGTGGCGGCGCAGGTCGCCATCGGTGACGATGCCGATGAGCGCGCCTGTTGTATCGGTTACCCCGACGCAGCCGAAGCCGCGCGCCGTCATCACCAGAATGGCCTCGGCCATCAGCGTGCCGGCGGCAACGATCGGCACGGCGGCGCCGACATGCATCACCTGCCGGACATAGGTCAGGCGTGCGCCCAGCTTGCCGCCGGGGTGGAACTGGCGAAATTCTTCCGGAGTAAAGCCGCGCGCTTCCAGCAGCGCCACCGCCAGCGCATCGCCCAGCGCCATCTGCATCGTGGTCGAGGTGGTGGGCGCCAGACCGTTGGGGCAGGCTTCGGTTGCTTTGGGCAGCACCAGCGCGATGTCCGCCTCGCGTGCCAAAGTCGAGTCCGAGGCAGAGGTGAGGGCGATCAGGCCGACGCCAAAGCGCCGTGAATAGGAGATGATATCGGCCAATTCTGCTGTTTCGCCGGACCAGGACAGTGCCAGCACCACATCATCCGGCGTGATCATGCCAAGGTCGCCGTGGCTGGCTTCGCCCGGGTGCACGTAGTGAGCCGGCGTGCCGGTGGAGGCGAGCGTTGCGGCGATCTTGCGGCCGACCAGCCCGGATTTGCCCATTCCCGTGACAATGGTGCGTCCGCGGGTGGTGGCGATGCGGGTCACGGCCTGGGCGAAGGGAGCGCCAAGGCCGTCGTTGAGCGCACGCGAAAGCGCGGCAAGACCCTTGGTCTCGCGGTCAAGTGTGCGGAGCGCGGAGGCGATCGTGGGAGCCGCTGCTGACATGGCGACCGGTTAGCATGAATGGGCCCGGTGCGGCCAGTCCCGCGCCAGGAAAATCAACGGAGCGTTAACCATAAGCGTTTACGTCCGTTAACGGTTCCGGAGTCTCTTCCGGCTGCTGCTGATTCGAGAGTGCCCTTCGACGTGACCGTGGCCGTTGCCCGCTCCCTTCTGCCGGCGCTGCTGGCACTGACGACCGCGCTGATCGGCGGGCCGGCGTTGGCACAGGTGCGCGGCACGGTCGGTCAGTCGACGGACCGCCTCTATGATCCCGGCAATGCGGATCCCGGTCGCATGCGGTCGGGCACAACGGGATTCGATGCCGATCCGGGCCTGCCTGCGCGGCGAAGCGGCAATGCAACGCCTGCCAATCCTGCGGAACTGGCCGGCAATTCGGTGGTCAATTCCAACACCCGCGTCGCCGTGCGCAAGAGAACGCGCTCCGCAGCGACCCTGACCCGGCCACCCAACCGGGCTGTCATCGCTCCCGCCCGCCCGGCCCAGCCGGTTGCCGGCATAGCGCCGCCGTTGGCCGCGCCGCGGGCCATGCCGGATATCGTTGCGCCCGGCCTCACCGAACCGATGGTGCCGCGCAAGAAGAAGAAAAAGGAAGAGGATCCCTATGCGCCGCTGGGTCTGCGTCTTGGCGGTCTCACCGTCCATGCGGCTGTCGATCTGCAGGCCGGCTATGACAGCAACCCCCTGCGCAGCGGTTCCGGCAGTGCCGTCAAGGGATCGAAGTTCTACCAGGTTGCGCCTGAGGTTTCGGTTGTCAGCGACTGGTCGCGCCATCAGCTCCAGTTCGACCTCAAGGGTGCCTATCTGCTGTTTCAGGACGTCAACGATGCCGACCGGCCGACACTGGATGCCAAGCTGACCTTCCGTGGCGACATATCGCGCGATACCACGCTCAATCTCGAACTGAAGGAAAAGGTCGATACCCAGCGGCCGGGCAGCCTGGACCTGACCAGCGCGGTGAAGGGGCGGCCGGCTTTCTATACCCACAGCGGCAGCATCGGCGTCACCCAGAAATTCGGCTATGCCTCGATCACTGCTGCGGCCAACGTCGATCGCGCCACCTATGATCAGGGCGTCACCTATGCCGGACTGAGCTATGATCAGAGCGACCGCAACTACACGACCTATGGCGCAAGGCTGCGCGGAGCCTATGAAATTACGCCGGGAATTGTGCCCTATGTCGAAGCAATGGTCGATAGCCGGCAATATGATCGAGAGTTCAATGCCAGCGGCTACAGGCGTTCGTCGGATGGGGTCATCGGACGGGTCGGCACCACATTCGAGGTGACGCAGCAACTGACAGGGGATGTATCGGCCGGATACGGGATGCGCCGGTATGACGATTCACGGCTCGATCATCTGAGCGGTCTGTTGATCGATGCCTCGCTGGTCTGGCAGATGTCGCCCTTGACCAAGATGACCCTGAAGGGCACTTCCGAGTTCGTCGAAACCGCGACCGTCGGATCAAGCGGTGCGGTCAATCGAAAGGTCAGCGTTGATCTGGCGCATGACCTGTTGCGGAATGTGACCGTCACCGGATCGCTCGGCTATTCCCAGACACTTTATCAGGGTATCGGACTGATGGAGCAGACCATCAACGCTGGCCTCAAGTTTGACTACAAGATCGACCGCACCTTCGTTGTCAGGGGCAGTTATGCCTATGAGCGCGGGCTCTCGGACAATGCCGGGCAAAGCTACCTCGCCCATGTTTTCCTGCTGGGCCTGAGAATCCAGCGCTGAGCCGGTAACCCGCTTGTTCAGGAATTTCAGCGGCACCGATTGGGCGGCGCCTATCGTGATTGCACAGATGAAATATCCCGGACCTGTCCTTGCGTTGTCGCATACAGCGTTAACACCATATTAGCTCATTGCCGCAATGATGGTTCTGCTGATGCCAAAATCTCATCCTGCGGGAAGGCGACTCGCGGGGTGATCAAAAACAAGAGCGCCAAAGCTTAAAAGCTACAATGCCTCATCAACACACATTGGCCGATGCCGGCATCACCCTTGTCGAGAATGCAGCCGAGGAGAGCTTTGACAAGGTCAAGGTCCTCGTCTCATCTCTGTTTTCGTCGCCCGCATCGCTGGCTTCAGGCGCGGTTGCGGCTTTGGCGACCGGGGCAATCTGCCTTTATGCAAGTGGCGAAATCCTGTTCGTCTATTGGCTGATCGCTGCGCTGGCGATCAATCTCTACCGGCTCGCATTCACTCGGTTTTTCAACACTGCCGTCGGCGACATCACGACCATTGCCATGTTGCGCTATTACGAGCGCCATTTTGTCGTTGGGGCCATGTTGCAGAGCCTGCTGATGGGCACGGCAGCGGTGATTGCCATTCTGATGACGCACAGCGATGCGGCGCAGATTGCCTCGGTGACCTCGGCCATTGCTTTCAGTTCCGGGTTTGTGGCGCGCAATGCAGCCCGCCCGCGTTTTGTTGCCGCTCAATTGCTGGTCACGGTTGGCCCGCTGACCGTCGCCTTCTTCATGTCGTCGATGCCGGACTACAATCTGATCGGTCTGTTCGCCATCCTGTTCATTGTCTCAAATGTCGTCCAGACCCGCTCGGTTCACCGCAATCTGGTCGCATTGTCGGTCGCAACCGCCCGTGAAAAGGAACTGACCCAGGCAGTGCGCGAGAAAAACCGCATGCTGGACATCGCGCTGGCTCATATGAGCCAGGGGCTGGCGCTGTTCGATGAGGCCGGGCGCCTGACCGTTTCCAACCAGCGCTTTCTCGATTTCCTGTCTGTCAGCGACGCCGGCAACACGCACGCGCTGCCGGCCAACCAGCTGGCCTCGCTGCTGGTTGTGCGTGGTGTGCTTGACCGTGTTTCAGCGCGTGCCCTGCACAAGGCCTGGACCGACATGCAGCAGAACGGCGGTCGGCCACGCTTCGATCTTTCGCTGAAGAGCGGACATATCCTTGATGTCATTCTGACGCCCGTCGAGGGTGGCGGCTTCCTGATGACTTCGGAAGATGTCACTGCGGCGCGCAAGGCACAGGCACGGATCGAGCATCTGGCGCGCTTTGATGATCTGACCGGGTTGCTCAACCGCCATGAAGCCAATGTCCGCCTCAGCCAATGGTGCGACCGCCCCAATTCCTTTGCCGTTGCCTATCTCGATATTTGCCAGTTCAAGGAAATCAACGGCCGTTTTGGCCATGAGGCGGGCGATCTCACCCTCCAGGCCGTCGGTCGCCGCCTGCAGAGCTTCGTCAGGGATGACGGATTTGTTGGCCGGCTCGGGGGTGACGAGTTCATCGTCGTCCTGGATGTCACCGATTCAGCCCATGCCATGCGCCTGCTTTCCCGGCTGTCGCAGAGTCTCGAACGGCCGATTATGATCGAGGGACGTTCGCTCAAGGCTCCGGTCAAGATCGGCTTTTCGATGTTCCCCGATCACGGTACGACGGCGCTGCAACTGCAGCGGGCCGCCGATTTGGCGCTGTATCGGGCCAAGGAGAAGTCGATTGGTCCGATGGCCTACCTTACCGAGATGGGGCAGGCCGCGGCTCGCCTGCGTGACATGGAAGAGGATCTGCGCAAGGCCCTGGTCAAGGGCGGCCTCGAACTCTACTATCAGCCGATCATCGATCTCAATACCAAGACGATCGTGAGTTTTGAGGCGCTGATGCGCTGGAAACATCCGGAACGCGGCTTCATTCCGCCGTCGGAATTCATCCCGGTTGCTGAAAGCACAAATCTCATCGTCGAACTCGGCGAATGGGCCATCCATGAGGCGGCGCGCTCGATCGCGACCTGGCCGCGTCACGTCTCGGTCGCGGTCAATGTCTCGCCGATCCAGTTCGCCTCGGGGGAGCGCCTGCTGGAGGTGGTCCGTTCGGCCCTTGCGGAAAGCGGCATTCCAGCCAGCCAGCTCACGCTGGAAGTGACCGAATCGGTGCTGATCGATGATTCTGGATCGGTGCGCGATACGATGATCAAGTTGCGCGACATGGGCGTGAAATGTGCGCTTGACGATTTCGGCACCGGCTATTCGTCGCTGAGCTATCTGGCGTCCTTCCCGTTCTACTGCGTCAAGATCGACCGCTGCTTCGTCAAGGATATCGAGGCAAGCAGGGCATCGCGCGCAACAGTGGAAGCGGTGTGTCATCTCGCCCGCAGTCTCGGCATTCAGACAGTCGCCGAAGGTATCGAAGAAGCGGCCCAGGGCGATGTTCTGGCGCAGATCGGGGTCAACCGCGGGCAGGGCTACCATTACGGTCGACCGGCGCCCTGGAGCGAGGCCTCGGCGCGGCTGAGCCAGGCCGCATGAGAGCAAAATCCCGAATTCCGGGACATTGAAGCGGTTGGGAAGCGACGGGTGCGTTCCTTCTGCCGACTATACAACCGTTGGCTGTTCTAGTCTGCTGTTTCATTCCGAAACAGTCCCGGTAGCGTTAACTCCGTTTTAATTTTTGCAAATAGTAACGTTTACAAATTGCATCACTCGAGGCAGTGTAGCTGCTCCAAGGTAGCTGGAGTTTGGTCCGGGTGCCGAAGTTCGCGAGTGTTTCAATGTCCGTTGCTGCATCCATTGCATTTAAGCAATCAGTTTCTTCTGATGTCCTTGATGCAATTTATGGTTGGGCTGGCCCACTGCCGCAGGTCGAACTGGAGTTCGAGGCCGAGCTGAAACTGCTTTGGCTGACGATCCGTCCGGAACCCAAGCCGATCTTCACCCTGCAACTGCTCGACAGCGTTGTTGCGGTTCAGAAGGCGATTGGCCATCTGTGGGCGGATCTGCGGCCACACGACCGGCCGGTGCGGTTTCTGGCATTCCGCGGCCGCGGCGGCGTGTTTACACTTGGTGGCGATCTTGATTTTTATCTCGAATGCATCGCCACCGGTGACCGGTCGAGGTTGATGGACTACGCCGAGGCTTCGGTCCAGGGGGCGATCGGCAATGCGTCGGGCTGCTATGGCTCGGTGATCACGCTTTCGACGATTCACGCCAAGGCCCTGGGCGGCGGGATCGATGCGCCGCGCTCATGCCACATCATGATTGCCGAACGGCAGGCCAGCTTCTGCTACCCGGAAATCCGCTTCAATCATTTCCCGATCACGGCTGTGCCGGTTCTGTCGCGCAAGCTTGGGCCGATGGCGGCCGAAGCGCTGCTGTTGTCGGGCGACGAGATTTCGGCCGAAGAATTCCGTGCACGCGGCGGTCTCGAAGCGGTGGTGGAGGCCAATCAGGGCGAGGACTGGATCCGTAACTATTGCCAGACAAATCTTGAAAGCGCGGCAGCACGGCTGGCCATCTACGGCATGACCTACGAGGCGAACCGCCACTACGAGCAGGATTTGCGCGACAGCGCAGCCCGATGGGTGCAGGCCATGCTCAACATGCGCCCCACCGAGATCTCCAAGCTGCAGCGCATCAGCCAGATGCAGGAGAAGCTGCTGGCCCGCATGCGTAGCTGATCCAGGGTCGGGACCCTGGCCGATCGCGCCGGAACGGTGGGGCAAAGCCTTCCGTCCGGCGCCTCCGGTGCCTCAAGTCGCCCGCCGCCCCGTCCTGCCGGACAGGTTACCGGAGAGGTCTTGCGGGATCATTTGATCAGGCCGAGACCGGAGGCTGACAAGTCCAGCGACAGGGTTGCGATAAAGGCTGCTCCGCACCATTTCGACTGCCCCGATCCGGAAACGATGCCGCGCGGATCGGAGGTGTTGAGAAAGCAGTTCGCCTTCGACAGATCCGTATCATGATAGCGCAGATCCAGTGTCGCTGCCTTGTAGGTATAGGAAACGCCAGCATTCCAATAGGTGTAGTCCTTCAGGTCCAGCCCGCCGAGATAGGCGCTGGTCTTGCCAAGTGCGTAGCGGCCAAGCTCGCCTGAGACGGCCAGCCCTTCGATCGGCAGCGGCGGAACCACCTTGAGCGTGCCTGAATAATAGGTACCGGTCGCGCCGGTGCCGAGCCAGTTCGGCGAATGGAACAGGTTGGCGCCGATGAAAACCTTATCTTCCCACGAATAGAGCGCCTTGCCGGCGATCTCGTAAAAATCGGTATTCTTCGGCGTCCAGATCGCGCCGAAGCCGTCGACATACTGCTTTTCGCGCGGGTAATAGTAGTGGATCATGCCAATGTCGAAGGTGAATGGTCCAACCTTCGGGCGGATGCCATAGGTGAAGTCGATCTCGGCGAGCGGCTTTGTCGGCAGGTCGACCGAATAGCCGGCGATTCCGGCATAGAGCCACTGATAGGTCAGTTCGGCATAGCCCTGGACGCCGGGTTTGCGGTTGGTCTGGCTGATGCCGCGGAAGTTGTAGTCGGACACGATGCGGGCGCCGAAGGTCATATCCCAGGCCGGTGCGGCGGCAGGGGCAACCGGAGGCATTGCCTTCTTGGATTTCTCCAGATCGGCGCCGGTGGCCGTGCCCGCGGCGAGCAGGGCTGACGCCAGCAGGACGGGGCGGAAAAGGCTATTCTTGGGAGCAGTCATGGTCATCTCGCTTCCTGTTCGCGATCCCTCGCATGTGCGAGTCATCATGCCTTGACAAAGCGCGCGGGGCCGCGAAGGAGCAATGTCAATGGGTGGGCGCCCTGCCTGACCGTTGGGCAACGGGCTGCGCCTCTGCCCAAGCCGCGGGCACTGCACGACAAATCTGAACGTCTGTTGCGAGACGGCCACAGGCGCTGCGCCGCCGTTTTACTGCCATTCAGGCCGATTGCAGAACAATGGAACCCTGATGATCGGAAGCGGGCTTGGGAGGGATTCATGGCCGGATCAGGCAGGCAGGCGGACAGCCTGACGGGCGTCTGGCATGGGCAATATGCCTATCCGCTGCTGCTGGAGCCGGTGCAGTTCACCGCTACGCTGATCGAATCCGGCCGGCAGATCAGCGGCTCGATTCATGAAACGGGTCGTCGGCCGGGTCAGGTTGCGCAGCAGCTCAAGGCCATGCTGGAAGGCGCGGTCGGGGGCGCCACTCTGCGCTTCGTCAAGACCTACCTGCCGGCATCCGACCAGCACCAGGACGTCATCTACATCGGCACGATCAATGCCGAGCGCACCGAGATTGAAGGGGAATGGATCATCCCCGGCGATTGGTCAGGCAGGTTCGTGATGATCAGGATGCGCGATCCGGCCCAGTCCGTCGAGCAGCGACAGATGATCGAGGCGTAGGGCCGGCGCTGGAATCTGCGTGACAGGGCGCTGGTTGTCGGTTGACTTCAGAGCCCGGCGATCCGCCTGATTTCGTCGAGAAATTCGTCGCGCAGTTCGGCGCGGTCGAGCCCATAGGCGATCTGCGCCGAAAGGAAGCCGATCTTGGAGCCTGTGTCGTAGGTCCGCCCGTCATAGTGCAGACCGAAGAATTTCTGGCCTGCCATGAGCTTGATCATGGCATCCGTGAGCTGGATCTCACCGCCGGCACCCTTCTCCTTGGCCGAAAGGATATCGAAGATTTCGGGCTGCAGGATGTAGCGGCCGGAGATGATGTAGTTTGAAGGCGCTGTGCCCTTGGGCGGCTTCTCGACCATGCCGGTGAGTTCGTGCACGCGACCGTGGGCGGCGCCAACCGCGACGATGCCGTATTGATGGGTCTGGTCCATCGGCACCTGCTCGAGCGCGATGATGTTGCCGCCGTGACGCTCGTAGGCAGCGACCATCTGTTTCATGCAGCCCTTCGACAGCATGTCGGGCAGCATCACGGCGAAGGGTTCATCGCCAACGATGTCACGTGCGCACCAGACCGCATGGCCAAGGCCGAGCGGCGCCTGCTGGCGGGTGAAGGTCGCCATGCCGGCCGGTGGCAGGTCCTTCTGCAGCTGTTCGAGTTCCTTGAGCTTGCCGCGTTCCTTCAGGGTCGCTTCCAGTTCGTAGGCGATGTCGAAATGGTCCTCGATCACCGCCTTGTTGCGACCTGTGACGAAAATCAGATGCTCGATGCCTGCCTCGCGTGCCTCATCGACCACCCATTGCAGCACCGGGCGATCAACCACCGTCATCATTTCCTTAGGCACGGACTTGGTCGCCGGCAGAAACCTTGTGCCGAGTCCGGCCACAGGGAAGACGGCCTTGCGGATTTTCTTCACGCTCATTGTTCTGTCCTAAGTGCAGTTGGCAGCGAAGCAGAATAAGCGGCGATCCTTTGCAGATTTGCACTTAAAGAGCGCCGGCGGCCTTGTCTGCCGCAAACTTGCTTAACGATCCTTGAACTGTCGGAGGGTATCACAGCAGGGGAGCAATCTTTTCTGTCCATAGTTCCCATCCGGTAACCGGACAGGCGACAGATTTAGGAGTGGTCATGACAGTTCTGGTAACAGGTGGAGCTGGCTATATCGGCAGCCATATGGTGCACGCATTGCGTGACCGCGGCGAACGGGTGGCTGTTCTGGACAACCTTTCCACCGGCTTTGCCTGGGCGGTTCCGCCGGATGTGGCCTTCTTCGGCGGCGACGTGGCGGATCAGGATCTGGTCAAACGCATCATACGGGACCAGGAAGTGACCGCTATCTGTCACTTCGCTGCCAAGATCGTGGTTCCCGATTCGGTTGCCGATCCGCTCGGCTACTACGCCGGCAACACCATGGCCTCGCGCAACCTGATCGACGCGGCGATCAAGGCCGGCGTGAATCAGTTCATCTTTTCCTCGACTGCGGCGACCTATGGCGAGCCGGAAATCATGCCGGTCTCCGAAGATACGCCGCAGGTGCCCTGCTCGCCCTATGGCCGTTCGAAGCTGATGACCGAGTGGATGCTGGAAGATTCCGCCCGGGCCTACGACTTCCGCTATGTCGCCTTGCGATACTTCAATGTTGCCGGCGCCGATCCATTCGGACGGACGGGGCAGTCGACTCCCAACGCCACTCATCTGATCAAAGCCGCATCGCAGGCGGCGATCGGGCTGAGAAAGCACCTCGATCTCTACGGCACCGATTATCCGACCCCGGACGGCACCTGTGTGCGCGACTATATCCAGGTGAGCGATCTGGCCGATGCGCATGTTCTGGCGCTCAACTACCTGCGTTCTGGCGGGATCAGCACGGTTTTCAACTGCGGCTATGGCAAGGGCTTTTCCGTGCGGGAAGTCATCGACATGGTCAAGAAGGTCAGCGGCGTTGATTTTCCGGTCAACGTTCAGGGACGGCGAGCCGGCGATGCTGCCGCCATCGTGGCCAAGGCAGACAGCATTCGCCAGAAGCTTGGCTGGATGCCCAAGCATGACGATCTTGAAGAGATCGTGCGTCAGGCGCTCAGGTGGGAACAGCACCTGCGCAGCCGCAATGCTGCCTGAACGCTTCGGACCCTGGGGTAGGAGGCTGACATGCCGAGCCTGACGCGCGCGCTCCGATCGCTTGTGATGGCTGTCGTTCTGCTGGCGGGCCCTGCGGCTCTGCCGGCGCGCGCCGATTTCAAGGCATTCGTCGCAGGCCTGTGGCCCGAGGCACAGGCCGCCGGGGTGTCGCGCGCCACCTTTGATGCTGCCTTTGCCGGCGTCACACTGGATGCGAGTGTGGTGGCGCAGACCAAAAGGCAGTCGGAGTTCATCCGGCCCATCTGGGACTATGTCGGCAGCGCGGTTTCGACATCGCGCATCAGCCGCGGCCGCGCCATGGCGGAGCAATGGAGCGAAACGGTTGCGGCGGTCGAACGCCGGTATGGCGTCGATCGCCGGGTGTTCCTCGGCATCTGGGGCATGGAGACGAGCTACGGCAGTTTCTTCGGCGGCCATTCGGTGATCCGGGCGCTCGCCAGCCTCGCCTATGTCCGATACCGCGACGACTTCTTCCGCAAGGAGCTGATCGTCGCGTTGCAGATCCTTGAGGAAGGCCATGTCGAGAAGGCCGACATGAAGGGGTCGTGGGCAGGGGCGATGGGCCATACCCAGTTCATGCCGTCGAGTTTCATGAAACACGCGGTCGATGCGACCGGCGACGGACACAAGGACATCTGGGGATCGGTGCCCGATGCACTGGCCTCGACCGCCAACTACCTCAAGCAGCACGGCTGGCAGAGCGGTCTGCCCTGGGGCTTCGAGGTGATCCTGCCGGAAGGGCTGGACTTCAAGCAGGCGCTGGGGCGCAAGTCCTTTTCCGGCTTTGCCGCGCTCGGCATCAAGCGGGCCGATGAAGAGGCGATGCCGTCCCGCGGCGAGGCAAACCTGTTCTTGCCTGCGGGGATCAAGGGGCCCAAATTCCTGATCACCGACAATTTCAAGGTCATCAAGGCCTACAATTCCTCCGATGCCTATGCGATGGGCGTCGGCCTGCTCGGCGATACCATCTACGGCGGTGAGGGATTGACCGGGCGTTGGCCCAAGGCCGACAAGCGGATCACCAAGGCCGAAGGTGTCGCCATCCAGAAGCTGCTTAACCAGCGCGGCCTCTACAATGGCAAGTATGACGGCCGTTTCGGTGAACAGAGCCGCGAGGCGGTGACGCGCTATCAGCTTTCGGTGGGCATGGTGCCCGATGGCTATGCTACGCCAGCGCTGCTGGCGCGACTGAAGGGGTCTCGCTAAGGCGCGCGCCTCAGCCTATACTGGCACCATGATACGCCAGCATCATCGTTATGGGACGTTGCTGACTGCCTTGCTCGTGCTCGTCGTTGTCTGGTCCGGAGCGATCGGCGAGGCGTTGGCGCAAGGTGACGGCTCCTCGGTCTATACGACAGCGCCGAAGGGCCGCAATGATCGTGGTCCGCTCGACTGGCTGTTCGGTCGCCGTGGCGGCAGCGTCACGCCGGTGATACCGCAAGCGGCGCCGCGCGCCGATTCCAAGCCAAGAACCTATCGTCCGGCGCGGCGGACAACACCGTCAACCCTGCCGACTGTGCCGGGCGATCCGGCAGCACCGGCGGACACCAATGCGCCATCGGTTGCGGGTGATCCTGCGGCCCCTGCGCCGGCTCCGCCGCCAGCGCTGCCACCGGTTTCAGTTGTGGTGGCTGGCGATTCCCTGTCGGTCTTCCTCGGACAGGGCCTGCAGGAGCTCTATGCCGAGAAGCCGCATGTCAGCTTCGTCAAGCGACATCGTGATGCGTCCGGGCTTGTCCGGGACGACTTCCATGATTGGCCCAAGGCGTTCCGAGACCTGGCCGCCGGTGCCCGACCGGATGCCCTGGTCCTGATGATCGGTTCCAACGATCGCCAGCAGCTTCGTGATGACCAGGGCGTGCACGAACCGCTGACGCCGCGCTGGAAAGAACTCTATGCCAAGCGGATCGACGATGTTGTCGCAGCGATCAGGGGGCAGGGGATTCCACTCATCTGGGTCGGATTGCCGGTGATGCGTTCCGAGAAATACAGTGTTGATCTGACGGCCCTCAACGACCTTTACCGGGCGCGTGCCCAGGCTGCGGGTATTGCGTTTGTCGAGATTTGGGAAGCATTCGCCGGAGAGGATGGTCATTACACGGTCAATGGTCCTGATGTCGGTGGCGAGATCGTGCGGCTGCGGACCTCCGACGGGGTGCATTTCACCAAGGCGGGAGCGCGCAAGCTGGCATTTTTCGTTGACCAGGAGCTGGCAAAGCTGTTGGGCGCGATCAAGCCGCAGCCGCCCCTTCCCCAGCAGCCGGCCACGCCGCAGGTTGACCCAGGAGATCTGCCGCCGCCACCTCAGGTGATGGCCCCTCCTGGCCCGGAGCGTTTTCCGGCACCTGCCAGTCCGTCGTTCGACGCGATGCTTGGCGTGCCGATGCCGGAGATTGCCGCCGCTCCGACTCTGGTTCCGCGGCCGGCCCAGGGACCAGTGATGCCGCTCAATGCCGCGCCGTTGACAACCGGTGGACAGCTTTTGTCCGCACAGACGGTCAACCGGCTTGATGAGGCGAGAAAAGTGTTCGTGCAGGGCGTCGGTGCCCCGCCCAAGCCAGGTCGGCTCGACGACTTCAGGCCGCCCGAGCCATAGAGCATGGCGCGATTGGGTGGATACCGGTCAATCGCAGAAGACATGCTCTAACTTATTGATACCGATCACG
>DAOMXG010000006.1:0-16221 GCA_035436995.1 Beijerinckiaceae bacterium
GGTTGAAAGGCGTGGATGGTCGGGACAAGCCCGGGCATGACGACGTTGTGGTCTGTTTCCACCGCAACACAGCGTGATCTAGAAACCGACGATTTCAATCGAGAGCATCACGCCCTTTCGCCGTCATTGCGAGGATGGCTTCTGCCCGACGCGGCAATCCAGTATCCGACCCGTTTCCTGGATTGCTTCGCTGACGCTCGCAATGACGGCACGTTGCAGACGATTCCATCCAGAATCGGTTGTGATCACTCCTCCGCTGCGCCATCCAGCGGCCGATAGTTCAGCACCGGTCCGAGCCAGCGCTCGACCTCGGTAACTGCCATGCCCTTGCGCTGCGCATAATCTTCGACCTGATCGCGCTCGATCTTGGCGACGCCGAAGTAATAGGCATCGGGATGCGAGAAATAGAGCCCCGACACTGAGGCTCCCGGCCACATTGCATAGCTGTCGGTGAGCTTGACGCCGATCCGCCGCTCGGCGCCGAGCAGTGAGAACAGCGTTGCCTTTTCGGTATGGTCGGGCTGGGCAGGATAACCCGGCGCCGGGCGGATGCCGCGATAGTCTTCGAGCAGCAGCCCGTCCTTGGTCACGGTCTCATCCGCAGCATAG
This sequence comes from Beijerinckiaceae bacterium, assembly GCA_035436995.1. Lineage (GTDB taxonomy): Bacteria > Pseudomonadota > Alphaproteobacteria > Rhizobiales > Beijerinckiaceae > JAIUNP01. The sequence continues at coordinate 610 of DAOMXG010000006.1, forward strand.
CCCCAGAATTCGCGCCGGACGCGCTCATGCATGCGCTCTGCGAAGGCTTCCGCCAGTCGGTCGGCCAGCGCCTTGGCCATGATCGAGGAATAGTCATCGTTGCGGCCCTTGAGCCGTTCGGCAATGCGCTCCTCGCCAAACCCGGTCGAGACCGCAAAGCCGCCGATCCAGTCGGCCTTTACGCCTTCCGGCGCGATGAAATCGGCGAGCGCGAGATTGGGCTTGCCATCGCGACGGGTCAGCTGCTGGCGCAGAGTGTGGAGCGTTGCCAGCGTGTCCCGGCGGCTCTCGCCGGTATAGAGGCGGATGTCGTCGCCGACGCGGTTGGCCGGCCAGAAACCGATCACCGCGCGCGCCTGGAACCAGCGCTCCTCGACGATGCGCGTCAGCATCGCCTGCGCATCCTCGTAAAGCTGCCGCGCCGCCGCGCCCTGCTTCTCGTCCTCCAGCACCGCCGGGAACCGCCCCTTCATCTCCCAGGTCTGGAAGAACGGAGTCCAGTCGATATAGGGCACGAGTTCAGCAAGACCGTAGGTCTTGAACACACGCGTTCCGGTGAACGTCGGCTTCGGCGGGGTGTAATTGGCCCAGTCGGCGTTAAAGGCATTGGCACGGGCGCGCGCCAGCGGCAGGCGCTGCTTTTCGGCCTCGGCACGGGCATGCGCCTCGGCGACCTTGCTGTATTCGGCTCTGAGTGCCTGCTTGTATCCGGCGCCGCTGTCGGTGTTGAGCAGCGAGGAAACCACGCCGACCGCGCGGCTGGCATCAACCACATAGACCGCCTGGCCCGCCTGATAGGCCGGCGCGATCTTCACCGCCGTATGCACGCGCGAGGTCGTCGCACCACCGATCATCAGTGGCAGGTCGAACCCCTGCCGCTCCATCTCGCTGGCCATATGCACCATTTCGTCGAGCGAGGGCGTGATCAGCCCGGACAGACCGATGACATCGACCCTTTCCTTGCGTGCGGCCTCAAGAATGCGCTCGGCCGGCACCATCACGCCGAGGTCGATCACCTCGTAATTGTTGCACTGCAAGACGACGCCGACGATGTTCTTGCCGATGTCGTGCACGTCGCCCTTGACGGTCGCCATCAGCACCTTGCCCGCCGAGGCGCGCTGATCAGCGCCGGTGCGACGCTTTTCCTCTTCCATGAACGGCATCAGATAGGCGACGGCCTGCTTCATCACGCGCGCTGATTTCACCACCTGCGGCAGGAACATCTTGCCGGCGCCGAACAGGTCGCCGACGACATTCATGCCCGCCATCAGCGGGCCTTCGATCACATGCAGCGGGCGGGCGGCAGCACTGCGGGCTTCCTCTGTATCGGCCTCGATGAACTCGGTGATGCCGTTGACCAGCGCATGTTCCAGCCGCTTTTCGACCGGCAGCGCCCGCCAGGCGAGATCCGCCATCTTGACCTCGGCCTTGCCATCGCCCTTGAAGCGCGGCGCGGCCTCCAGCAGCCGCTCGGTCGCATCGGCGCGGCGATTGAGCACCACATCCTCGCACAGATCGCGCAGCTCCGCCGGCAGCGCGTCATAGACGGCCAGCTGGCCGGCATTGACGATACCCATGTCCATGCCGACGCGGATGGCGTGGTAGAGAAACACCGCATGCATCGCCTCGCGCACCGGTTCATTGCCACGGAACGAGAACGAAAGGTTCGATACACCGCCCGAGACATGCGCATGCGGCAGATTCTGGCGGATCCAGCGCGTCGCCTCGATGAAAGCGACTCCATAGCCGTTGTGTTCCTCGATCCCGGTCGCCACCGCGAACACGTTCGGATCGAAGATGATGTCCTCGGGCGGAAAGCCGACCTCTTCAGTCAGGATTTTGTAAGCACGCTGACAAATCTCGATCTTGCGCTCGTAGCTGTCGGCCTGGCCCTGCTCGTCGAAGGCCATCACCACCACGGCAGCGCCATAGGCGCGGCACAGCTTCGCATGGTCGATGAACGCCTCGACGCCCTCCTTCATCGAGATCGAATTGACGATCGGCTTGCCCTGCACACATTTGAGGCCGGCCTCGATGACATTCCACTTTGAACTGTCGATCATTACCGGCACGCGGGCGATATCCGGCTCGGCGGCGACGAGGTTGAGGAAGGTCACCATCGCCGCTTCGCTGTCGAGCAGGCCCTCGTCCATGTTGACGTCGATCACCTGCGCCCCGTTCGCCACCTGATCGCGGGCGACATCCAGTGCTTCGGGGTATTTGCCGTCCTTGATCAGCTTGCGGAAACGCGCCGAACCGGTGACATTGGTGCGCTCGCCGACATTGACGAACGGAATGTCCGGCGTCAGCGTGAACGGTTCCAGCCCCGACAGCCGCAGCGCCGGCGCGATTTCCGGCACGGCGCGCGGCGCCAGCCCGGCCACGGCATTGGCGATGGCCGCGATATGCGCCGGCGTCGAGCCGCAGCAGCCGCCGACGATATTGACAAGGCCCGCTTTGGCGAAGTCGGCGACCAGCGCCGCCATCGCCTCCGGGCTTTCGTCATAGAGACCGAATTCGTTGGGCAGTCCTGCGTTGGGATAGGCGCAGACCAGCGTATCGGCGACCTTGGCAATCTCCGCGATATGCCCGCGCATCTCGCGCGCACCGAGCGCGCAGTTAAGCCCGAACGACAACGGCCGCGCATGCCGCAGCGAGTGCCAGAAGGCCGTCGGCGTCTGCCCCGACAGGGTGCGACCGGAAAGGTCGGTGATCGTGCCGGAGATCATCACCGGCAGCCGCCGGCCGGTGGCGGCGAAGGCTTGCTCGGCCGCGAAAATCGCTGCCTTGGCGTTCAGCGTGTCAAACACCGTCTCGATCAGAATGAGATCGCTGCCACCTTTGATTAGCGCGGTGATCTGCTGCGCATAGGCGATCCTCAGGTCATCGAACGTAACCGCCCGGAAGCCCGGATTGTTCACATCCGGCGAGATCGACGCGGTGCGGTTGGTCGGCCCCACCGCACCGGCCACGAACCGCCGCCGGCCATCGTGCTTTTCTGCCAGCAACGCCGCCTCGCGCGCCAGTCGCGCGCCATGGAAGTTCAGCTCGCTGACGATTCCTTCGAGATGGTAATCGGCCTGCGCGATCGTCGTGCCGGAAAACGTATTGGTTTCAACGATATCCGCCCCGGCCAGAAAGTAATCGAGATGCACCTTCCGCACCGCTGCCGGCTGGGTGAGGATCAGGATATCGTTGTTGCCCTTGAGCGGATGCGAATGATCCTTGAACAGGGAGCCGCGAAAATCCTCTTCGGTCAGCTTGAGCTGCTGGATCTCGGTGCCCATCGCCCCATCGAGCACCAGAATGCGCTGCCGGGCGGCTTCATTCAGCGCGCGGCGAACGTCGTCGCCGTCGACATGGGTCACCGGAGATTGTGTCATCGTTGATCCTTCAGCATTGTCCGGCTTTGCTCAGGCGGCGGACGTGGCCCGCAACCCCAGCATGTGGCAGATGGCAAACACCAGGTCGGCCCGGTTCATCGTGTAGAAATGGAAGTCGCTGACACCGCGGTCGAGCAGATCGTAGACCTGCTCCACTGCGACAGCCGCAGCCACCAGCTTGCGCGTCTCGGCGTCGCGGTCGAGCCCCTCGAACCGCTGTGCCAGCCAGTCCGGAACGCTGGCGCCGGCCCGCGTGGCAAAGCCGGCGGCCTGCTTGAAGCTCTGCACCGGCAGGATTCCCGGCACGATCGGAATGCTGATTCCGCGTGCCCGCACGCGATCGAGATAGCGGAAATAGCAATCGTTATCGAAAAAGAACTGTGTGACCGCCCGATCCGCGCCGGCGTCGATCTTGGCCTTCAGAATGTCGAGATCCTCATCAAGCGAGGCGCTTTCGGGATGCTTTTCCGGATAGGCCGAAACCGTAACATCGAAATCGCCGATCGCCTTGATGCCGGCCACAAGCTCCGCGCTTGACCGGTAGCCGTCCGGATGCGGCCGGAACGCATGGCCGACGCCCTCGACAGGATCGCCGCGCAGCGCCACGATATGCCGCACGCCGACCGCGTGATAGGCGCGGATCACCTCTTCGACCTCCGCCTTGCTCGCCGCCACGCAGGTCAGGTGTGCGGCCGGCCTCAGCCGCGTCTCCTCGATGATGCGCCGGACCGTCGCATGGGTGCGCTCCCGGGTCGAGCCTCCGGCCCCGTAGGTCACCGACACAAAGCTCGGATCGAGCGGCGCCAGCCGCTGGATCGACGCCCACAGCGTCGCTTCCATTTCATCGTTCTTGGGCGGGAAGAACTCGAACGACACCCGCGGCGGCTGCGTGGACGGAGAGCGCGAGTGGCGCAGAAGCGGGGCAATCATCAGGCAACCTCGACGGACTGTTTGGAAAATGGCGCATCGGTCTGAATACGGCTGTCCTTGCCCAGCCACAGCATGACGGTCAGGACGTCACCCTCGCCCGGCAGCGGCTTCAGCGCGCGCACCCGGATCGCCTCCAGTCCCGCATCGCGCAGGACGCTGGCAATTTCCTCTGGTGCGAACCCGAGTCGGCGGTGATTGAACTGGCTGCGCAGCCGTTCATCGGCATGCGGAGCAAGGTCGGCGATCAGCAGCCGGCCGCCCGGCGCGAGCAAACGGGCCGCTTCGCGCACGGCGCGCACCGGATCATCGAGGAAGTGCAGCACCTGGTGGATGACGATCAGGTTGAAACCACCCTCGCCCGGCGCCAGTGCATAGGCATCGCCCTGCCGGAGCTGGACATTGCCAATCCCGGCCCGTTCGAGATTGGCCCGCGCCACGGCCAGCATCGCCGGCGAAACGTCGAGGCCGACGGCACGCCGCGCACGCGGGGCAAGAATTTCCAGCATGCGTCCGGTGCCCGTGCCGATATCGAGCATCGCCTCGATCCGGATATCGCCCAGGATGTCGAGAATCGCGGCCTCGACACGGCTTTCGGGGACATGCATGGCGCGGATGCGGCCCCAGTCCTCCGCATGCTGCGCAAAATACTGGGCCGCCTGCCTGGCCCGTTCCGACCGCACCGCCGCCAGGCGCCGCCGGTCCTCGGCGACAGTCACGTCGCCGGGGTCGATCCAGCGCAGGATTTCACCAGCCAGCATTGCCGCGCTAGCCGCATCGGAACGGCGGAAAAACGCCCAGGCGCCTTCCTTGTGCCGCTCCACCAGCCCCGCTTCAACCAGCAGCTTGAGGTGGCGCGACACACGCGGCTGCGACTGGCCAAGGATGGCCATCAGTTCGGTAACCGTCAGCTCCGCCTGCGAAACCAGCGCCAGAATGCGCAGGCGCGTTGGTTCACCGGCCGCTTCCAGCGCAGAAATCGCAGCGGGAAAAGGTAGGGAGGCAGGCAAGCATCGCTCCTGGCAAATGATATAAACATATCTTTATATCGTTTACTTATTGCGCTCAAGGTATTTTGCAATCCATGCTTCCTACCGTTGTGGTTGAGCGCACGGCAAGGGGCCATCATCCGATCATGTGATGCAGTCTGACAGCGATGCGCCGATAGTGATGACACTTGTCGCAGAGCAAGAGGAGGAAGCCCCATGCGATCTTTGAAGATACTGGCTGTTTTGTCGTTCTTGATGATAGGAACGGCACAGGCAGCGTTCATTGGCACCTTCGAGTTGGTCGACAACCCCGGCGGCAAAGATGGCAAGTTGAAGAAGCTGAAAAATGACTTTGCCTTCAAGGACAAGAGCGGCGTTGGCTGGGAAGCTGCGGCGGGCCTTGAGACGGATGGCGCGTCTATCCCCTTCTGGGCGCAGCCTGTGATCGGTCAACCGTATGACGGCAGTTACATCAAGGCTGCAGTTCTTCACGATCATTACTGCGATCGAAAGGTGCGGGATTGGAAGAAAACACACCGCATGTTTTATGACGCCCTCATCGAACAGGGGGTTCCCAAGATCAAGGCGGGCGTCATGTATGGCGCCGTCATGATCGGTGGCCCCACCTGGACCGAGGTCAATGTTGGCAAGAAGTGCAAACTCACCGATGTCTGCATTCGGACAGTTGGCGGCGACAGAGCAAGGATGGTCTGGAACCAGCGGCCTGCCGTCTATGACCAAATCGGCGATCTGGCTGAACGCCTGAGGAAAATCGAGCAGCGCTTGAACGCAGCCGGCGATTTCAGCGCAGAGGATGTCGAAGCCATCGCTGTCGACTTGGCACCGGAAAACTCGAATATCCGGCAGCCCGCCCATGCCGAACTGGAGGAAATCAGCCTGCCAACCAAGTAGGGTTCACCGGAACGGGGGCTCCTCGAAGCTGCGCAATTTCCGCGTATGCAGCTGGTCCAGCTTGCCGCGCAACAGATCGACGGCCTTGAGCCCGATCTGCAGATGCTGGCCGACGGCCCGTTCGTAGAAGGCGCTGGCCGCACCGGGCAGCTTGATCTCGCCATGCAAGGGCTTGTCGGAGACGCAGAGCAGCGTTCCGTACGGGACCCGCAGCCGATACCCGTTTGCCGCGATCGTGCCCGATTCCATATCCACGGCGATGGCGCGCGACAGATTGATGCGATGCCGTTCCTGGCTCCAGCGCAATTCCCAGTTGCGATCATCATTGGTGACGATCGTGCCGGTGCGCAGGCGCCGTTTCAGCCCCTCGCCCCGCTCGCCCGTCACGATGGCCGCCGCCTCCTGCAAGGCGACCTGCACTTCGGCCAGCGCCGGAATTGGAATCTCCGGAGGCACCAGCGCATCGAGAATGCGGTCCTGCCTCAGATAGGCATGGGCAAGCACATAATCCCCGATCTCCTGGCTCTGCCTCAGCCCGCCACAATGGCCGATCATCAGGAACACATGCGGCCTGAGCACGGCGAGATGATCGGTGATGTTCTTGGCGTTCGATGGCCCGACGCCGATGTTGACCAGCGTGATCCCGCCGCCCTCGCCCGCCAGATGATAGGCCGGCATCTGGAACTTCGACCAGGCGGAGATATCAATGAGGCTGTCGCCCGCATCGCCGGTGCCCGGCTCCTTCACCTCGACATTGCCCGGCAGCACCATTTTGCTGAATCGCGTTGCGCCACCCAGCTGGGCCATGCCCCAGCGGACGAACTGTTCGACATAGCGATGGTAGTTGGTGAGCAGGATATAGGGCTGCACATGCCGCCAGTCAGAGCCGGTATAGTGCACCAGCCGCTTGAGCGAATAATCGACGCGCGCCGCATCGAACAGGGCCAACGGCCAGGGCTCGTTTTCGCCCACCTGATAGGTGCCGTCGGCGACCTCGTCGCCCACTGCCGAAAGCCGCGGCACCGGGAAAAACCGCGCCAGTTCCGCCGGGCCTATGCCGGCGCGGCCCAGTTCGTCACCGGCCTGAACGACATAGGGATAAGGCATTTCCTGGCGCGACAGGCCGACCTGCATGCGCGCGCCATATTCGGCGACCAGCGGCTGCAATTGTTCGAGCAGATAGGGCGCAAACGCATCCGGCTGGGTTATCGTGGTCGAATACACGCCCACCCGCTGGAACTTGGCATAGGCCCGGCGTGTCGAATGCGGCACGCCATCGGGTTCGTAGGTCAGCCTGAGTTCGGGATAGCGGAATGCCGCCCGCTCGGCTGCGGAGGGCGGGCGGCGCGTCTCCAGATAACGACCCAGCGCCTGTCTGAGGGCACCGGTTGCCTGGCCGTGCAACCCGATCAGCGCGTCAACGGCCTCGCCCGGTGACGCCACCTCGATGAACCCGCCTGATTTCATCGTCCCACCCGATTCGAGCCTGCATCCTTCATAGCAACACGCTGCCGGCCTGTCCCGGCCCGATCGGCGGCGGCGCAATGCCTCTGTTCATCTCGACCATGATAGCGCTCGACCCTGCCCGAACCATCGACTATCACCGCCGAATGCTAGGGGAGTTCAGGTAAATGGCAGGCCCGAAGGTTCTTTCCTCCGTTGCAGATCTGCGCGCCGCCGTGGCCGGCTGGCGCAGGGCCGGCGAGACCGTTGCGCTGGTGCCCACCATGGGCGCGCTGCATGCCGGCCATGTCTCGCTGGCCCGGATGGCCCAGGGGAAGGCCCGGCGGGTCATCGTCTCCATTTTTGTCAACCCGACCCAGTTTGCGCCGACAGAGGACTTTTCCAAATATCCCCGCACCTTCGCCGCCGATTGCGCCAAACTGGCCGAAGCCGGGGTTGATGCCGTCTATGCCCCCACCCCGGAGGTGATCTATCCGCAAGGTTTCGTCACCACCGTTTCGCTTGCAGGCCCGGCAACGGCCGGGCTCGAGGACAAGTTCCGCCCCACGCATTTTGCAGGCGTCGCCACGGTTGTCTCCAAGCTGCATATCCAGGCCATGCCGGATATCGCCATCTACGGCGAGAAGGATTTCCAGCAGCTGGCGGTGATCACCCGCATGAACCGCGACCTCGACCTGCCGATCACCGTCCTCGGCGGCCCCACGGTGCGCGAGGCCGATGGTCTGGCCCTCTCGTCGCGCAATGTCTATCTCAGCTCTGCCGATCGCAAGGTTGCCCCGGTCCTGCATGCAACCATGCAGGACTGCGCCCGGCGGCTGCGTAGCGGCGCTGATCTGGAAACGGTTCTGGCCGCCGGCCGCGCGGCGATCACCAGCGCCGGCTTCGCGCTCGATTATCTGGAACTGCGCGATGCCGCTTCGCTCGGCCCGGCGGACCCCGGTGCCGGGCACCCGCTGCGCCTGCTGGTGGCGGCGAGGATCGGCGCCACCCGGCTGATCGACAACATCGCGGTGTGATGCCAACGGCGCTCAGGAGTGACCGATAGGTCATGATGAAGGGGCGTTGGCTTAGGAGCGAATGCGACGCCGAGCAGGGCCGGAGGCCCGTTGCGAGGGACCGGCCCGAGGTTGACCGTCAGGTCAATCCCGAGGGCCACTGGCAGAATGCCTTGTCGTCCTGCGGCGGCGGGTCTATCCCTCGGCGCCAGCGACGAGGCCCTCATGACAAATGTTCCCCCTGAACTTGCCACCCTGCGCGACTTTCTGCGCTATGCCGTCAGCCGCTTCCGCGCCGCCAAACTCGCCTTCGGCCATGGCACCGCCAATGCCCATGACGAGGCGGCGTTTCTGCTGCTTGAGGCGCTGCATCTGCCGATCGACCGGCTCGATCCCTATCTCGATGCGCGGCTGACCGGCGACGAGCGCCAGCGCATCGCCGATCTGATCGAGGCGCGCATCACCACCCGCAAACCGGCCTGTTACCTGCTCAACAAGGCCTATATCCAGGGCATCCCGTTCTATGTCGACGAGCGGGTGATCGTGCCGCGCTCCTATATCGGCGAGATGCTGATGGGCGGACTGTTCGAGGATGGCCCGCTGGCGGACGAACGCGACCCCGCCGAGGTCGGCCGCGTGCTCGATCTCTGCACCGGTTCGGGCTGTCTCGCCATTCTCGCCGCGCATGTGTTTCCGAACGCGACCATCGACGCCGCCGACCTGTCGCGCGATGCGCTTAAGGTCGCCCGCCGCAATGTCGACGAGCATGGGCTGGAGGATCGCGTCGCGCTGATCGAAAGTGATCTGTTCAGCGCGCTGAAAGGCCGCCGCTACGATCTGATCCTCACCAATCCGCCCTATGTGACGGCGGCAGAGGTCGCCGCCTTCCCGCCCGAATACGCGGCCGAACCGCAGATGGCCCACCTCGGCGGCGCCGATGGCATGGATCTGGTGCGCACCATCCTCAAGGATGCGAAAAAACACCTCAACCCCGGCGGCGGCCTGCTCTGCGAAATCGGCCTCGGGCGCGAGATCATCGAAAGTGAGTATGCTGACATTCCCTTCCTCTGGCTCGACAGCGAGGAGAGCGAGGGGGAGGTGTTTTGGCTACAGAAAGAGGAACTTCCCTAAAGAATTTCATTTCAAAGCGGGCTGTTTGATCTGGCTATCTGCCAATCATCGTAGGTCAAATTCTTTTCGCCAACGACTTTCCATTCTGTACGACCGTTTGAATTACGGTCTAGCACCACTGCTGCCGCCGCCGAGGGGCTCCTGAACGGGAAGTCCTCAACAAAAACATATCGTTTGCCAGCAGGATCAGGAACCATCTTCCCTTGCTCGATGAGTTCCTTCCGCAGTTCTCCATAAGAGCTGTTATGCTTGTAGCCAGCATCCTTAAGAGCTTCGCTGCCCTTACGGACTATGAATTCTCCATCAATTTCCAATGCAAAAGCCTTGATGCCACTTTTGTGTCGAATTTCAAATTGAGACCTGTCGTCGCCGAGAGATGAATCCGTTGCCAGCGTCCGCGTCGCCTTGGGTTTAAGAAATTCGAAGCCAACCACTGGCAACACAACTTTCAGATTTTCAAGAAATGCTTCCATATTGGCTCTGTCTGCTTCCGGCAGGCGCTTCCGATCCGCAGATGGTGCGTTGCCATTGTCCAACGTCACCCGGCCAGCCATGACGGCCATTTCGATAAGTCGCGCCTCCAAATAACGAACATGCCCTTTCGTTAGGGCTTCATCGCTCGTAGTAACGACCGCAACCGTCTCCCAAAAGGCGCGGGTCTTGGCGCTTTGGCCAACACGCTCCCGAACGCTGTCACCTTCGCCAATATAAGCGCGCATCGACAACGGATCATCGGGATCCGGGCCAAACAAGACATAAATGCCCGTCCGATCCGCTTCCGGACGCGCCAGCAACTTCGCAAAAGTGGATTGGGTCGATACAAGAATAGAGCCTGTCCACCCATGAATCGAAGCAATGATCAGACCATTGGGAACGCCATCAACCAGAAACAATTGGATGGTGCGTCCGGTGCCTGTCTGATCATTTGACATCTCTCACCTCGTGAACTGCCGGTAATTGATCCGCTTCGGCAACACTGAATCCGGCCCCAGCCGCCGCTTCTTGTCCTCTTCGTAATCGGCAAAGTTGCCCTCGAACCACTCGACATGGCTGTCGCCCTCGAAGGCGAGGATGTGCGTGGCGATGCGGTCGAGGAACCAGCGATCATGGCTGATGATGACCGCGCAGCCGGCGTAATCCTCCAGCGCCTCTTCCAGCGCGCGCAAGGTATCGACGTCGAGATCGTTGGTCGGCTCGTCGAGCAGCAGGACGTTGGCGCCCTTCTTCAGCATCTTGGCAAGATGCACGCGGTTGCGCTCGCCGCCTGACAGCATGCCGACCTTCTTCTGCTGGTCGCCGCCCTTGAAGGCGAAGGCGCCGCAATAAGCCCGCGCGTTCATTTCCTTCTTGCCGAGGTAGATCACCTCGTTGCCGCCGGAGATTTCCTCATAGACCGTCTTCTTGTCGTCGAGACTGTCGCGGCTCTGGTCGACATAGCCAAGCTGCACCGTATCGCCGATCACGATCTTGCCGCCGTCCGGCTGTTCGGTGCCGGAGATCATGCGGAACAGCGTCGTCTTGCCGGCGCCGTTCGGCCCGATAACGCCGACGATGCCGCCCGGCGGCAGCTTGAACGACAGATCGTCGATCAGCAGCTTGTCCTGGAATCCCTTGGAAAGCCCTTCGAAATCAATGACATTGCCGCCAAGCCGCTCGGCAATCGGGATGATGATCTGTGCGGTCTGCGCGGTCTTTTCCTCAGCACGCTGAACAAGTTCGTCATAACGCTGAATACGTGCCTTGTTCTTGGCCTGCCGGGCTTTCGGCGAGGCCGCCACCCATTCCGACTCGCGCGCCAGCGTGCGCTGGCGGGCGGCCTCCTCGCGGCCCTCCTGCTCCAGCCGTTTCTGCTTCTGCGTCAGCCACGAGGAATAGTTGCCCTCGTAAGGGATGCCCTGCCCGCGATCGAGTTCGAGAATCCAGCCCGTCACATTGTCGAGGAAGTAGCGGTCATGGGTGACGATCAGGATCGCGCCGGGATACTCGCGCAGGTGGTTTTCCAGCCATTGCGTGGTCTCGGCGTCGAGATGGTTGGTCGGCTCGTCGAGCAGCAGCAGATCGGGCTTTTCGAGCAGCAGCTTGCACAGCGCGACGCGGCGTTTCTCACCGCCCGAGAGCTTGTCGACTTGCCAGTCATCCGGCGGGCAGCGCAGCGCATCCATCGCCTGATCGATGCGGGAATCGAGATCCCACAGGTTCTCGGCGTCGATCACATCCTGGATCTTGGCGGCCTTTTCGGCATTCTCGTCCGAATAATCGGCCATCAGCGCGTTGTATTCATCGATCAGCGCCTGCTCCCGCGCCACCGCGAGCATCACGTTCTCGCGCACGGTCCTGGTCTCGTCGAGCCTGGGCTCCTGCGGCAGGTAGCCGACGCGCGCGCCCTCGGCCACCCAGCCTTCGCCGGTCCATTCCTTGTCGATCCCGGCCATGATCTTGAGCAGCGTCGATTTGCCCGAACCGTTGACGCCCAGCACGCCGATCTTGGCATCGGGATAGAACGACAAGTGGATGTTGTTCAGCACCTGCTTGCCGCCTGGATAGGTCTTGGACAGGCCGCGCATATGGTAGATGAACTGACGGGACATCGGGGCTCTTTGTGCTTGAGGATTGATCTGCCGCCGATGTAGCGGGGCGAGCGCCCCCGCGCAAGGCGGGGATACCGATCCGCCGCAGGCTAGATCAGCCGCAATGCCACTCCCAACACCGCGCAAAGCCCGAGCACCGGGATCATTCCCAGATGGAGGCGGAACAGCGCCACCATCGCCAGGATGGTCAGCACCGCCGCTTGCCCGTCCAGGCTGGTCCATTCCGGCCAATGCAGCCGCAGCGGTCCGGCGGCAACCTCACCGACGCGCGCAAACAGCGTCTGCAACGCAAACCACAGCGACAGGTTGAGGATAACCCCCACCACCGCCGCGCCGATCCCGGCCAGGGCACCCTTCAGCGCCGGATTGTGCCGCACGCGTTCCAGAAAGGGGGCGCCGAGGAAAATCCACAGAAAGCAGGGAATGAACGTCACCCAGGTCGTCATCACGGCGCCAAGCACGCCGGCCAGCAGCGGCGGCAGCGTCGCCGGCGCCTGATAGGCGGCAAGAAAGCCGACAAAGCTCAACACCAGGATGAGCGGCCCCGGTGTCGTCTCGGCGAGCGCCAGACCGTCGATCATCTGGCCGGGCTTCAGCCAGCCATAGGTCTCCACCGCCGCCTGCGCCACATAGGCCAGCACCGCATAGGCGCCGCCGAAGGTCACCACCGCCATCTTGGAAAAGAACACCGCCAGCGCCGGAAACACGGTGCCCGCGCCGAACAGCGCAATCATCGCCAGCGGCAGCGCTGCCCATAATCCGCCCCAGATGGCCAGCGTCGTCACGATGTGGTGCCAGCCCGGCACTGGCACGTCGGCGGCAGGCAAGGTCCCCGATGCAGAAACGCCCGCCAGCCGGCCTGCGAGCGCCCAGCCCGCAATCCCGGCCGCGAGCACCACCAGCGGAAACGGCACGCGGAAGGCAAACAGCGCCAGAAACGATGCCGCCGCAATGGCATGGGCCCAGCCACCGCGCAGCGACTTCTTCGCCACGCGGACCAGCGCTTCAAGCACAACCGCGAGCACCGCCGCCTTCAGCCCGAAAAACAGCGCCGTGAACCACGTCTGGCTTTCGAACTGGGCATAGAGCATCGACAGCGCCAGGATCACGCAGAAGCCAGGCGCGACGAACAGAACGCCGGCGATCAGCCCGCCGAGAACCCCATGCCGCAGCCAGCCGATATAGGTCGCCAGCTGCATCGCTTCCGGCCCCGGCAGCAACGTGCAGAAGTTGAGCCCGTGCAGGAACTGGTCCTCCGACACCCATCGTCGTTCCTCGACCAGCATCCTGTGCATCAGCGCGATCTGGCCCGCCGGGCCACCGAACGACATGAGGCCGATGGTCAGAAAGGCGCGGAATGTCTCAGCCAGCGAAGCCGTCGCGGCGCCCTGTCTCATTGCGTCTTCCCCGCAGGCCAGTTGTGGGTTTCTCCCGACGCCTCGACACACCAGCGATAGAGCGCGTCATAGATCAGCATTCCGGCATCGAGCTGGGCAAGATCGTCGCTGAAAAGCCGCGACAGGCCGAGTGAAACAGCCAGCAGCCCCGCCGCCTGCGGCGCAAGGTCAAGCCGCGCTGTATCTGCTCCGCGCACGATTGCGGCCAACCGTTGCATCGGCTCATGCATCAGGTCAAACGCGCGGATCATGGTATCGAACGTGCACTCCGGGCCGCTGTGGCTCCAGCGCACGCCTTCGACATCGAACGGAATAGCCCCGAATCGCTCAGCCACTGCCGCGACCTCGGTGTCCCTGACGAAGAGAAACTCGGCGTTTCTGTCGATGAAGCGCCGGATCAGCCACGGGCAGGCAATCCGGTCGATCTTTGGCCGCTCGCGTGTCACCCACAGGCTGCGCGCCGCGCCCCCTGCCAGCGGATTTTCTCCTTCCGGCACCAGCGGCAACCCCGCCTTTTTCCAGGCTTCAAAGCCCCCCTCCAGGACGCGCGCCGTGATCCCGTCGAGCCGCAACATTGCGGCAGCGCCCTCGCTCAGCTTGAGACCACGCTGGCAGACGACGGCCACCACGCGATCGGATCGTCGTGCCATGAAATCCTTGACCGAGGAATGGGAACAAAGCACTGAGCCCGGCAGTCGCCGGGGATCTGCAGCAAAGTCATCGTCGATGCGCACATCGACGATGAGTGGCGCTTCGGCACGCCCGAGACTGAGAAACAGATCTTTGGTGGATAACCTGGGGTCAAACGGCATACGCGCCCCTTCCCTGAAAAGCGAGAATGGACGCGATTCTTGGGCATACCGCCTGACGGGGAGATCGCGAAAACCCCCGATGCCGACAGCTGACACAGACCAGAGGTGCCCGTCAACCCGCTGGTTAGGGCACATTTCCCGAAGTGCCCCCTGACGCAGCTCCGACTGAATACTTGTGCTTCTGCGCCGTAGCGTCGCCGTTGGTCCGGTGTGCAAGTCCCGCAGCGGCAACGTAAGGTTTTTGCAACAACGGGTAGCTGATTTCAGTCCCTATTAACCATGCCGATCGAGAACAGCGGCGCAATGGACCAAATACAACCCCTGCGCGACAACGATGGTATAAATTCACTTCTGCTTATTCTTTCCAAGTCATTTCTGAGCGGTCAATTGCCAGAAGCAGGCCTATCGTCCGTGACCGCATCCGCCCAACTACAGCCCCAGCAGCCCGCGCGCGTTCTGGTCGTCGCGCAGGATGCCGCGTCGGTGGCGTCGCTGACATCGGAGATGATGCGCCGCAGCGCGCTGGTGGCGATTGCGGCGACCGTGGCCGAGGCCGGCGCGGCGGTTCGTTCCAATGGCTTTGACGTCATTTTCGTCGCCGCCCGCGAGGCCGATGCCGAAACCGCGCTGCTGATCCAGTTGCTGCGCGGCGCTTCGCAGATCGCCCCCCGCATCCTGTTCCTCGCCCACCCTGATCACATTGCCGATCATCCGATGGCGGTCGCTGCCGCCGATGCGACGATTTCCTGGACGCTTCCTGCCCTTGAGATCGCCGATCTGGCCGTGCCGCGTGCCGAACCGCCGAAGAAGAAGCCGGCGCAGATCATCACCAAGCCGTCGCGCAAGACCCGGACGGCAGAGATCGAAGCCGCCGACGATGAGACCGCAGCATCGATTGATGCCGCGCTGATCCCTGCGGCCGAGACCATTGCCCGCGCAGCAGAAGCGATCGCCCGCGCCGCCGAGAGCATCGCAAGCCGGCAGATGCAGGCGTCTGAGCGGCCGGCCGAGACC
>DAOMXG010000006.1:16231-32213 GCA_035436995.1 Beijerinckiaceae bacterium
ACTGACCGGTTCCGCCGAGGTCGAGGACATTCCTTCCCCGGCCGAACCGGTCAGTGCTCCGGTCGCCGAAGTCAGCGTCGAGCAGCCCCTCGTCCAGGCTCCAGCGGTCCCCCGCGCCCCGGCGCCGGCACCTCACCTTGCCGCCGTCAGCACTCCACCCGCTCCAGCGCCGGTGACCCCGCCGGCATTGCGCGAGGC
Organism: Beijerinckiaceae bacterium; assembly: GCA_035436995.1. Classification (GTDB taxonomy): domain Bacteria; phylum Pseudomonadota; class Alphaproteobacteria; order Rhizobiales; family Beijerinckiaceae; genus JAIUNP01. The sequence goes on from DAOMXG010000006.1 coordinate 16,430, forward strand.
ACCGAAGCCGCATGTCGCCACGGTGGCACGCCTGCCGCAGCGTCCGGTGCATATGCCCGAGCTACCGCCCAAGCCGGCGGTCGAGGCGGTGCCGGAGCCGCAGGGTGAAGCCAGGCAGAACCGCCGCTTCTATGATGCCAAGGACGCGGCACCGAAGCATTCGCGCGCCTCGAAGCTGTTCTTTGCAACCGGTTGGTTCCTGCTTGCCGGCGCCATCGTCGGTCTGACCACCTGGCCGATCTCGACCCAGACCCAGTTCACGCTGGGTCTCGTCGTGCTCGCGGCAATGACGGTCATCCGCAAGCTGCGCCTCGGCGGCATCTGGCGGCCGACGTTCCTGGCGCTCGGCATCACCATGATCCTGCGCTATGTCTACTGGCGCACCACATCGACGCTGCCGCCGATGCACGACTGGGTGAACTTCACGCCCGGTTTCATGCTGTATCTGGCGGAAATGTATTGCGTCCTGATGTTCTTCATCTCGATGTTCATCATCGCCGATCCGATCGAGCGCAAGCCGCCGCCGGACCTGCCCGATGATCGCCTGCCAACGGTCGATGTCTACATCCCCTCCTACAACGAGGGTGCGGATCTGCTCGCCGCGACGATCGCCGCAGCCACGCAGATGGATTATCCGAAGGACAAGCTGAACGTCTATCTGCTCGACGACGGCGGCACCGACCAGAAATGCAACCAGTCGGACCCGGAAAAGGCCGCCGAAGCGATCGCCCGCCGCGCCGAATTGCAGTCGCTCTGCCTGGAAATGGGCATCAACTATATCACCCGCGCGCGTAATGAGCACGCCAAGGCGGGCAACATGAACAATGCCCTGCAGCAGACCAGCGGGCAGATCATCGTCGTGTTCGACGCCGACCATGCACCGGCCCGCCAGTTCCTGCGTGAGACGGTCGGCTATTTCGCGCTCGACCGCCGGCTGTTCCTCGTCCAGACACCGCACTTCTTCATCAACCCCGACCCGGTCGAGAAGAACCTCCAGACCTTCGATCGCATGCCATCCGAGAACGAGATGTTCTACGGCACGATCCAGAAGGGCCTCGACAAGTGGAACGGCGCCTTCTTCTGCGGTTCGGCCGCGCTGATCTCGCGTCGTGCGCTGGAAAGCGTCGGCGGCTTTTCGGGCATCTCGATCACCGAGGATTGCGAGACCGCGCTCGATCTGCACAAGCGCGGCTGGAATTCGATCTATGTCGACAAGCCGCTGATCGCCGGCCTGCAGCCGGAAAGCCTTGTCTCGTTCATTGGCCAGCGCTCGCGCTGGTGCCGCGGCATGGTGCAGATCCTGGTTCTGAAGAACCCGCTTCTGGCCCGCAACATCTCGTTAAAGCAGCGCATCTGCTACGTTTCGAGCATGTTCTACTGGCTGTTCCCGATCCCGCGGATGATCTTCCTGCTGTCGCCGTTCCTCTACATCTTCTTCTCGATGCAGATTTTCCAGGCGAACGCACAGGAGTTCTTTGCCTACGTTTCGATCTACATGCTTACCCACATGTCGATCCAGAACTACCTGCATGGTTCGACCCGCTGGCCGTGGATCTCCGAAGCCTATGAATATGTGCAGACCATCTATCTGGTGAAGGGCATCTGGGGCGTGCTGCTCAATCCGCGCAAGCCGACCTTCAACGTGACCGCCAAGGGCCTGACGCTCGACAACGACCATCTTTCGGAACTGGCCTGGCCGTATTTCGCCTTCTTCGGCCTGATCCTGCTCAGCCTTGTGGTGGCGGTCAGCCGCTTTCTGGCCGAGAACGAGTTCAATGAACTGCTGCTGATCGTCGGCGGCTGGTCGTTCTACAACCTGCTGATCGCCGGTGTTGCGCTGGGCATTGTTGCCGAGCGCCGCGAGCGCCGCAAGACGCCGCGCCTGGTGATCGAGCGGGCGGGCGAACTTCATGTCGGCGAGCACATCGTTCCGGTCGACATCCAGGATTGCTCGATCGGCGGCATGCGCATCAAGCCGAAGGAGGGCCGCCTGCCGGAGGGCTACGGGCGCGGCACACCGGCGTTCATTCATGTCCTGCCTACCCGGCCCGATTTCGATACCGACGCGATCCCCTGCACGATCCAGAATGCATCGAACGATGGCAAGGGCGCCGTCTATGGCTTGCAGTTCCGCGAGCTCAGGCCGGTCCATTTCCGCGGTATCGCCGACGCCATGTATTCGGACATGGCGGTGTTCGAGAATTTCCGCATGAGCCGCCGCAAGATCAAGGGCATCACCATGGGCACGTTGCAGTTCCTGTGGTGGTCGATGCACCACACGGTGCGCGCCTTCTATTACATGATCGCCCTTCGCAACGTCGAAGCCCCCAAGGTGCAGGACGGCGAGCAGATGGCCCCGACCGAATACAAGGGCGCCCATCCCGACTTCCACGAGCCGGCCACTCCGGTGGACATCACCCATCCCCAGCCCGAGGCGATTATTGCCCGGCCGGTGATCACGGCGCACTGAGGAGGCGGTGCGATGCGCGTCTTGAAACCCCTTCTTGCGGCCTCGATCCTGGCCCTGTCGGCTGCGGCAGGACAGGCAGTCGAGCGCTCCGCTGCCGATCCGGGCATCGACTGGTCGGAGGTCACGGGCTCCATCGGCCTGCAGGCCGGCCCGTTCTTCCAGTTCACTCCGGTTGCCCCGAGCGATGGCGAGGCCATCACCTCGCTGCAGAGGTTCAGTGTCGATTCCCGGCAGCTCCGCTTCGAGGGCGAAATGGGGCGCCGCGACATCCCGGTCTATCTGCGCAAGGAACAGACCGCTGACGGCGCGCGGCTCAAGCTGCGCTTCATCAATTCGGTCGCGGTGATGCCGGAAGCCTCACGGCTGACGATCAGCATCAACGATACGCCGGTGGCGGAAATCGCGCTCGATGCTGCGGGCGAGGCGGGCAATGTCGATGTTGCCGTTCCGTCCGGATTGCTCGGTGCCGGCTACAATGCCGTGACCTTCGCCGTGCAACAGCGCCATCGTGTGGATTGTACCATCGAGGCGGCCAATGAACTGTGGACCCAGATCGACGCATCCGTGTCGGGTCTTCAGGTCAATGCGGTCAGCGACGCGATCGGCAAGTTCGAGGATCTCAACTCCCTGCCGGTGGGTGAGGATGGCGCCATGCCGATTACGGTGGTGCTGCCGCAGGGCGCCGACAATGTGCTGATCGACCAGTCGTTCCGCGCCGCCCAGGCGCTGGCAATCCGCATCGGCACCAATCTTCCTAGGATCCAGTTCGCCCGCGAGTCGACGCAGAACACCGGCATCCTGCTCTATGTCGGAACGATCTCCGATCTGCGCTCGCGGGGCGTTGAAGCCAATCCGCTCGGCGACCAGGCTTTCCATATTGCCGGCAAGGCCAACGGCCAGGTGCGCGTGGCGATTTCCGGCGCCACGGCAGCGGATGTGAACCAGAACATCTTCCGCATGCTGGTCGAACGGCCCAACAAGGCCGACATCGGCACACCCGCCGGTCTGCGCGCCAGGGCAGCCCAGCGCGGCATCATGATCGCGCCGGAAACGGAAATCTCGCTGGCGGATGTCGGACTTGCCTCCGAGGAATTCAGCGGACGTGTCTATCGGGCCTCGTTCAATATCCAGATGCCGCCGGACTTTTATCCGGCTGACAACGGCAAGGCGACGATGTTCGTCAACGCCGAATATGTTGCCGGTCTCTCCCCCACCAACGAAGCGCTGGTGCGGGTCAATGGCAAGGTCGCCGGCGCCACCCGCCTCGCCCGGACGGGTGGCGATTCGCTGACCCGCCGTCCCATCGAAGTGACGATGAAGTCGCTGACCGCCGGTTTCAACACGCTCACGCTGGAAATCCGCAGCGCCACAGACGAGGACAAGGATTGCAACCCGCTGGACCTGATGCAGCCACCCAAGCGCCTCAGCGTCGACAGCGCAACCACATTCACGGTGCCGAAGATCTCCCGCATCTTCCACCTGCCCAATCTCAGCGCCACTGCCGGCACTGGATTTCCGTTCAACGAAACCAAGCAGCCGCTGACGCTGTTCATGCCCAAGCCAGACATGGCATTGCTTGGCGCGGCCGCCACGCTGGTCACCCGTGTGGCGATCGCCAGCGGCCGGCCTTATGAAACGCGGCTATCGTCGCGCGCTCCCGACCAGAACACGGATTCGGCGCTGATCGTCGGCTCGATCCGCGATCTTCCGATCAGCACCATCGATTATTTCGGCCTGAAGAAGGACATGGTGCCGGCCAGCTGGCAGAAACATTTTGGAACGCAGACCGCCCCTGCAAAGACCGCCCCGGCCAAGCCTGCCGCCAATGCTCCGGCCAAAGGCAAGACAAATGCGCCCGCCGCCAAGGACGCAGCAGCAGCCGAGGCAAAGCCCGGTGCGGAGGCTCCTGCCAAGGCCCAGGTGCCGCTGGCCAGTTCCTCGATCTTCGGTGCGCCGCTGCCCGCCCCGCAACCCGGCACCGCCGCCAGCGCCAGTCTGCTCGCACCTGCCGAGCCGCCACCGGAGGCAGAGGAGGAGAAGAAGGATATTCGCGTGCGCTGGGGCGAGACGCTGGACGATCGCAGCAGCCTCGACAAGGCGCGCCAGGGCCTGTCCAGCTTCCTGCAACGCAACATCGGCTATACGGCCGACCAGCTCTCGTTTCTCAACGGAGACCGCTCTGCCATCACGGCGACGCGCAACACCAGGCTGATCCTCGCCCAGCAGCAGGCAATGGCTGGAGGAGCCGCCACCTGGCTGCTGCTGACCGGCCCGGATTCCGGCACCATCCAGCGTGAGACCACCCGCTTTGTTGCACAGACCAGCTGGGGCCAGGTGCAGGGCCGCATGGTTGCCTTCGATCCGTCCGAAGCCGAACTCGTCGCCTGGCCGGAAGGCCGGCATTATCACTATGACATGCGCGACTGGTCGTTCTCCAATATCACGCTGGTGGCCGCCGGCTGGCTGTCCAATCACATCCAGTATTATGTGGCGGTGATCCTGATCTTGTGCGGCGTCTTCGGCCTCTTCACCCGCAAACTGCTCAACCGGGTCGGCGCCCAGCCGTGATCAGCCTGCTCCGTCTTGTCGCTGCGGCTGTTGTCAGCCTCGGCCTGAGCCTGCCGCTTGGCGCCGAGCAGACGCCGTTCAAGACGCTGCGCGCCGAACCGGACGCCTGGCCCGCCGGCACCTGGTCCGCCTACAAGGAAAAGTTCATCCGCGCCGAGGGCCGGGTCGTCGACGACGGCAATGGCAATATCAGCCATTCCGAGGGCCAGGGCTATGCCATGCTGCTGGCTGTTCTTGCCGATGACCGGGCCACATTCGACTCCGTCTGGGCCTGGACCCGCAAGGAACTGATGAAGCGCCCCGATGGGCTGGCCTCGTGGAAATGGGTGCCGGATGCCACCCCGAACATCACCGACCCCAACAACGCCTCCGACGGCGACCTGTTGATCGCCTGGGCACTGGCCGAGGCCGCCGATCGCTGGAATCATGCCGACTACAACCGTGAGGCTGCCCGCCTTGCCGAAGCTCTCGACAAGGCGACAGGCACACGGTCGCCCGCCGGACGCATCTTTCTTCCCGGCGTCAATGGCTTTTCCGCCAAGGAGCGCGAGGACGGCCCGGTGGTGAATCCGTCCTACTGGGTGTTCCCGGCCATGGAGCGCCTGAAGAAGGTGGCTCTTGGCGTCGATTGGGACGGCCATCGCGCCTCGGGCTACACCCTGCTGCGGACCGCGCGCTTCGGCGCGGCCAGCCTGCCGACCGATTGGGTGTCGATCAAGGACAAGCCCAGGCCCGCCGACGGCTTTCCGCCGCGCTTCTCCTACAATGCCGTAAGGGTGCCGCTGTATCTGGCCTGGACCGAACGGCCGAACAAGGAAGCCCTGCGTCCTTTCGTCAGCTATGGCGATCAAAACAACCAGAAGATGTTTGAATATGACGTAACAACCTCCAAATCCGCCGAGGAAATGGGGGGGCAAGGCTATCTGGCCGTATTCGCACTGGCAAAATGTGCATTTGACGACACGCCACTGCCGCCAAGTTTACGTTCTGTAAGCCTTGATCAGTATTATCCTACGACGCTGCATATGTTGGCGTTGGCAGCGGCGCGACTCAGGTTCAGTAAATGTTGGTCAGGGCCTCGCTGATTTCGGCTTTCCTGCTTTCGCTCATTGCGGAAGCGGGCGCGGCGGAAATTGGCGCGAAGGCATCCGGCGAACAGGGCAAGTCGGCCAGCCCCGCCGAGGCAGCGACCCCGCGCGCGACCACAGCCGAAGACCTTTTCAGCCAGCCGATGCCGCAGGGCATGAAGCTGCCCTTCCCTGCCAGCAAACCGGCGGGCGAAGCCGAGGCTGCCGCCCCGGCAGCAGCCAAACCCGCCACATCTGCAGTCATCCGCTCCAGTCGCCAGAAGGTGGACGAAAGCGGCCTGCGCTATTTTGCCTCGCAGAACCAGCAGAAGCGCGTCGAGAAGGAAATCCAGCGCCTGAAAGCGCTCTATCCGGACTGGACACCGCCCGATGACCTGTTCCTCGGCCCGCCCGGCGGTCCGGACGAGCAGCCGTTCTGGGATCTGTTCGCCGTCGACAAGCTTGAGGAACTGCGTGCGCTGATTGCCGAGCGCATGAAGGTCGAGCCGAAGTGGAAACCGTCGCCGGCATTGGTCTACAAGCTGGAGCGCAAGGAATCGCGCAACAAGCTGGTCGCCGCTTACGAGGCCAAGCAGTGGCAGAAGGTGATCGAGGTCGCGGCCTCCGATCCCAAAATCATGGTCTGCGCCGATATCGACGTGCCCTGGCGCGTCGCCGAAGCTTTTTCGCAGATCGGCCAGAAGGGCCAGACCTTTGAGGTCTACCGCTTCCTGTTGACCAACTGCCGTGACCGCCAGACGCGCCTGACCACGCTGAAGAAATCGCTCGCCTATTTCGAACCGCGCCAGATCGACGTTCTCGTCGCAATGGGCGCACGCTACGAGGATGGCAGCCAGGAATTCGACGAGGTCAAGGCCGATCTGTTGCGCATCCGCATCGGCAAGGCCGCCGAGGCCAAGCTGAACGAAGGCAAACCCGCCGCCGCACTTCCCGTCGAGGCGAAGGTTGTCGAAGCGAAGGTTGTCGAAGCAAAGCCCGCCCAGCCAAGCACCGCCGAGGTCAAGCCTGCGGCCACGAAGGCGGCCGACGTCAGGGCTGCGGCCCCTAAGCCGGCAGACGCCAAACCTGCCGAAACCAAACCGGCGGATGTCCTGACCCTCGCCGACCTGCGCTTCTTCGAAGGCTATACCCGCAAGCACCAGAACTCCGCCGATGCGGCGCTGCTGGGCTGGTATCTTCTCGCCCACAAGCAGCCCGCGCCCGCCGCCGACATGTTCCGCAATGCCCTCGACTGGCCGGCACAGCTGCGCGAGGACGGCACCGTGATGGAGCCGCCGGCCAAGATGGCCGAGGGCTACATTCTGGCGCTGAAGGAGCAGGAAAAATACGACGACGCCGAGGAAATCGCCTTCAAGTGGTCGACATCGAACGACACGCTGCGGCTGCTGTTTGTCGAGATCGCCGGCGAGGCGCTCCTGAAGGCGCCGGTCGAGCGAACCTTCGCGGTGGACCGGCTGGAACGGTTTGCCAATGCCGCCTCCCGCTCCCGCTCGGCTTTTGGCACGCAGGCGCTCGCCTGGTATCACTTCAATCGCCAGCAATGGGCTGATGCCGCGCCCTGGTTCCGCATGTCGCTCGACTGGTCGGACAAGGGCAAGGAGGACATCGCCACCGTTACCGGCCTGGTGGTGGCGCTGCGCTCCTCCGACAAGTTCGACGAGGCCGAGGAACTCGCCTACGCCTGGCGCGAGCGCGATCCGGCGATGCGCACGCTGTTCATCGACATTTTTGCCGAAAGCCTGGTGCGCCAGAAGGCGCCGCAGACCTATCCGGCCGAACGCATCGCCCGCTATTCCGCCGAGATCGAGCGCGACCGCTCGGCGGTCGGCGCGCAGGGCCTTGCCTGGTATCACCACGATCGCGCCCAGTGGGGCGATGCCGCCCGCTGGTTCCGCACCGCGATGGACTGGACGCCCGGCGGCAAGGGCACCGAAAAGCTGGCCGAGGGTCTTGCCCAGTCGCTCCGGCAGGACAAGCAGTTCGAGAAGGCCGAGGATGTCGCTTTCGACTGGCACGAGGTTTCTGCCAGCCTGAAGCAGCTGTTCGTCGAGATTTCGGCTGAAAATCTTGTGACCATGCCAGCCGAACGCACCTATCCGATGCATCGGCTGAACCGCTTTGCCAGCCATGTCACGCAGATCAAGTCGTCTCCCGGCGCCGAGGCCATCGCCTGGTATCTCTACAACCGCAAGAGCTACACCGAAGGCGTGCGCTGGTTCCGCACCGCGCTCGACTACAAGCCGGAGAAGGCGCGCGAACTCAAGCTGGTCGAAGGCTGCATCCTGTCGATGCGCTATCTTGGCCAGATCGTCGAGGCGGAAAACTATGCCTTCGACTGGCACAGCCGATCGGACGACCTGCGCAAGGTCTATTTCGAGATTGCCGCCGAGGCGATCTCGACGCTGAAACCGCCCGCGACCTATCCGCAGGCCCAGTTTGACCGGTTCGTGGCGCTCACCCGCGAGGTCAAGTCCAGCTTCGGCGCCCAGGCCATCGGCTGGTATTTCCACCAGCGCGGCGAGGCGAACACCGCTGCCGAGTGGTTCAACACCTCGCTCGAATGGGGTGGGGCGATCACCGATGCCAAGACCGCCCAGGGCTATCTTCTGGCACTGATCAGCCTTGGCCGCATGGAGGAGGCGGACAAGCTCGCCTTCGAATGGCACGAGAAATCGGACGAGTTCCGCACGCTCTATATTGACGTGTTCGGCGGCGCGATCCTGCGCACCATGCCGCCGCAGACCTTCCCGGAAGGCATGCTCAAGCGGTATGAATACATCACCGCGTTCGGCAGGTCGGTGTTCGGCTCGCAGGCCATCGCCTGGTATTACTACGACCGGCAGGACTGGCCCAGTTCCTCCCGCTGGTTCCAGGCCAGCCTCGACTGGTCGGGCGAGGCTTTCCACGACCAGAAGACGGTTGAAGGCTTCGCCCAGTCGATCCGCTATCTCGCCCGCCGCGAGGAAGCGGAGGACATTCTCTACGCCTGGCGCGACAAGAACCCCCTGTTGCGTAAACTTTATATCGAATTGTTCTCGGAAGCGCTGGTCAACACCTCCAACCCGGTGTTCTTCTCCGACGAGCGACTGGAACGCTATGCCGAGGTCGTGCTGAATGATCGCGACTTCTTCGGCGCGCAGGGTCTTGCCTGGTATCGGCACGACCGCCGCCAGTGGCCGGATGCGGTGCGCTGGTTCAAATATGCCCGCGAGTGGTCGAAGGATGCGGCGGGCGATGCCAAGATGGCCGAGGGCCTTGCCTTCTCGCTGCGCAACCTCGATCTCTACGACGAGAGCGAGATGGTCTCCGTCGAATGGAAAGACAAGCGCCCGGCGATGCGCAAGCTCTATTCCGAGACCGTCGGCGAATTCCTCGTCCGGATGAAACCGGAATTCTCCTATCCGGACGACCGGATGGAGCGCTTCCTCGACACCGTGACGGCAGATGCCAACAACATCGGCGCCCAGTCGGCCGCGTGGTATTACTACGCTCGCGCGATGTATGATCCGGCGGCGAACTGGTTCCTCCAGAGCCTCAAATGGGGCCCGGATTTCGTCCGCGATCCCAAGACGGCCGAAGGCTACATCACCTCGCTGCGCCTCGGCGGCCGGCTTGCGGAAGCCGAGCTGGCCGCCTTCGACTGGTTCGACAAGTCCCCGGCGCTGCGCCAGCTCTATTTCGAGATCGCCGGTCAGCTGCTGGTTGAGATCAAGCCTCCGCAGACCTTCCCGGAGGAGCGGCTGGCCCGCTTTGCCGAAATGGCGACGGAGGCCCGATCGGTCACCGGCGCCATTGCGCTCGCCTGGTACCACCAGACCCGCTCTGACCACAAGGCTTCGGTCGAGTGGTTCGAGCGGGCGCTGGAATGGGGCGGCGACACCCCCGATGTCGCGGCGGTGGAGGGCTATGTCGTTGCCCTGATCGGCCTCGACCGCTTCGAGGATGCCGAGAACCTGGTGTTCAAGTGGCGCGATCGATCCGACAAGATCGCCCAGCTCTATATCGACGTTTTCGGCGGCAAGCTGCTCAGCTATCCGCAGAACAAGCATATCGACCCGGCCCGGCTCGACCGTTACGCCATGCTGGCCGGCTTCGAGCGTTCCATCTACGGCGCCCAGGCGCTCGCCTGGTACTACTATGACCGCCAGACCTGGCCCGAAGCCGCCCGCTGGTTCGAGGCCAACCTCACCTGGTCCGGCACCGGCAACCACGACCAGAAATCGGTCGAGGGCTTTGCCCAGAGCCTGCGCTATATCGGCCGCCGCGAGGAAGCCGAAGAGATTCTCTACGCCTGGCGCGATCGCAACCCGACCCTGCGCAAGCTCTATATCGAGATCATGTCGGAGGGGCTGGTCTCCTCGTCCAACCCGGTGTTCTTCTCCGATGAGCGGCTTGAACGCTACGCCGAGGTCATTCTCAAGGACCGCGATTTCTTCGGCGCGCAAGGCCTGGCCTGGTATCGCCACGACCGCCGGCAGTGGCCGGATGCGGTACGCTGGTTCAAATATGCCCGCGAGTGGAGCGCCGACGGCAAGGGCGACGCCAAGATGGCCGAAGGCCTCGCCTTCTCGCTGCGCAATCTCGACCTCTACGACGAGAGCGAATTCGTCTCCGTCGAGTGGAAGGACCGCTCGCCGGCGATGCGCAAGCTCTATTCCGAGACGGTGGGCGAATATCTCGTCCGCATGAAGCCGGACTATACCTATCCCGACGACCGGATGGCGCGCTTCCTCGCCGTCACCAACGAGGATGCCAACAACATCGGCGCCCAGTCCGCCGGCTGGTACTACTACGCCCGCGAGATGTATGATCCGGCGGCCAACTGGTTCCTCGCCTCGCTCAACTGGGGGCCGGATGTCGTCCGTGATCCCAAGACGGCGGAAGGCTATGTCACCTCGCTTCGGCTGGGTGGCCGGCTGGTCGAGGCCGAGGCTGCGGCCTTCACTCTGCGCGACCGCTCGCCGGCACTCGCGGCGATGTATTTCGACATCGCCGGACAGGTTCTGACCACGCTGAAGCCGCCGGAGAGTTTCCCGGTCGAGCGCCTCGCCCGCTTTGCCGAACTGTCCTCCGAATCCCGCTCGGTTGCCGGTGCACAGGCGCTTGCCTGGTATCATCAGGCGCGCGAGGAATGGAGCGAGGCCGCCTACTGGTTCCAGAAGTCGATCGAATGGAACGACAAGACCGACGATCCCAAGTCGCATGAAGGGCTGCTGGTCGCCCTCGTCGGCCTCGGCCGCTACGAGGAAGCCGAGAACCTCATCCACACCTGGCGCACCACCAATCCCGCCATGGCGGCGATGTATATGGATGTCTTCGGCGGCGCGCTGCTGCGCTTTCCCAGGACCGAACAAATCGACATTGCCCGTCTCGACCGCTTCGGTGTGCTGGCCGGCCTCGAGAAAAGCGTGTTCGGCGCCCAGGCGCTGGCCTGGTATCACTACGAGCGCGAGAACTGGGCCGACGCCGTGCGCTGGTTCCAGTCCTCGCTCGACTGGACGCAGGCCGGCAAGCATGACGTCAAGAGCATCGAAGGCTTCGTGCAGGCGCTGCGCCATGTCGGCCGCCGCGATGAGGCTGAGGAACTGCTGTTCCAGTGGCGCGATGCCAATTCCGGCATGCGCAAGCTCTATCTGGAGACCTTCGGCGAAGCGCTGATCAACCAGAGCACGCCGATCATCTTCCCCGACGATCGCATCGACCGCTACGCGCATATCGCGCTGGCCGACCGTTCGGCTTTCGGCGCGCAGGCACTCGCCTGGTATCGCTACAACCGCCGTTCCTGGGCCGATGCTGCCCGCTGGTTCAAGAATGCCCGCGCCTGGTCTCCGGATGGCAAGGGCGATGCCAAGCTGGCCGAGGGGCTCGCTTTTGCCCTGCGCAACATGGATTCCTACGATGAATCCGAAGCGGTCTCGTGGGAATGGCGCGAGCGTTCGCCGGCGGTGCGCAAGCTCTATACCGAGACGGTGGCCGAGTTCATCGTCCGGCTCAAGCCGAATATCCTCTATCCGGTCGATCGCCTGTCGCGCTTCCAGACCATCGTCACCAACGACAAGTCGTCGATCGGCGCACAATCGATTGCCTGGTATTTCCACGCCCGCGAGCGCTGCGGCGAAGCCGTTCCGTGGTTCCGCAACGCGCTCGACTGGGGCCCGGATTTCGTCCGTGATCCCAAGACCGCCGAGGGACTGGCAAGCTGCCTGCGGCTGTCCGGCAGCATCGACGAGGCCGAGACCTTCGCCTATTCTTGGCGCGACCGCTCGGATTCGCTGCGCGAGATGTATCTCGAATACGCCGCCTTCGCGCTCAGCCGGGTGCAGCCACCGGCGACCTATCCGGTCGACCGCATGGCGCGCTTTGTTGCGCTCACCAACACCTTGAAGAGCCACGCCGGCGCACAGGCGATTGCCTGGTATCGCTTCAGCCGCAAGGAATGGGACGAGGCCATCGTCTGGTTCAAGCAGGCGCTGGACTGGCAGGGCGACACCAAGGATGTGCGCACCGTCGAGGGCTACACCCTCGCCCTGCGCAACGCCGGCCGCTTCGACGAAGCCGAGACGCTGGCGCTGGCCTGGCGTGACCGCTCGGACTCGCTCGGCCAGCAGTATCTCGAAATGCTCGCCGAGACGATGGCCAGGATGCCGGCGACCGAAACCCTCTCGCCCGATCGCCTGCAGCGCTTCAGTCAGCTGGTCACGGAACGGCAATGGACGGCCGGCGCCCAGGCGCTCGGCTGGTATATGGTCAACCGCCAGAAGCTCGGTGAGGGCGAGACCTGGTTCAAGAACGCTCTCGCCTGGTCGGCGGACGGGCAGAAGGACCCGGGCCTGATCGAGGGCTATGCGCTCGCCCAGAAGCTCCAGAACAAGTATGGCGAGGCCGACACCGCCATTGTCGAACTGGTCGACAAATCGGACAAGGCGCGCGAACTCTATCAGCTCAACTGGATGGAATGGCTGGTCAAGACCAAACCGCCGGCGACCGTTCCGCCGGAGCGGCTGAAGAAATTCGTCGATCTGGCCACTTTCACCAAGCATGCCGCAAGCGCCCGCTCGCTCGGCTGGTATTTCTATGACCGCAAGGACTGGGCACAGGCCCATGTCTGGTTCAAGAACGCCACCGACTGGGAAGCCGACAAGACCAACGCGCAGGGCGCCGAAGGCTACATTCTGACCCTGCGCCAGATGGGCAAGGACGAGGAAGCCGAGGCCCTGGCCTATGACTGGCGCGACCGCTCCGAGGCGATCCGTGCGCTCTACATAGACTCGATCCCTGCCATGCTCGCCAAGCTCGGTGAGACCGGCACCTTCCCGACCGAACGGCTCAACCGCTTCGCCGCGCAGGTCACGGCGGCAAAATCCGCCTATGGCGCCCAGTCGCTCGGCTGGTATCGCTTCCAGCGCAAGGATTATGCGCAGGCGGTCGGCTGGTTCAAATCCGCGCTCGACTGGGCCGGCGATGCCAAGGACCCCAAGCTGGCCGAAGGCTATGCCATGGCCCTGCGCGCCTCCGGCCGTGTCGACGATGCCGAGACGATCGCCTACGACTGGCGCGAGCGGGCCGATGGCCTGCGCAATCTCTATGTCGAGATCTTCGCCGAAGCCCTGACCAAGAACAACCCGCCGCCGGCCTTCGCGCCGGAGCGGCTGGCCCGTTACGCTGCCATCGTTTCCGCCGACAAAAGCGCCACCGGCGCCCAGGCGCTCGGCTGGTATTCCTACAATATCAAGCAGTTGCGCCCTGCCCGGGCCTGGTTTGAAAAAGCCATGCAATGGGGCCCGAGCGAAGGTTCGGCCCTCGGTCTGGCGCTCGCTGCGCAGGCGATGAACGACAAGGCCGGCTTTGCCACAATCATCACCAACTACCGCGGCACCTATCCGAAGCTGGGCGATCTTCTCAATCCGCAGACCGCCACCGCGACCCAGACCCTGGCGGTGACCAATGCGCCGCGCATGGTGCTCTCCACCGCCCCGTCGGTGCGCTATGTCGAGGAAGTCGAGACAGTGACCGCGCCCTCGTCGCGCCGCGTGGTCACGCGCGATTCGCGCCCGCCACCGCCGACAGAGACCACCCGCAAGGGCGCCAACTGTCATTCGGGTCTTGATCCGGTCAATCTCGGCTGGTGCCTGCTCAACAATGATCGCCCGCAGGAAGCCGCACAGGCCTTCGAGCGCGGTCGCAACGGCCCGAAGGCCGCCGATGCCGCCTATGGCGAAAGCCTTGCCCGCCTGCGCTCCGGCGAAACCGACGAAGCGATCCGCTCATCGATGTCGGCGCCGATGAGCCAGAAGCAGCGCACCGACGTCACCCAGCAGATTCTCGCCCAGCGGATCATCGCCTCCTACCGGGCCGACCGCTACTATGACACGTTGCGCTACCTTGATGAGCGCGGCGCGGTGGCGCCGGAAACGCGTGATCTGGCGATGCTGCGCGGCTGGTCGCTCTACAAGATCGGCCGGACCGATGCGGCCCGGCAGATTTTCACCGAGCTTGATCGTCAATTGTCAACCAAAGACACGCAGAATGCACTCTCCGTGCTGATGGAGATTCGCGGCAAATACTGACCGCGCGAGGAGTTGGATCATGCTGAGGCTGGTTACTGTCGGAATGCTTGCCGTCGGCCTGTCGGGCTGCGGCATGGTATTCGACTATTCCGATCCGGTGGGCGATCCCAAGCCGTTCGATACCACGCTGGGCGTTTCGATCCCACCCAGTCAGGCTATGGCGATGCTGCCGCCCGGCGCCGGGCAGGTCGTCTCGGTGATCGAGCGTCGTCGCGGCAACGCCATTCAGCATGACATCACCCTTGCCGGTGCCCCGCCGAATTTCGGCGAGAACCAGATCAATGTCACCGCCTTCCGCTATGTCGAGGAAAGCGCCGAGAACCCCAAGACCGACATGCTCAAGATCGAGCGTCCCGACGAAGCGACGATCTACGAGGAAATGCAGGAGCGCATCCCCGGCGGCGCCCTGCCGACCTCCAATGCGGTGCCGCGCAATGCCATGGGCAATTTCGGCTATGCCTTCGGCCGCCGCAACGGCGCCAACTGCCTCTACGCTTGGCAGTGGCTCGAATCGGGCCAGGCCCGCCCCTTCTCACCTTTCGCCGGCAAGACACCCGCCCCGGTCTCGGTCCGCGTCCGCCTGTGCAGACCCGGAGTGACCGAGGAAGTCCTGGTCGATTTTGTCCGCCAGATGTTCGTCCAGCCCCGCTCGGATGATGCCTATCGGGTCAGCGCATCACGCGGTCCCGCTCCGATGGCCGGCTACGGCGCCGGCGGCTATGGGCGGCCGGGCATGGGCCTCGCCGCCACTTCGGGGGCGTATGGAGCGGGCTATGGATATGGCAATCCCTACGGCGGCGGCTACGGCGATGGCTACGGCCCCCGCTACGAGGCCCCGCGCTGGCAGGCGACCGGGACGACCCGCGAGGTGGCTGCGGCCCCGGTGCGCCGCAAGAAGATTGTGCGCCGCATTGTCCGTCGTGTCGTGCCGCAGGAGACCATCTCCTACTCGGCCACTCCGGTGACCGTGCCGTCCAGCCGGCCGGCAACAATGGTGGTCTCGCCCGGCGGCTATTCCGCCGTGCCGATGCCGCAATAATACCAGCGGCCCTGACAATTGACCGTTAGATCACGCCGCATTTTGATGGAAT
>DAOMXG010000007.1:0-31352 GCA_035436995.1 Beijerinckiaceae bacterium
CCCGATGGGGGCCGGCGGCAGCGCCGGCCCCTCCCCCGCTTCAGGGACCGGCGATGTTCTCCTTCCGCCCGCTTGAACCCATCGGCCAGGGTGCCCGCATCGCGCTCGGCATCGCCTTCTTCGTGCTGTTCTTTGCGGCCTGGGGCATCGCCACCTTCGGCGGCTTCGTGCCCAAGACCTTTCTGGCCGACCCCATGACCATGGTTCAGGACGGCTGGCTGCTGCTGACGAAATTCGGTTTTGCCGCCGACATCGGCGTCACGGTGTGGCGTGTGGTGGGCGGCTTCGTGCTGGCCGCACTCATCGCCGTGCCGCTCGGCGTGCTGATGGGCGCCTACAAGCCGATCGAGGCACTGCTCGAACCGATGGTGAGTTTTGCGCGCTATCTGCCGGCCTCGGCGTTCGTGCCGCTGCTGATCCTGTGGGCCGGCATCGGCGAGACGCAGAAGCTGCTGGTCATCTTCATCGGCTCGGTATTCCAGATCATCCTGATGGTGGCGGTAACCGTCGGCAACACCCGGCGCGATCTCGTCGAGGCGGCCTATACGCTGGGCTCCACCTCGGGTGGCGTCGTCAAGCGTGTGCTGATCCCCTCGAGCGCGCCGGACATCGCGGAAATCCTCCGGCTCGTGCTCGGTTGGGCCTGGACCTACGTCATCGTCGCCGAACTGATCGGCTCGTCCTCGGGCATCGGCCACATGATCATCGAGAGTCAGGCGCTGATGGCCACCGGGCAGATCATCTTCGGCATCATCATCATCGGCCTGATCGGTCTTGTCTCGGATTTCCTGTTCAAGATGATCAACCGCCGCTTCTTCGCCTGGAGGCTGGCATGAGCGAGCCTGTGCAATTGCGTGTGGAGGGCGTCGGCCGCATCTTTCCATCGGTTTCCGGTCGCCCGCCGGTCACGGCGCTGCAACCCACCGACCTGGCTATTGCCAAGAATGATTTCATCACATTGCTCGGCCCGTCCGGCTGCGGCAAGTCGACCCTGCTGCGCATTGTTGCCGGCCTCGACCGGCCGACGTCGGGTCGCGTGCTGCTTGACGGCAAGGTCGTGGCCGGGCCGGGGCCGGATCGCGGCATGGTGTTCCAGAGCTACACGCTGTTCCCCTGGCTGACGGTGGCCGAGAACATCGCCTTCGGGCTGAGAGAACGCGGTGTGCCGGAGAAGGAGCGCACGCCGATCATCACCGAATACATCGCCAAGGTGGGGCTGAAAGGCTTCGAAAACCACCTGCCCAAGCAGCTTTCCGGCGGCATGCAGCAGCGCACCGCCATTGCGCGTGCGCTCGCCAACGATCCCGAAATCCTGCTGCTGGACGAGCCTTTCGGCGCGCTCGACAACCAGACCCGCGGGCTGATGCAGGAATTGCTGCTCGGCATCTGGGAGCGCGAGCGCAAGACGGTGATCTTCGTCACGCACGATATCGAGGAGGCGGTGTTCATGGCCTCGCGCGTCCTCGTCATGTCAGCCAGGCCGGGCCGCATCAAGGCCGATGTGCCGGTCGATCTGCCGCATCCGCGTCACTACACCATAAAGACCAGCCCGGAATTCTCGCGCCTGAAGGCGATGCTGACCGAGGAAATCCGCGCCGAGGCCGTGCTGGCGGCCGCCGAGCATTGACGGCGACAACGAACCGCCGGAGGCCAAGCCTCCGGCGCTCCGTTTGCCTTGCCCGACAGGCCGTGCCCTACTCGCTGCCGTGGCTTGAGGCGGCCGCCTCCGCCTCGGCTTCGGCCTGGCTTTTCACGCCGTTGAAATAGAGATTGAGGATCACGGCGACGATTGCCGCCAGCAGGATGCCAGAGTGCAGCAGTGGCCCGACCGCCTTGGGCATGTACTGGAAGAACTTCGGCGCAACCAGCGGGATCATCCCGAAGCCGACCGAAATGGCGACGATGTAGAGGTTATTGCGGTTGCTGGCATAATCCACCGCGGAGAGGATGCGGATGCCGGTGGCCGCCACCATGCCGAACATCACGATACCGGCTCCGCCCAGCACGAAGGTCGGCACGCTTTCCACCAGTTGGGCCAGTTTGGGCGTCAGGCCCAGCAGCAGCAGGATGATACCGCCGGCTATACAGACCCAGCGCGAACGCACGCCGGTCACTCCGACCAGCCCGACATTCTGCGAGAAGGACGTGTAGGGGAAGGTGTTGAACACGCCGCCGATGATCGTGCCGACGCCATCGGCGCGCAGGCCGCGGGTCAGATCGTCCTGACTGAGAGTCCTGCCGGTCATGGTGCCGATCGCGAGGAACATGCCGAGCGACTCGATCATGACGACAATCATCACCAGGCACATGGTCACGATCGACCAGAAATCGAATATCGGCATGCCGAACTGGAACGGCATTACGAATTCGAACCACGGCGCCGCAGCAACCTTGTCGAACCCCATCTTGCCGATGATGAGCGCCAGCACCGACCCGGCAATGATTCCGAGCAGTACCGCCACGTTCGCGATGAAGCCGGACCCGAATTTGGTCAGCGCCAGGATCACCAGCAGGACGAAGGCTGCCACCCCGAGATGCACCGGGTCGCCATAGGACGGGATCGTGTCCACCGGGGCACCGGCGGCCCAGTTGATACCGATGCGCATCAGCGAGATGCCGATCACCAGGATGATCGTGCCGGTCACCACCGGCGGGAAGAAGCGGATCATCCGGGAGATGAACGGCGATATCAGCACGCCGAAAATGCCGGCGGCAATCACCGATCCATAGATCAGGTTCAGCGTCTGCTCCTTGGGCAGCCCCGCAGCCTTTCCGGCCGAAACCATGGCCAGCATCGGTCCGACTGACGCGAAGGTCACACCCATCATAACCGGAAGACGGATACCGACACCGGGAAAGCCGAGCGACTGGACCAGCGTGACGAGGCCGCAGGCGAAAAGATCTGCATTGATCAGAAACGCGATCTGTTGCGGCGTCAGCTCCAGCGCCCGGCCGACGATCAGCGGAACCGCAACAGCCCCGGCGTACATGACCAGAACGTGCTGGAGCCCCAGCGCCGTCAATCTGGGTGCCGGCAAAACCTCGTCTACAGGATGCACCGAATGGGCCATCAAAGCCTCCCCCTTGTTGCTTCCGGCGGTCAAGCGCCGCCCGGTATCGTTCGCCCCACTGTCGCCAGAGCGCGAGGGTGGATTAAGTCATCAAACTCAGGATCATTTTCAAAGCAATTTTTTGAATTGCCAGGCAACCCTGTGCTAGAGCACTTTCCGACCAGATTGAACCCATTGCGTTTGGCGGACCGCGTGGCGATCCGGGCGGAGGTTGGCGAAGAGTGTATCCGTCGATACGGCCGAGCCAGCGTCCAAACCGGGCGCCCGCGGCCCGGAAACCCGGAGGGATGATCATTTTCGGGCCAAATCCGGCGAAAAATGCTCCAACCGGATCGAAGGACACGCTTGTCGCATTTTTCTTGTCCTTGACCCGAAACTGGTCATCGCAATGATTCAATCCGGCCGGAAAGTGCTCTAGTTTCGCCGCAATCTCTGGAGGAGCCGGCATGGCGCGATTGTCCACACATGTTCTGGATACCAGCATCGGGCGCCCGGCACAGGGCGTGAAGCTGCGGCTCGCCCGTGTCACGGAGCGTGGCGAGACCGAGGTTGCAACCGCAACCACCAACAGCGACGGGCGGACGGATCAGCCGCTGCTGTCCGGTCAAGCCTACCAGCCGGGAACCTATGTGCTGTATTTTGATGTGCGGGAGTATTTTTCCGCGCGGACACCGCCGGCGGCCTCGCCTTTTCTGGATGTCGTTCCCATTCGCTTTTCCATGGTTGAGCCCGACGGACATTATCATGTGCCGCTCGTCGTCACCCCGTGGAGCTATTCGACCTATCGGGGATCCTGACGGATGGCTTATCCGCGCGATTTGATCGGCTATGGCGCCCATCCGCCGCACCCGCGCTGGCCGGGCGAGGCCCGCCTCGCCGTGCAGTTCGTCATCAATTTCGAAGAGGGCGGCGAGAACAATATCCTGCATGGAGATGAGGCCTCCGAAGCCTTCCTCTCCGAAATCGTCGGTGCGGCGCCGTGGCCGGGCCAGCGCCACATGAACATGGAATCGATATACGAATACGGGTCGCGCGCCGGTTTCTGGCGGCTTCACCGGATGTTCACCGACCGCGCGCTTCCGGTGACGGTGTTCGGTGTTGCCAGTGCCATGGCACGCCATCCCGATGCAGTACGGGCGATGGTCGCGGCCGGCTGGGATATCGCCACCCATGGCCTCAAGTGGATCGATTATCGCTCCCTGCCTGCGGCTACCGAGGCCGCCCATATTGCAGAGGCGATCCGTCTGCATCAGGAGCTGACCGGCCGACGGCCCAACGGAATGTATCAGGGCCGCACCTCGGAGAACACTTTGCGTCTGACCCAGGAAGAAGGTGGCTTTCTATGGTCGGCCGACAGCTACGCGGATGAACTGCCCTATTGGGTCGAGGGGCCGAACGGGCGCGGCGGCACCGGGCCGTTTCTGATGGTGCCCTATACGCTTGATGCCAATGACATGCGCTTTGCCACGCCGCAGGGCTTCAACGCGGGCGATCAGTTCTTTTCCTATCTCAAGGACAGTTTCGACACCCTCTATGCCGAAGGCGAGGCCGCGCCGAAGATGCTGTCGATCGGCCTGCACTGCCGCCTCGTCGGCCGACCGGGGCGCGCGGCAGCGCTGGCGCGTTTTCTCGATTATGTAAAAGGCCATGATCGCGTCTTGGTGGCGACCCGCCAGGCGATCGCCGAGCACTGGGTGATGAACCATCCGCCGGCCGGAGGGTGGTCTCCGTCGCGGCTATCGCGCCCGCTGTTCGTTGCGCGCTTCGGCGGCATATTCGAACATTCGCCCTGGGTGGCGGAAAAAGCCTTCGATGCGGGGCTGGGACCGGAGACGGATACAGTCGGCGGATTGCATGCCGCCATGGTCAAAGCCATGCGCGCCGGCACTCAAAGCCAGCAGCGCGACCTGATCCTCAAACATCCGGACCTTGCCGGCAAGCTGCATGCGGCCAAACAACTGACCGCCGATTCCACCGCCGAGCAGGCCTCCGCCGGGCTCGATCATCTGACCGATGCCGATCGCAAGCGGTTCACCGAACTCAACGATGGCTACAAGGCAAGGTTCGGCTTTCCCTATATTCTCGCGGTCAAGGGCAAGACCAAGGCCGAAATCCTGGCCAATTTCGAAGAGCGGCTGACGAATTCCGCCCAACAGGAGTTTGCTACCGCGCTGGCCCAGATCGAACGGATCGCGCTGCTGCGGCTCACCGACATGCCGGGTCTTGGGGTGCGCGCATGATCCGCCTGCCGATCCGGCCGCTGACGCGTGAAGCTTTTGCCCCGTTCGGCACGGTCATCGAGACCACCGGCGAAGGCCTGACCATCAACGCCGGTTTTGCCCGTCGCTTCAATGACCGCTGCAAGGTCGATGTGGGGTGCGAAGGCGGCGAGACCAACCTCAGCATCTTCATCGCCCGCGCCCGCGCGCTGCCGCTGACCATCCCCATGATGGAAATGCACCCGCTCGGCAGTCAGGCGTTCTTGCCGCTGCAGGATGCGCCGTGGCTGGTGGTGGTCTGCACCGATCCGGATGATCCAGCCAGTTACCACGCCTTTGCCTGCCAGGGCACTCAGGGCGTCAACTATGCTCGCGGCACCTGGCATTTCCCGCTGATCACCTTCGGCGAAGGGGACCGCTTCATCGTTGTTGACCGAAAGGGACCGGGCAACAATCTTCTCGAACATGATCTGGCAGCGCATCGCCAGCCAATTGTCACAGACTGAGAGTCGTCAATGTCACGCCGCCCCTATTTCGCCCCGCACGGTGGCCTGCCACCGCAGACGCAGCTTCTGACCGACCGGGCGATGTTCACGCCCTGGTATGGCGTCATCCCCAAGGGAACCTTCTCCGATATCGTCACCTCCTACCTGCCGTTCTGGGACAAGACCCGGCTGTGGGTGATCGCCCGCCCGATGAGCGGCTTTGCCGAGACCTTCTCGCATTACATCATGGACGTGGCACCCGGCGGCGGCTCGACCCGGCCCGAGGCCGATCCCGAGGCGCAGGGCGTGCTGTTCGTGGTCGAGGGC
This sequence comes from Beijerinckiaceae bacterium, assembly GCA_035436995.1. Lineage (GTDB taxonomy): Bacteria > Pseudomonadota > Alphaproteobacteria > Rhizobiales > Beijerinckiaceae > JAIUNP01. The sequence goes on from DAOMXG010000007.1 coordinate 6,103, forward strand.
GGGTTGTGCCTGACAATTGACGGGAAGGCGCATGACCTTGGCGCCGGCGGCTATGCCTTTCTGCCGGCCGGTTGCCGGTGGACGCTGGCCAATCCCACCAGCCAGCCGGTGCGGTTCCACTGGATCCGCAAGCGCTATCAGGCGGTGGAGGGGCTGGGCCACCCGGAGGCTTTCGTCACCTCCGATCAGGCCGTCAAACCCATCCCGATGCCGGACACCAATGGCGCCTGGGCCACCACACGCTTTGTCGACCCGTCCGACCTGCGGCACGACTTCCATGTCAACATTGTCAATCTGGAACCCGGTGCGGTCATTCCCTTCGCCGAAACCCATGTGATGGAGCATGGCCTCTACGTGCTCGAAGGCAAGGCGGTCTATCGGCTCAATCAGGATTGGGTCGAGGTCGAGGCCGGCGATTACATGTGGCTGCGCGCCTTCTGTCCGCAAGCCTGCTACGCTGGCGGGCCGGGGCGGTTCCGCTACCTGCTCTACAAGGACGTCAACCGCCATATGCCGCTGGGCCCGTTCCAGCAGCGCTGATCCTCACAGCGATTTCAGCCAGTCGGCCAGCGTTCGCCGCTCCTCGCCGGTCATCTCGGTGAGGTTGTTTGGCGGCATCGCATGGGTCAGCACCGACCACATGCGGATGGCGTCGGCCTGTAGGGCGATCCGTTCGGGCGTGTCCAGCATCACGCCTTTGGGCGCGATCTGGATGCCATCCCAGACCGGCTCCGGCGCATGGCACATCGAGCAGCGGGAGACGATGATGTCCGATACATGCGCCGGCGCGGGCCTGAGGCCGGCCAGCATCACGTTAGGTGTCTCGCGCGGAGCAAGACCCAGCCGCTGGCGCCCCCCGGGCGAGGCCGCCATCGCCACATAGAACGCAATGCCCAGAGCGATGGCGGCGGCAGCCCAGGTCCACCACGGCGACTTGGCATGATCGGTATGGCGGATATTGTAGAAATGGCGGATCAGCGCGCCGGCGACAATGATCAGGACCACGATGGCCGGGATCACCGCCGCATTGGCCCAGACCATCGGGTAGTGGTTCGACAGCATCATGAACAGCACGGGCAGCGTGATGTAGTTGTTGTGCGCGCTGCGCTGCTTGGCCTGCTTGCCATATTTGGGATCAGGCGTTTCGCCCTTTTCCAGCATCGCGATCACCTTGCGCTGGTTGGGCATGATGATCATCGCCACATTGGCGGTCATCATCGTCGCCATCAGCGCTCCGGTATGGATCAGGGCGCCACGTCCGGAAAACACCTGGGTATAGAACCACGACATCGCCACCACGAAGCCGAACCCAGCAAGCGCCAGCAGATTGTCATTCTTGCCGAGCGGCGACTTGCAGAGCTGGTCATAGACTACCCAGCCGAGCGCCAGCGAAACAAGTCCGATCGCACTTGCCTGCCACGGCTTCAGCGCCATCACGGAAGGATCGATCAGATACAGCGTCGCCTGGGCGTAATAGACCCAGACCAGCAGGATGAAGCCGGAGATCCATGTCCAGTAGGATTGCCATTTGTGCCAGGTGATCTCGGCCGGCAGGGTGTCGGGCGCGACGAAATACTTGCGCATCTCGTAAAAGCCGCCGCCATGCACCTGCCAGGTCGCCCCGCCGGCCTTGATCGAGGGGTCAGGTTTCAGCGAGGCATCAAGATGCATGAAAAAGAATGACGCCCCGATCCAGGCGATGGCAGTGACCACATGCAGCCAGCGCAGCAGCATGCTGCCCCAGTCCATCAGATATGCCTCCATACTGCCGCCTCCCTTACCCTGCCGACATCGTTATCATTAGCTTAGAGCGTGCTTTCGGCAATCAACCGGCTTCCACACAATCGCAGCATACTCCAGGCTGACGCGGGTGCCGCCAGGCGTTATGCTGACTTATCGGACACCCTACATCTGCGGACACCATCATGCCACGTTTTGCTGCCAACCTGTCGATGCTGTTCAATGAACATGCGTTTCTGGATCGGTTCGAGGCAGCGGCGAAGGCCGGATTCCTGGGCGTCGAGTTTCTGTTTCCCTATGCCGAAGACAAGGCCGTGCTGGCCGAAAAGCTGGCGGCCAACGGCCTGACGCAGGTATTGTTCAATCTGCCGCCCGGCAATTGGGACGCCGGAGAGCGCGGCATTGCCTGCCTGCCCGACCGGGTCGGCGAGTTTCAGGACGGTGTCGGCAAGGCGATCGATTATGCCCGGGCGCTTGGCAACCGGCAGGTCAATTGCCTGTCCGGCATCGCGCCGGCAGGCGTGCCGCGCGAGCAGATGCTGCGCACGCTTGTCGAAAACCTGCGATTTGCGGCCGAAAAACTCAAGGAAGTCGGCATCCTGCTGATCGTCGAACCGATCAATTTCTACGACATGCCCGGCTTTTTCCTCAACCGCTCCTCCGAGGCCGTTGCGATTTTCGATGAGGTGGGATCGGACAACATCAAGCTGCAATACGATATCTATCACATGCAGCGGATGGAGGGCGAACTGGCCGCCACCATCGAAAGGCTTCTGCCGCGCATTGCCCATATCCAGATTGCCGACAATCCCGGTCGGCACGAACCGGGGACCGGCGAGATCAACTATCCATTCCTGTTCGCGCTGCTCGATCGGCTCGGATATCCCGGTTGGGTCAGCTGTGAATACCGCCCCAAGGCAGGGACGCTTGCGGGGTTGGGCTGGATGGCCGGCACCAGCCGGGTCTGAGCCACCAGCACCTCTATGACGCCGTTCTGATGTCTGGCCGGAACGCGGCTTGTGGGCGATTTGCCACATCACCCGTTTGGGTGATGCATTCAGCCATCTCAGCGGCCTAACCTCGTGTTCAATTACTGGCTTGGCGGTTTCCGGCATCCGGATTTGAGCACCTAATCATATTTTTTCCCTTTGCTCAGACGCCGTGAATTGGCGTTGCGCATCAGACCAGCCAGGACATACGCATTCCCTTACCATCCCGATTTGCCAGCTGTCTCTTGTGGCCGGCAACGACCGCGCCCACGAGCTTGCCGACAGGCGCATCATGGGCATCGACCGGTTGAGCGACGGACAATCAGTTCGACCGGCAGGCAGATCGAGGTGTTGGCGTCCTGATGCCTCAGCATCGCAATCAGTGTTTCCGCCGCCTCCGCGCCGATGCGTGCCGTGGGAACATGAACCGTTGTCAGCGATGGAGAGACATGCGCGGACATGTCGAGATCATCAATGCCGACCACCGAAACATCGTTGGGCACGGCCAGGCCACGGGCCTGTGCCTCGACCATGCAGCCAATTGCCAGCAGATCCAGACCGCAGATGATCGCCGTTGGCGGTTCAGCCAGTTCCAGCAGCTTGGTACAACCCATCCGCCCGCCGGCCAGGGTGGTTGGCGCCTCGCAGATCATCGATGGCGGCAGCGTCAGTCCTGCGGCCTCGAGCGCTCTGAGGACGCCGAGCTGACGTGCCCTCTGGCGATCATTGAAGCGGATCGCGCCGGTGAATACGGCGATCCGGCGATGTCCGAGTGCGATGAGGTGCCGCGCGGCCATGTCCCCGGCCAGCTCGTTGTCCACCACCACCGCCGGCGCCCCGGGCGGAGCGCGCCATGTCAGCACAACCGGCACATCTGCGGCGGCCAGCAGGGCGCTGGCCTCGCTCGCCCGCTCAGCACCAACCAGGATCAGCCCGTCAACCCCACGCGACAGCAGGGTGCGGATGGCCTCGGTCTCGGCGGCGAGATTGTAGTCGTGGGAGGCAACCAGCAACTGGTATCCCTCGGTTGCCAGGCGCGCCTGCATGGCCTGCAAGGCCCTTGAGAAGATCGCATTGTCGAGGGTGGGCATGACCGCGCCGATCGTCAGCGAGCGCCCCGAAGCCAGCGCCCGCGCAGCCGCATCCGGGCGATAGCCGAGCCGTTCGGCCGAGCGGCGGACGCGGGCGAGCGTCGCCTGCGACAGCAGCTCCGGCTGGCTGATGGCGCGCGAAACCGTTGCGGGCGATACCCCGGCATCCCGCGCCACGTCACTCAGCCGGATCTTGCTGCGCTTCATCGGAACAGGACTGAAAGAATTTGCATCAACCGACGATAGAGCAATTTGTACAATTTGCGCAATCGCTGCTGAAAATTCTTTCAGGAAATTGGCGATTGACTCAAGATCGGCCACTCATCACTATGAATGAAAGCGCTTTCAACTATGCCTTGGATCACCGGAGGGGACGTCGGATGGCATCGGTCGGCAGCCGCAGGACCATGATCGGCTTGGCAACGCTGGCTGGCCTGATTGTCCTGTGGTTTCTCCTGACCACGGTGACGGGGCTGGTGACGGGAGCGAGGTTCCCGTCACCGTCCGAATTCTGGACATCGCTGACGCAGATTTCCGGGCGCGGATATGCCGGGGCGAGCCTGGCGACCCATGCGCTCCACAGTCTCAAACTGGTGGCGATGGGCTTCAGCTTTGCCGTTCTGACCGGCATTCCGCTTGGCTTGTGGATGGGTTGGAGCCGCCGGGTGGAGGCTTTCGTCAATCCGATTTTCCTGATCATCCGGCCGATCCCGCCGCTGGCATGGATTCCGCTGGCGATCCTGTGGCTGGGTCTGGGCGATGCGGCCAAGGTCATGGTGATCTGGTTCTCGGCCTTCGTGCCCTCGGTCATCAATGCCTTCACCGGCGTGCGCAACATTGAAAGACCGGTGATCGAGGCGATGCAGATGCTGGGCACGCCGCGCTGGCGGATGATCCGGGAAGTGATCGTTCCTGCTGCTTCACCAATGATTTTTACCGGGCTCAGGCTGTCCCTGCAGGCAAGCTGGACCACGCTGGTCGCCGCCGAGCTTGTCGGCGCGCTGGTTGGCGTCGGTTTTGTTCTGAACATGGCGCAGCAGGACATCTATCCCGGCATGATCCTGGTCGGCATGATCACGGTGGGCATCCTCGGCTGGGCGACAACCATGCTGTTGGGCTGGGCGGAAAGGCGCGCGCTGGCCTGGAACGTTGCGGCGAGGGATTGATCCATGACCGGTCGTCCCCTGTCCTCGCTTGAGACCGTGCTGCTGGGCCTTGCGGGGTTGTGTGCTTTTGTCGGCCTGTGGACGCTGCTGTCGGTGACCGGCATCGTGCCGAGACAGTTTCTGCCGACGCCGCTCGATGTGGCGACGCGTATGATCCAGCTGCTGTCCTCGCCTTTCGCCGGCGCGACCTTGCCGATGCACCTCGCCTCGAGTTTCCAGCGCTATGCCTATGGCGTCGTGCTGGCAGCGCTGATCGGCGTGCCCCTCGGGCTGCTGATGGGCTGGTTCCGGCTGCTCGATGACATCGTCACCCCGATTTTCGACGGGTTGCGTTTCATCGCCCCGATCGCCTGGGTCCCGTTCGCCGCTTTGTGGTTCGGAACAGGCATCGGCGGCCCGGTGATGATCATTTTTGCCGGCGCTTTTCCTCCCTGCCTGATCAATGCCTATCGCGGCGCGCGGTTTGTCGAGCCGCGTCTGATCGAGGCCGGCCGCATGCTCGGCACGCCGAATGCGCGGATGATCCTTGAGGTGCTGCTGCCGGCGGCGGTGCCCTCGATCATCGCCGGCCTGCGCGTCTCGGCCGGTCTCGGCTGGCAGAGTCTAGTCGGCGCCGAGTTGATCGTCGCGGCGGCCGGTGTCGGCTTCATGATGGTGCAGGCGCAAGGCTCGGTGCAGACCGCGACCGTGATGGTCGGCATGGTCGCCATCGGCCTGGTCGGCATGCTGATCGACGTGCTGCTGCGGCAGGGTGAAGGCTGGCTGCGCCGTCGTCGCGGTCTTGAGGCATAGGAGAAGGCGATGGGCTCGATCAGCTTTCGCAAGGTCGACAAGGTCTTCGGATCGTCCAGCGGCGGCGTCAAGGCGCTCGATGACATCAATCTGGAAATCGCCGACAAGGAGTTTGTCGCCATTGTCGGGCCTTCCGGTTGCGGCAAGACGACCTGTCTGCGGATGGTGGCGGGGTTTGAGGCGGCATCATCCGGTGAGGTTCTGGTCAATGGCAAGGCGGTGACGGAACCGGGGCCAGACCGTGCCGTGGTATTCCAGCAGTTTGCGCTGTTTCCCTGGAAGACCGTTCGGGAGAACATCGAACTCGGGCTGCGCAACAAGAACCTGCCAGCACCCAAGCGCGATGAGCTGATCGCCGGCGCGCTCAAGCTGATGAGTCTTGAAAGCCACGCCAATGCCTTCCCGCATCAACTGTCCGGCGGCATGCAGCAGCGCGTCGCCATCGCCCGTGCCTATGTGCTCGATCCGGTCGTGCTGCTGATGGATGAACCTTTCGGCGCGCTCGATGCCCAGACGCGTGTGGTCATGCAGGAAGAACTGGTGCGGCTGGCCCGCCGCAATCCCCGCACGGTGCTGTTCATCACCCATGCGGTGGAGGAGGCGGTCTACCTTGCCGACCGTGTGGCGATCATGACCCGCCGCCCTGGGCGGATCAAGGAAGTGCTCGACATCAAGACCATCCGCGAGACCGAGAACTGGGACAGTCATTCCAAGATCGAGGATGTGATGGATCTTGAATCCTTCGTCCATCTGCGCACCCACATCTGGAAGTCGCTGCGCGAGGAAAAAGGCTTCAAGGATGTCTGAACCGCGCCGCCTCGTCCGCGACCTAACGGAGCCGGAGCCGATCCCCGAGGCAGGCATCGCCCGCGCGGTAGAACTGATGCGGTCAGGCCGTCTGTTCCGCTATGGCGAGATGGGCGCGGACCAGCTTGATGTCTCGCTGCTGGAAACGGAGTTCGCGGCTTTTGCCGGGCGGCGCTACTGTGTTGCCGTCAATTCGGGCGGTTGCGCGCTGTTTCTCGCGCTCAAGGTTGCAGGTGTCGCGCCGGGCGATCCGGTTCTGGTCAACGGCTTCACGCTTGCCCCGGTGCCGGGCGCCATCCTGCATGCCGCAGCAAGGCCGGTGATCGTCGAGATCGGCACCGATTACGTGATTGATCCCGATGACCTGAGGCGCAAGGCGCAGGCATCGGGCGCTCGCGTGCTCATGTTGTCGCACATGCGCGGCCATATTGCCGACATGGGCGCTGTGATGGCTGTGGCCGAGGAATGCGGTCTGGCCGTCATCGAGGATTGCGCGCATGCGATGTGCGCCTCCTGGCAAGGGCGCGCCATCGGCACGTTTGGCGTCGCGGCCGCCTTTTCCGCCCAGACCTACAAACATCTCAACGCCGGGGAAGGTGGCTTTCTTGTGCTCGACGATCCGGCGATGGCGGCCCGCGCCATCCTGCATTCGGGCAGCTACATGCTGCATGGCCAGCATCTGAGTTCTCCCGGCGAGGCAGCGCTGGCCGCAGCGGGCGATCATGTGCCGAATTTCTCGATGCGCATGACGGCGCTGGCTGCGGCGATGCTGCGTCCGCAACTCAAGGAACTGCCGCGCCGCGTTGCACGCTGGAATGCCATCCACGACCGGATCGCCGCCGGATTGCAGCGCAGCCAGCATCTGCATGTGCCCGAGCGGGGCGGCGGGCAGGCCTATTCGGCGACGTCCGTGCAGTTTTCAGTGTCCGGCCTTGAAGCGGCGGAGATCGAGCGCTTTCTCGGCCTTGCCAGGACCCGCGGCGTGCCGATCAAATGGTTCGGCGCCGAACGGCAGACCGGCTTTACCAGTGCGCCGCGCCATTGGCGCTATGCCGGCGATCAGGGCGCGCTCGCGCCGACCCATCGGGTGCTGGCCAGCCTTTGTGACATCAGGACCCCCGTCACGCTGAGCGATGAGGATTGCGATCTCATCGCCGAGATCGTGCGGGAGTCGATCGAGACGGTTGCTGCGGATCGCGTGGCATCGAACGGCAAACAGACGACACTGTTGCCAGCATAGCCGGATGACAACCAACGGGAGGACTTCATGAAACGCATTCTGACAGGATTGGCTCTGGCCACGGCCCTCGCCACCACAATGCCGCTGACCGCCAGCGCCCAGACGGCGATCGGCGTCAGTTATCAGCCCTCGCTCTACTGGGCGCTGCCGTTCCACTATGCCAACGTCAAGGGCTGGTGGAAGGATGTCGGGCTTGCGCCCAATTTCACCACCTTCCCGGCCGGAGCGCCGCAGATCGCGGCGGCGCCGTCAAAGTCCTGGGATGTCGGCGGAACCGGCTCGGTTCCCGCCGTGCTGGGCGCTGTGCGCTTCAATATCCTGACCATCGGCATCACCAATGATGAGTCCAAGACCAACGCCATGATGGTCGTCGGCAGCAAGTTCGACGCGATCAAGGCCAATCCGGCCTCGCTCAAGGGCCAGCGCCTGTTGCTCACCACCAACTCGACCGTCGACTATGCCTCGCGCAAATGCCTGGTGAAAATGGGGTTGGCCGCAAATGACATGCAGTTCGTCAATCTTGGTCAGGCGCAGATCATCACCGCACTGACGTCGAACAACGGCGACATCGCCGGCGTCTGGGCGCCCAACACCTACACGCTCGAGGATAACGCGGGAGCCAAATACCTCTGCTCGGGCGCCGATGCCAATGCGATCGTCCCCGGCGCGCTCATCGTTCGCGGCGACTTCGCCAAGGAGCGGCCGGACGACGTGGCCAAGTTCCTGGCCGTGTATCTGCGCGGCTGGTCCTGGGCCAAGGCCAATCCAGCTGAAGCCCGCACGCTGGCGCTGGACTTCTACAAACAGGGCGGTCTCGAAGTCTCGGCACGGGCCATGGATCAGGAATTTGCGCTACGCCCGACCTTCGGCCTCGACGAGCAGCTCAAGATCCTCGATCGCAGCGCGTCCGGGTCGACGGTCGATGGCTGGTTCTCGGAAATCGGCAAGTTCATCACCGAGGTCGGCACCATCCCGGCGAACCCCGACGCGAAGAGCTACATCACCAACGAATTCATGAAGAAGGTCGCAGCCGATCCGAAGCTGAAGGCTTTTGCCACGGAGTTCGACAAGAAGTGAGGAAATCGGGCGCAGCCGCGTCCGATGGGACTGACGGGCCGCCGCAGGGCGGCCCGGACGACTTGATGGATCAGGAGCAGGATATGGCCGTCACCTATCTCAAGAAAGCCGCCAAGACACCGGAGACCGAGACGGACGCTGCGCGCAAGGTCGTGACCGAGATGCTGGCGGCGATCGAGGCCGGGGGCGAGGCGGCCGTGAAGGATTATGCCTTCACACTCGACAGGTGGTCCGGCCCGATCGTCATGGACGAGGCGATGATCGCCGAGCGCACCAGGGACGTGCCGCAGTCGGTCAAGGACGACATCCGTCTCGCGGCCGGCCAGGTACGCCGCTTTGCCGAGGCGCAGAAAGCCTCCTGCAAGGACTTTTCCATCGAACTGTCGCCTGGCCTGCAGCTTGGCCAGAAGATGGTGCCGGTCAATACCGCCGGCTGCTACGTGCCGACAGGCCGCTATGCGCATATCGCCTCGGCTTACATGTCGATTGCCACGGCCAAGGCGGCGGGCGTGAAGACGGTGGTGGCCTGTTCGGCTCCGTTCAAGGGCACCGGCATCCATCCGCATGTGCTCTATGCCATGACGGTGGCCGGCGCCGACGTCATCATGTGCCTCGGTGGCGTGCAGGCGATTGCGGCGATGACCTATGGCCTTTTCACCGGCAAGCCTGCTGACATCATCGTCGGCCCGGGCAACAAATTCGTGGCGGAAGCCAAGCGCATGCTGTTCGGCAAGGTGGGCATCGATGTGTTCGCCGGCCCGTCCGAGGTTGCCGTTCTGGCCGATGACAGCGCCGACCCGCTGATCGTCGCCACCGATCTGGTTGGCCAGGCCGAGCATGGCCACGAAAGCCCGGCCTGGCTGATCACCGATTCGCGCCGCATCGCCGATGAGGTCTCGGCACTGGTGCCCAAGCTGATCGCCACATTGCCGCCGACCGCGCGCGATGCTGCGGGGGCGGCATGGCGCGACTATGGAGAGGTCGTGCTGTGCGGCAGCCGCGAAGAAATGGTACGCGTGTCGGACGCCTATGCCTGCGAGCATCTGGAGGTGCATTGCACCGATCTCGACTGGTGGCATGCCAACCTGACCAATTACGGTTCGCTCTTTCTTGGCGAGGAGACCAACGTGGCGTTTGGCGACAAGGTCTCCGGCCCCAACCACATCCTTCCGACCAAATTTGCGGCGCGCTATTCGGCCGGCCTTTCGGTGCACAAGTTCCTCAAACCGCTGACCTGGCAGAAGATGAGCCGAGATGCCTGCGCCACGCTGGCGCCGGTCTCGGCCCGCATTTCGCGGCTTGAAGGGATGGAGGCCCATGCCCGCACCTCCGATGTGCGCATGGCCAAATATGCGCCTGGAATGCAGATCGAACTCGGCCGGCCGGTGGAGTCCTGAGTGTCGTTCCGCCTGACGCATCTGTTCGACCTTTCCGGTCGCAAGGCGCTGGTCACCGGCGGCAACAGCGGCATTGGTCTGGCCATGGCGCGGGCACTCGGGCTGGCAGGCGCAAAGGTCATTCTCGTTGCCCGTCGCGAGGCAGAGCTGGCGCAGGCCGCAACCGGCCTGCGGCAGGATGGAATCGATGCCGTCGCCGTTGCTGCGGATCTTGCCGATGCCGCAGTCGGTCCCTCGCTCGCGTCCTGCTGCGGCACCGACATCGACATTCTGGTCAATGCGGCCGGGGTGAACCTGCGCCAGCCCTTTGCCGAGGTGACGGCAGCGGCGTTCGATCTGCATATGGCGCTGCATCTGCGCGCGCCCTTCCTGCTCACCCAGGCTTTTGCGCCCGCCATGGCCGCGCGGCGCTGGGGCCGCATCATCAACCTCGCCTCCTTGCAGAGCAGCCGTGCCTTTCCCAACAGCGCGCCCTATGGCGCCGGCAAGGGCGGCATCGTGCAATTGACCCGCGCCATCGCCGAGGAATGGTCACGCCATGGGGTGACGTGTAACGCCATCGCTCCTGGGTTTTTCCCAACGCCGCTGACGGCGCCGGTGTTCGGCGACCCCGAGCGCGCTGCGCGCAACGCAGCCCAGACGGCCATCGGTCGCAACGGAGATCTGGACGATCTGACCGGTGCCACGGTATTCCTGGCCTCGGATGCCGCAGCCTATGTCACCGGGCAGACGCTGGCCGTCGATGGTGGCTTTACCGCGAAATAGGAACTTTCCATGAAGGCGCTTGTCTACACCGGCCCCAACAGTCTGGCCTATCGCGACGAACCCGATCCCGTTCCGCAAGCGGGCGAGGTTTTGGTGCGGATCGAGGCTGTTGGCATCTGCGGCTCGGACATGCATGCCTATCACGGGCATGACAGCCGCAGGCCGGCGCCGTTGATCCTCGGCCATGAAGCGGCCGGCCGCATCGTCGGGGGCGCACGGGACGGCGAGCGCGTGACGATCAACCCGCTGGTTGTCGATCCCGCCTGCCCCTATGCGATCGAGGGGCGCTGGCATCTTTCCCCGACACGGCAGATCATCTCCATGCCGCCCCGCCCGGGGGCTTTTGCCGAATATGTCAGGGTTCCGGCGCCGAATGCGGTGGCCGTTCCTGCGACCATGCCGATCACACATGCGGCATTGGCAGAGCCGGTGGCTGTCTCGTGGCACGCGGTCCGGATTGGCATGCAGCAGCTGCATCAGCCACTGGCCTGCTGCCGCGTAGTGGTGCTGGGTGGCGGCGCCATCGGTCTTGCCGCAGCCATCGTTGCCCGTCATTTTGGCGCAAAGGACATCCGTATCGCCGAGACCAACCCGCTCAGAACCCGCCTGATCGAGACCGAGGAAGGGTTTACGGTCTATGCGCCCGGCTCAGCCGGAGCGCCCGCCGACAACACCATTGACCTTGTGATCGACGCGGTGGGCGCCAATGCCACGCGCGCCGCTGCCTCGGCGATGGTCAGACCCGGCGGGGTCATCGTCCATGCCGGTCTGCTGCCGGGTGCCGAGGGCCTCGATATCCGCAAGATCACCTTGCAGGAGATCATTGTCACCGGAACCTATTGTTATACCCCGGTCGATTTTCATCAGACCATCGCCGCTCTGGCCTCGGGAGCGCTCGGATCGCTGACATGGTTTGCGGAGCGGCCGCTGGCCGACGGGGCGCAGGCCTTCCGCGATATTGATGCCGGTGTCGCCAGCGCGCCCAAGATCGTTCTTAGGTGCTGATCGCAAATCCAGAGCGCTTTCAGTTAATTCCAGTTCACGTAAATGTGCTCTATCTTCTTGTTTTATCGCATTTTCTTAACGCGAACCGGAATCCACTTCGCTTGAAAATGCTCTAGCCCGGTTCAGCACCATGCCCGACCGGCATAATCCAGCAGATAGCGCTCCGGGGCGCGGGCCAGCGCCTCCAGGCCGATCAGCCCCGGCTCCTGCGCCGTCACCAGCTGCACCGGTATCCGGCCGAGCAACTCGGCATGGGCGCTGTTGTCCTCGAATGCCGCGCGAAAAGCCGCCGCATCGATCAGCGACCGGAGGCGCGGCAGGATCCCGCCAGCCAGAAAAACGCCACCTGTCGCCAGAAAGGTCAGCGCCATGCCCGCACAGAACCTGGCGAGTAGCGTCAGCCACAGGTCGATCACCTGCCGGCACGCCGGGTCTCCTTCCAGTGCCGCCTCGACAATCGCCGGCGGCCTTGCCGCGTCCGGAGGGCAGGCGGGATCGAACGCCAGCCGCAACCGGGTCAGTGCCGGACCCGCCAGCAGGCTTTCGGCCGACAGGCTGCGCCCATCGGCCGCCAGACGGGCAAACAGGCGGTGTTCGGCAGGCGAGCCGGCGGCCAGCGCCGCATGACCACCCTCGGACGAGACCGGCATGAGAGTCTGGCCAGCCCTGATCAGGGCGCCGACCCCGAGACCGGTGCCGGGGCCGACGATGAGCCTTGTGCCGTGCCCCGAAAGGCCAGCTCCGATCGGCATGAGGTCATCCGATGCCAGCGCGGGCAGGGCCAGTGCCAGCGTCTCGAAATCATTGAGCAGCAACCCCTGCCGCAAGCCGAGCCGTTGCGCCAACGCCGGCCCGTCGATCACCCAGGCGGCATTGGTCAGCCGCACCGAGCGGCCGCTGATCGCCCCGGCCGCACCGAGCAGCAGGCTGGCCGGCATCGGCCAGCCGGCCTTGCGACAAGCCATCTGCACGGCTGCGGCACAATCGGGCACGCCGCCAGTCTCAAAGCGCAGACAGTCCGACAGCGGTGCATTCGCCCGCGCCAGCATGGCAAAGCGCACATTGGTGCCGCCGATGTCGGCCAGCAGCGCCGGGAAGGCGACCCGCATACGCCTATTTTCCGGTCTTCACCCGCGTCCACTGCCGCGTCACCACCTTCTGGACCCGCTCGTCATAGGCGGTGTTGGTGAACAGGCGCGCGAATGTCGCGGCATCGGGGTAGATATTGGGGTTGTCGAGGATCTCCTTCTTGATCTCGGCCTTGGCCGCGAGATTGCCGGAGGCATAGGAGACCATGTTGGAGTTGCGGGCCGCCACATCGGGCCGCATCATGAAATCGAGAAAGGCGTAGGCATTGCCCTTGTTTGGCGCGTCGGCCGGAATGACGAAGGAATCGAACCACATCAGCGCCCCTTCCTTGGGGATCAGGTAGTCGATCTTGACGCCATTGTTGGCCTCTTCGGCGCGGCGCCTGGCCTGCAGCACATCGCCCGAATAGCCGAGCGCAACGCAGATGTCGCCGGCAGCAAGCGCATTGATATACTCGGAGGAATGAAACTTTCTCACAGCCCCGCGCACCTTCATCAGGTGATCGGCAGCCTTGGTGATATCCTCGGGCTTCTTTGAGGCCGGTTCCAGCCCGAGATAGCGCAGCACACCGGGGAACACGTCTTCGGGGGCGTCGAGCATGTAGACGCCGCAATCCTTCAACTTTTCGACCACCTGCGGCTTCAGCACCAGATCCCATGAGTTGAGCGGCATATCGCCCAGCCGCTCCTTGACCTTTGCAACGTTGATGCCGATGCCGGTCGTGCCCCAGAGATAATTGACCGCGTAGACATTGCCGGGATCGTAGACGGCCAGCTTCTGCCGGACTTCAGCCCACATGTGCTTGAGGTTCGGCAGCCGCGCCTGATCCAGCTTCTCGAAGACCTTGGCTTGAATCAGCCGCTGCAGGAACGGGCCCGAGGGCACAACGATGTCATAGCCGGACTTGCCGGTCAGCATCTTGGTCTCGACAATCTCGTTGTTGTCGTAGGTGTCATAGACGACCTTGATGCCGGTCTCGCGGGTGAAATCCTCGAGCACCTTCGGATCGATATAGTCGTTCCAGTTGTAGACGTTGACCGCCCTGTCCTGTGCCCAGGCAACGGACGAGGCCAGCACCGCCGCAAGGCCGATCAGGCGAACCGACATGAATTCCTCCCATGCTTCAAATCTGACATGCTCTGGTGTTTTGGTAAGGTCTATGCGTCGGCAGCGCAAGCGGCCGGGCTGGGTTTAGCGTTTGAGCCTTGCCAGCCGGTCCAGTGCGGCATCAAGCGTGGTATCTGCCTTGGCAAAACAGAAGCGGACAACGCTGCGCACGGCATCCTCGGCATAGAAGGCCGAAACGGGGATCGCCGCCACCCCTTCCTGCACAACCAGGCGCTGACAGAACGCGGCATCGTCAGTCTCACCCAGGCTGGAGATGTCGACATTGACGAAATAGGTCCCGGTCGAGGTCAGGACGTCAAAGCCGAGCGCCGTCAGCCCGGCGACGAAACGGTCACGGCTTCGCTGAAAGCCCTGCCGCATGCCGGCAAAATAACTGTCCTCCTTGTCGAGCCCATAGGCGACGGCCGCCTGCAGATTGGGCGGCGTGGTGAAGGTGAGAAACTGATGGGCTTTCGACAAGACCTGCATCAGCGGTGGCGCCGCCAGCACAAAGCCGACCTTCCAGCCAGTCAGGGAAAAGATCTTGCCGGCCGAGCCGATCTTGACGGTGCGCTCGGCCATGCCGGGCAGGCCGATCAACGGCACATGATGCTTGCCGTCGAAGATGACATGCTCCCAGACCTCGTCGCAGACCGCGATCGCGCCATGGCGGACGCAGAAGCGGGCCAGCAATTCGAGGTCCTCCCGGTCATAGACGACGCCGGCCGGATTGAGCGGATTGTTGAACAGGACAACACGCGTCCGATCGGTGAAGGCCGCGGCAAGGTCCGATTCGGTGAAGCGCCAGTGCGGTGGCCGCAGCTTGACGAAGCGCGGCACACCGCCGGCACGGCGCACCAGCGGCAGATAGGCATCATACATCGGCTGGAACAGCACCACCTCGTCGCCCGGCTCGATCAGCGCCAGCAGGGCTCCGGCAATCGCCTCGGTCGCGCCGGAGGTAATCATCACCTCGCGCTCCGGATCGACCGTGATCCCCTGAAACCGCTGGTAGTGGCGGGCAACGGCCTTACGCAGTTCCGGCAGGCCGAACATCGGCGGATACTGGTTCCAGCCATGCACCACGGCTTCGGCGGCCTTCTGCCGCACATCGAGCGGCCCAGGATCATCGGGGAAGCCTTGCCCGAGGTTGACGGCCTGATGCTCGCGCGCCAGCCGGGACATCGTATCGAAAATGGTGGTGGGCAATCGGGAAAAGACGCTGTTCACGGGGGCTGCTCTCCTTGCAAACTGCATAGACCAGCAGGACGCTGCGTAAAAGTGCCCGGATGCGCGCAGGCTGTTGCGGCTGTCCGTGTTGGTGTCGCCGGAGCGGATTTCGCCAGCCTGCCGTTGCCGGGCGGCGTTCGGCCTCGCGCGGCCAGGAAAACTGGACTATGAAAGGTTTCCAGCCTGTCGTTCAGGATTTGAATCCGTGCTCTGGACGATCACCGGGTCTAAGTGTCTCGGACGTGTGCCCCGGCATGAATGACAGCAGCATGATTTTGCAGCGCCAGGAGGTCTGAGCCATGCGTGTCGACGGCCAACGTCTCTGGCGCCGGCTTGAAGCCATGGCGGCCATCACCGAGCCCGACCGTCCCTATACGCGGCGTTCCTTCACGCCGCGGTTTATCGAGGGGCGAGCCTGGATCGCTGATGCGTTCCGCGGGGCGGGGCTGGTGACGCAGATTGATGCTGGCGGCAATCTGATAGGCCGGCTTGGCGGCAGCGACAACAACCTCAAGCCGATTGTCATCGGGTCGCATTCCGATACCGTGCCGTCCGGCGGTCGCTATGACGGTGTTCTGGGCGTTCTGGCGGCGCTTGAGGTGGCCGAAGCCCTGCAGGCAGCAGGCAAGCGGCTGAGGCACCCGCTGGAAGTCGTCGATTTCCTAGCCGAGGAGCCTTCGGAATTCGGACTGTCCTGCATCGGCAGCCGGGCCTGGGCCGGAGCCCTCTCCCCCGCCGATCTAGATCGCCGGCGCCCTGATGGCATGACCCTGGCGGAGGCGATTGCCTATGTTGGCGGCGATCCGTCGCGTCTGGCGGGTGTCAGGCGAGCCAAGGGGGGCACCGCCGCCTATCTCGAGGTCCATATCGAACAGGGCATCGTGCTTGAACGGTCAGGCACGCCGATCGGCATTGTTACCGACATTGTCGGCATTCGCCGCGAGCGCTGGATGATTTCCGGTCGCGCCGACCATGCCGGCGCCACACCGATGAACCTGCGCAAGGATGCGCTTGTCGGCGCTGCTCATGTGATCGGGGAAGCCTCCGCCGCCGCTACGGCAACGCTGGGAACGGCCAAGCCTCTGGTTGCCACAATCGGCCACATCGAAGTCGAACCGAATGCCGCCAATGCGGTTCCAGGCAGGGTGGTCATGACGCTGGAGGTTCGCTCCGGCGATGATGCTGCAGTCCGCCGGTTCGGTGACACGCTGGTAGAGCGGACAAAGGACCGCCTTGCCGCTCTCGGCCTTGAGCTGGCGCGAAGCGAGATCAGCCACGCCTTGCCAACCCCCTGTGCCGATGTGATCCGGTCCGCAATCCGGCATGCGGCACATGATCTTGGACTGGCGACGGTGGATTTGCCCAGCGGTGCCGGCCATGATGGTGTTTTCGTCGCGGCAACCGGGCCGGTGGGCATGATCTTCACCCCTTGCGAGGGGGGACGTAGCCATGCTCCGGAAGAAGCGATGACACCCGAGCAGGCCGAATCCGGGGCAGCTGCCTTACTGGCTGCGGTGCTCAGGCTCGACGAGACGTTGCCAACCGACAGCCTGCCGACCTGAAATCCGGTTTGGAATAACCGGGCTTGGAGCATTTTCAAGCGAACCGGACTCCGCCCTTCCTGAAAACGCCCCAGGGTCAGGCGCCCGCCTACTGACCTCCGAAGAAGTCCTTCTTCATACGGGCAAAGAAGCCTTCGGATTCCGGGTGCGTGCCGTCGGCGGACCCCTGTTCGAACTCTCGCAGCAGTTCCTTCTGGCGGCGGGTGAGATTCTGCGGCGTTTCCACAACCGTCTGGATGAACAGATCGCCCCGGTCTTTGGATCGCAGCACCGGCATCCCCTTGCCCTTCACCCGGAACTGCTTGCCCGACTGGGTGCCTTCGGGAATCCTCACCTTCGCATCGGTGCCGTCAAGTGTCGGCACCGCGATCTCGGTTCCGAGCGCGGCAGCGACCATCGAGATCGGCACCCGGGCGAAGAGATCGGCGCCGTCGCGCTGGAAAAGGCCGTGCGGCTTGACCGACAGGAATACGTAGAGATCGCCGGACGGGCCGCCGCGCAGGCCGGCTTCGCCCTCGCCTGACAGGCGAATACGGGTGCCATCCTCGACGCCGGCCGGAACGTTGATCGACAGGGTGCGTTCGCGGGTGACCCGACCGCCACCGTTGCAGGCACGACAGGGATCGTCAATGGTCTCGCCGCGCCCGTGGCAGGCGTGGCAGGTGCGTTCGATCGAGAAGAACCCCTGCGTCGCCCGCACCCGGCCGTGACCACCGCAGGTGGCGCAGCGCTTGGGCTTGGAGCCGGCCTTGGCGCCCGAGCCTGAACAGGCTTCGCAGGTGATCGAGGTCGGCACCTTGATGGTCGCCGCTTTGCCGCGGAAAGCATCATCAAGCGTGATTTCCAGATTGTAGCGCAGATCGGCGCCGCGTTCGCGCCCGCCGGAGGAGCGGCGCCCGCCGCCGAAGACCTCTCCGAACAGATCCTCGAATATGTCGCCCATGCCTGAGAACCCGCCACCACCGCCACCGAACGGTCCCTGCCCACCGCCGCCCTGCTCGAAAGCAGCATGGCCGAAGCGATCATAGGCGGCGCGCTTCTGGCTGTCGGACAGGCATTGATAGGCTTCGTTGAGTTCCTTGAACTTGGCTTCCGCCGCCTTGTCGCCGGGGTTCTTGTCCGGGTGATACTGCATGGCGAGCTTGCGGAAAGCGCTCTTCAGCGCGGCCTCGTCAGCATTCTTCTGAACGCCGAGAACCTCGTAATAGTCGCGTTTTGGCATTGCGATGATGATCCCTCATCGCGGCGCGCGGGCCGGGGAAGCAGAGTGTTACGCACTAATGGGGATTATGACGCGGATTCGCAAGACGCAACCTACCCGGTCGGCGCATCTTGACCGCCCAACCGGCGAAGAATTGCCAGGGCATCGCTGGTCATGGACTGCACGATCGCTGCCGCAGGCTGTATGTCGGCTATCAATCCCGCTGCCTCGCCAAACCAGACGCCGGTGTTGTCAGGGTCTCCCTCGACAAAAGCCTGGCGGTAGCGCGGCGCCTCGGCGGCAATTGCATCGGCAAGGGCAGCTTCGTGCCCATGCCATCGACTGGTGAACGCGTTGCGTCGTACCCGAGCGGTAAAGCCGGGCGGCCAGGCTATCTGTCGTGCAATATCGACCACCGAGGTGCGGATGGTTTCATCGCCCGTCGCCTCGACAATGGCATGGTGATGGCGGGGATGGACCAGTGCCTCGCGCGAGGCCCAGAATCGCGTGCCGACAAGCACGCCCTCTGCCCCCAGGGCAAGCGCCGCAGCAAGCCCGCGGCCGTCGGCGATACCGCCGGCTGCGACGAGAATCGCCTCAGGAGCCTCAGCCCGGATGAGATCCGCCGCTTCCGGGACAAAGGAAACGAGGCCGCGCAGGGCGCCGTGACCACCCGCCTCGGTGCCCTGCGCGACAATAACGTCTGCCTTGATGTCGATCGCGTCCCAGACATGGTCGAGCGACTGGCATTGGCAGATGATCGCCGCGCCAGCGGCGCGAATCTCGTCGACAAAGGGGCGCGGGTCGCCGAACGACAGCATCACCGCTTTCGGGCGATGCCTGAGAACAGCCGTCAGCAAGGCGGGCGATTTGCGCAAGGACCAGGTGATGAAGCCAACGCCGATGGCTGACGGCCCTGCCAGTCGCCATTGTTCGTCAAGCCAGGTATCATCTCCATAACCGCCGCCGATCAGCCCAAGTCCGCCCGCCCCGGTGACGGCAGACGCCAGCGCACCGCCACCGGCAAAGGCCATCGGCGCCGACAGGATGGGGGTTCGAATCCCGAATCGCTCTGTCAGCCGGGTTGAAAGTGAGACAGGGGCACATTCACTCATCGCGGTTCTCTCTGCCATGCCGGGCTTGGCACAACAAGGGCCGCAGCTTGCTTGCTGCGGCCCTCAGTTCCGGCGCGATGGAGGCGATCAGGCGCCCTTCTTGTCGTCTTTCTTCACTTCCTTGAAGTCGGCGTCGATGACATCGTCCTTGGCGGCGTGCTTGGCGGCATCGGCATGGGCGGCCTCTTCCTGGCTGGCCTTGTACATCGCCTCGCCAAGCTTCATGGAGGCCTGCATCAGGCCTTCCGTCCTGGCCGCGATCACCTCGGCATCATCGCCCGAAACAACCTCGCGCAGTTCGGACACCGCCTTTTCGATCGCCTCCTTTTCGGCTGCGCCTACCTTTTCGCCATGCTCCTTCAGCGCCTTTTCCGCCGAATGGATCATCGCCTCGCCCTGGTTCCTGGCCTCGACGAGTTCTCGGCGCTTCTTGTCTTCGGCGGCATTGGCTTCAGCGTCCTTGACCATCTTTTCGATGTCGGCATCCGACAGGCCGCCCGAGGCCTGGATGCGGATCTGCTGCTCCTTGCCGGTGGCCTTGTCCTTGGCGGTCACCGAGACGATGCCGTTGGCGTCGATGTCGAAGGTGACCTCGATCTGCGGCATGCCGCGCGGGGCCGGCGGGATGCCGTCGAGATCAAAGCGGCCGAGCGACTTGTTGTCGCGCGCCATCTCGCGTTCGCCCTGGAACACGTTGATGGTCACGGCCTGCTGGTTGTCCTCGGCAGTGGAGAACACCTGGCTCTTCTTGGTCGGGATCGTCGTGTTGCGGTCGATCAGGCGGGTGAATACGCCGCCCAGCGTCTCGATGCCCAGCGACAGCGGGGTCACATCGAGCAGCAGCACGTCCTTGACATCGCCCTGCAGCACGCCGGCCTGCACTGCCGCGCCGATCGCCACCACCTCGTCGGGGTTGACGCCCTTGTGCGGCTCCTTGCCGAAGAACTGTTTGACGACGTCCTGCACCTTGGGCATGCGGGTCATGCCGCCGACGAGCACGACCTCGTCGATCTGCCCTGCGCTGAGCCCGGCATCCTTCAGCGCCTTCCTGCACGGCTCTACCGTGCGCTGGATGAGGTCATCGACGAGGCTCTCGAACTTGGCGCGGGTGAGCTTCAGCGTCAGATGCTTGGGGCCCGACGCATCGGCGGTAATGTAGGGCAGGTTGATTTCGGTCTGGGCCGAGGAGCTGAGTTCGATCTTGGCCTTTTCCGCCGCTTCCTTGAGGCGCTGGAGGGCGAGCTTGTCCTTCTTCAGGTCGATGCCCTGCTCCTTCCTGAACTCGTCGACAAGATATTCGACGAGGCGCATGTCGAAATCCTCGCCACCGAGGAAGGTGTCGCCGTTGGTGGATTTGACCTCGAACACGCCGTCGCCGATCTCGAGGATCGACACGTCGAAGGTGCCGCCGCCGAGGTCATAGACCGCGATGGTGCCGGCCTTCTTCTTGTCGAGGCCATAGGCGAGCGCCGCCGCCGTCGGCTCGTTGATGATGCGCAGAACTTCAAGGCCGGCGATCTTGCCGGCGTCCTTGGTGGCCTGACGCTGGGCGTCGTTGAAATAGGCCGGAACGGTGATGACGGCCTGCGTCACAGGCTGGCCAAGATGGGCTTCCGCCGTCTCCTTCATCTTCATCAGCGTGAAGGCGGAAATCTGCGAGGGCGAATATTGCTTGCCGTCCGCCGTCACCCAGGCATCGCCGTTGCCGGCCTTGATGATCTTGTAGGGGACGAGGCCCATGTCCTTCTGCGTCATCGGATCGTTGAAGGTGCGGCCGATGAGTCGCTTGATGGCGAAGAAGGTGCGCTCGGGGTTGGTCACCGCCTGGCGCTTGGCCGGCTGGCCGACAAGGCGCTCGCCGTCGTCGGTGAAGGCGACGATCGAGGGCGTGGTGCGCGCGCCTTCCGAGTTTTC
Source organism: Beijerinckiaceae bacterium (assembly GCA_035436995.1). Taxonomy (GTDB): domain Bacteria; phylum Pseudomonadota; class Alphaproteobacteria; order Rhizobiales; family Beijerinckiaceae; genus JAIUNP01. The sequence continues at coordinate 27,390 of DAOMXG010000007.1, forward strand.
GATAACCTTCGGCGTCGAGCCGTCCATCACGGCGACGCAGGAATTGGTGGTGCCGAGGTCGATGCCAATCACTTTACCCATGGCGGTGATCCCTTGTTGAAGCGGAAACCCTGCCGGACCCGAAGCATCCGGCTGTCGAGGGCGGATATAGGAAGGGGGCCGTTTGCGCGCAAGAGCGGAGGCGGCGGGATTTCGCCTTTCACAGCGAAGCAGCGGGCGCGTTGTCACCGTCTATGGCCAATGATAAAATTCGGAATGCCGGAGACGCGACCGTGATCCCTCCTTCCGTGATCGTCACTTCTGTTGTGGCCATTGCCGGCACGCTGTGGCTCGGCAGTCTGGTCCTCAAGTCCATGACGGCGAAAAGAAAGATAGCCGACACCCGTTATGGGCGACGGTCCGATGGCACTGTGACCTCGATGTCCGACGGCAGCAGCGGCGAGGGTGGCCGCAGCGCAAGTTCCAGCGACAGTGATTCGTGTAGCGGGGACAGTGGCGGCGACGGCGGCGGGTGTGGCGACTGATCCAGCCTCCCGCAGCTCAGGCCAACACTTTCTCAAGCATAGCGTGCAAATCCGCGCGGTAGGCCCCGACGAGTTTGCTATAAGGCTTTTTTGCCAACGTTTCAGGGGTGAGAACGTGTCTGGCTTTGTCGTTCTGGGGCTGGTGCTGTTTCTTGGCGGCACGGCCATGGCTCTTGTCCGCATGAACCGGCTGAGCTGCATGCCCTGCAATTCGGCTGACGATTCGGCCTATTGCAATCCGCCGCGGCCGCATCGGCCGGCGTAGACAGTCAATCCTCCTCTCCTCGCCCTTCGCGGCGGGCGCCGTAGAAGTCAATGTAGCGCGGGGCGATATCGGCGACGCGGACAATGACCAGCACATCGGTCGTACCGAACGCGCGATCCACCACAGCGCCATCGCCGAACCGGCCGCCGAGCCTGAGGTAGGCCTTGACCAGCGGTGGCAACACGCCGAGCGCCGCGCGGGACTCCACCGCCTCCGCTGGCAGGCGGTTCATCGGCACATAGCGATCCGGAAGGGCCGCGACCTGCCAGGCATCGGGAGCGCGGGCATGATGATGCAGAAAAGACAGCGGCAGGGCCAGTGCAGCGGGATCCGTGCCCGGCAGGCTGGCGCAGCCGATCATCATGTCCATGCGATGATGGCGGACATAGGCCCAGATACCGGCCCACAGCAACTCGACGATCCGCTTGGTGCGGTAGGGCTTGAGCACACAGGAACGGCCGAGTTCGAGAACGCGGGCGCCGGGATGGGCGCGCATCAGCCCGCGCAGGTCATATTCCTGTGCCGAATAGAACCCGCCGTGCGCGTCGGCCACATCGCCGCGCAGCAACCGGTAGGTGCCGACAACCTTTGGCCGGGCGGAGCGGCCGGACAGCCCCTGCCCGTCATGGTCAATGACCATCAGATGATCACAGATGCGGTCGAACCGGTCGGCATCACGGCGGGCAAGAAGCATGCGCGCGGTCGGCACCGCCTGACATTCATTGAAAAACACTTCGTAGCGCAGCCGCTGAACCGCGCGCAGGTCGCCGGCATCCTGTGCCAGACGAACCTCGAGCGAGCCCAGCCGGCAAAGACTGCCCGCAGGCAGTGGCGCGGAATGGCCAAAACGATGCGGCGTCGATGGACCGGCCAGGCGCGGCGTCCACCGTTTCAGCAGACGAAGTGCAGGAGGAGACGGGAATGCCGGGGATCGGTTCGGAAGCATGGCTTGGCCGCCTCTCCGTGGAATCTGGGCCGGGGATCGACCCAAAGCACGATAGGGATACGGCGGGCCGATGACAAACGTGTGACGTTCACGCGGCCTTATGAGGGTTTTTCAGGACATCGGCGAGGGTCTGTTCAAACACCGCCCGGTCAAGCGGCTTGGACAGGAAGGCATCAAAGCCGGAAGCAAGGCAGGCCGCCCGATCCTCGGCGAAGGCGTTGGCCGTCAGGGCAATGACCGGCAGGTGGGGCGCTCCCCCCATGCTCTCGCGTTGGCGCAGTTTTCTGGTCAGGTCGATCCCGTCCAACCCCGGCATGCGGACATCGAACAGGGCAAGATCGAACATTCCCTCATCGGGAGCCTCAAGCCGGGCCAGAGCCTCAAGCCCATCCTTCACCCAGACGACATCGCCGCCAAGCCTCTCGATCAGGGTGCGCGCCAGAAGCGCATTGACCGGGTTGTCCTCGGCCAGCAGGAGCCGCCGGCCGGCGAGAGGCTTGGCCGGGGTTGCCTGCAGCTCGTCCCCGGCAGCCGGCTCAGGACCATTATCCGACGCAAAGCGGGCGATCAGCGAACGGGCCCGCACCGGCTTGACCAGATAGCCATCAAACCCTGCGTCGGCGGGAGCGCCGAAGCTGCGTCGCTCGAACGGCGACAGCAGGACGATACGGCGGGAGACCCCGGCAGCGGCAGCGGCGTCGGTCAAGCGCCGGCAGGCGTCAGAGCCCAGCGCCGCGTCCACCACCAGGACATCGGCATCTGCCAGACAGGAAAGCCCCTGCCCGGTGGTCGTCGCAAGCCGCGGCCGCGCACCAAGCCGGGAAAGCCGTTCGGCCAGAAACGGCGCCTCGAACGGAGACGCCGAGACAATGACCACGCGCTGGCCGGCAAGCACCGCATTCGGCACCGCCACCTCTGCGGCTGCTTCGCTGGCGGCAGGCAATGGCAGGGCAACACGGAAAATCGAACCGGCACCGGGGCGGCTGATCAGCGCTATCGTTCCACCGAGATGGGTGACGATCCGCCGGGAAATCGCCAGTCCGAGCCCCGACCCGCCATGACGGCGACCGGTATCGGAATCGGCCTGTTCAAAATCCTCAAAAACGGCCTGTTGACGCTCGATCGCAATGCCGGGACCGGTATCGGCAACGGTAAAGGCAATCATGCCACCCTGCTGGCTCTCGACCCTGAGGCCGACGCCACCGCGTTCGGTGAACTTGACCGCATTGCCGGCCAGATTGGTCAACACCTGCCGCAATCGTGCCGCATCACCCAGCACAACGGGTGGGACGTCCGGGCTGACAAGGGTGGCGATCTCGATGCCCCTATCCTGCGCACGCGGGGCCAGAAGCTCCACGACGCTTTCAACCAGAGGAGCAATGGCAACACGCTCCTGCACGCGCTCGAGCCTGCCGGCGCCGAGGCGGGCATAATCGAGGATCTCGTTGATCAGCGACAACAGCGCCTCGCCGGATGAGCGGATCGCATCAACGTAGTTGCGCTGTTCGAGCGTCAGCGCCGTATCATCCAGAAGCCCCGCCATGCCGATGACGCCATTGAGCGGTGTGCGCATCTCGTGGCTGATGGTTGCAAGGAAGCGGGACTTGGCGCCGTTCTGATCCTCCATCTGAGGCTTGGCCGCAACCGGTTGGCCAATGGCGACGCATCTCTGCGCACCCTGGCCGGCTCGTGCCATGCCAATGGTCCAGCGAACGGAGACGCCGGCCAGAACGCTGTCAATCGGACCGTTCCGGTCACGGCTGCGGCCAGCTTCCCCAACGAGATCGAAACGCAACGGATCGAGCCCATGCCGGATGCAGAAATCGTGATAAGCTTGGTTGCTGTCGCGGATGGTCCCGTCCGTGTCGCAGATGATCAGGAAAGCGCCGGCGCTCTCCACCGCCGAACTGGCCGCTTTCAGCCTTGCTTCTGCCTCGGCGCGTGCGCAGTCAAGTTCGGAAACATGCCGCATGATCGAGCGCGCCCGCTTGCGCAGCCGCGCCATATCCCGAATGAGAAAGATTGCAGTGCCGGTCAACAGACCCGCGACAGCCAGCGCAACAATGGCAACGGCCATCCAGGTTGCCGTGCTCAGAAACAGACCATCCGCGTTCATCGCTTGCCCCTCGTCGAACGAGGATGCCGCACCAAGCGTTGCAGATTGGTGGACAGACGAGCGGTTCACGTCCGGCACCGGCAAGCCAGTGTCCAGCGTGGTTAAGCGAGCG
>DAOMXG010000008.1:0-30350 GCA_035436995.1 Beijerinckiaceae bacterium
GCTTCCGGCGGGGCGATTGATGGCAGCAATGCTGCCTGGCGGGCAGCGCCGGCCCGGGAGCCCGCATCGCCAGCCTGACGGCTTGGGCTTGCCTGTCCCGGCATGCCGGCAACTGAATGCCGGGCTGCCGCAGAGGAGGCATTCGCCGATTGGATGCTGGTCACACCAGCGGCATCGGCCTGAGCAGCGGCCGCTTGCGCTGCTGCCCTGGTGGCCGAACGCTGCGCCGACATTTTCGCCGCAACGCGCGGCGGTGCCAGAGCATCGGCGAAACTGTCGACTTCGGCGCGCGTGCTCCTGGCCGGACCGGAACCGGCGGCGGTTCCGCCGACGCCCATGGCAAAGCCGGAGCGGCGCAGCATGGTCTCGCCCTCAGGACCGGCAACCGAGATCCGTCCGAAATGATTGACAACGCGTGTGCCACTCGCACCGTCGTGCCGGACAGAGGCGACACCGCCGCGGACGCCGAGGGTGGTCACGGGCGTTCGGAGGGTGGCGCCTCCGGTATGGCTGGTCTGCCCGCCAACAAAGCGCAGCGCGCCGCGCGTCAGCGTTGCCGCCATCCGGCCAGAATTGCTGACGCGATCGAACACGAATTCGTCGATCACCACCTGGCTGTTGGGGCCAATGGTCATCGTCGTGCGATCAACAAACAGCACTTGCAGCGCGCCGTTCGGGCCGGTGGTGAGCGTCTCGCCATAGAGAACCGAGCTGCCAACGTTGAGCACGCGCGCCGCGCCGGCGCCGCGCGCCTTCGCTGTCGGGCTGACGGCACCTGCCGTTCCCACTGTCTCGGCGACCGCCGCAGCCGAAAACCCCGCCGCCACCAGAACAAGCAATGAGGCCCGAACCATTCCATACATGGCATTCTCCTCAGAATCGCAGCGTCGGCCCGAACGAGACACTCACATTCCGGCGAGCATAGTTGGGCAAGGTTGAACGGTTGTTGACCAATTGCACGGTGATCCCGAAACCAAGACGGTCGCTCACCGGCGCATCCAGCGAGACCCCGAGCCGCCATTCCCGGTCGCGGCGACGGCGAAGCGGGTCCACCAGCGGATCGGGCGCATCATAGCGCGTATGTGTCCAGCCGACAAAGGGGGCCAACGTCCATTTGCGCCCAAGCGAGGGCACTGCAAAACCATAGGCAACGCCGGCATCGAAGCCATGCGCCCGATGCGCTTGCCGGTCGGCGCGGGCCTCCGCGCGGCTTGCCTGAAGCCGGGCAAACCAGCGCAGGCCAGGCGGGAGCGTGCCGGAAACGGTGACAAAGCCGTTGTGCCAGCGCCCGTTGGACTCGGCGGCTGTCGGCATGCCGGACGAGGTGTGGAAGATGCGCCGGTGCATCTCGTAGCCCGGCTCGACCAAAATCGCGCCCAGCGGGATGGCAAGGGTCACACCCGCGCCAACCGCATGGGCAAAGGGCGCATCGCCGAGTGTCACTCCGCTGGCCAGCAGATAAGGCCGCACCGACCAGCCGGGCAGCAGATCCGGTTCAAGCGCCAGCCGCGGGCCCAGATTTGCCTCGACAACGCCCGCATTCAGCGAGGCCAGCCGGAACTGGCGCGCATAATAGCCGGTCAATTGCGCTTCGATCGTATCGCCGCGCTGGTTCTCCAGATCATGGACAAGGCGCAGGCTGCCCTGCACGAAGGCGTTCCAGTCCGGCTTGCGCAGCGACGTGTTCGGCAGGGAGGTGTCAAAACCGAGCGCCCGAACCAGCGGCGATGACGGCGCGGCATTGGCATTGCTCTGCCAGCGCAAGCCCGTCTGCCCGCTGAAGCTCCAGCCAGTGGGTTGCAGGCGCCGTTCGATCTCGATCAGAAACGCCGCCGCCCGTGCCCGCGTTGCCTCCGGCGCCTCAACAGCAGAGGCCCGCTCGAAAGCCGACCGCGCCAACTCCAAAGCACCAAGGCGCACATACATCTCGCCGATGGCAAGATGGGCGGCCCAATCATCGGGATGGGCAAGCACAACCCGCTCCAGCGCGCCGATGCCTGCCTCGAAATCGCCCATGCGTGCCGCCAGTTCAGCATAGCGGCGGCTCAGCGCCGCATCGGCCGGCGCCTTCAAGACGCGCGCAAACAGCGCATCATGGTCGGCCCTGAGCTGTGGATCATCGGAAATGGGCGCAAGCTGCGCTGCGGCACTGCCGGCCGCCAGCCACATCGCCAAGCCAAACCACAGCCTGTGGCGCAATGCACCGCTCCTGAACCATCAAAGTGGCCTTTTTCCCCGGGCTCCTGCCGACGAAAAGGCGTTCCTTGCAAATCACTTACGTAAAATATGCGCCTTTCCGAATCAATACAATGCGGCATAACCGTATAGGCATTGCCAAATTCAAAGTCTTTTCGTCGATCACGGGTCTTTCCGCTGTATCGTCAGCGATGATGAACAAAAATCTACAGCTTGTTCAGTGCCCTGCCGCCCGGATGTTCATCAGTGCCGTGGCGTTACACCATGCTCCAGACAAAGCGCGCGGCGGTCAGCAGCAGAAAGCAGCCAAAGCCGATCTCCAGGCGCCGCTTGGGCGTTGCATGGGCGAGTCGTGCGCCATAGGGCGCAAGAAAGGTCGAGGTTGGAGCAACCAGCAGGAACCCGAGCACCGATATGAAACCCAGCGACAGCGGCGGCAGGACCGCCATCTGGCTCCAGCCGGCCAGCACATAGCCCAATGCGCCGGGGATCGAGATCAGCACGCCAAGTCCGGCAGAGGTTGCGACCGCCGCATGCATCGAAACGCCGAACAGCGTCAGGAACATGTTGGCGATCACACCGCCGCCGATGCCCATCAGCGATGAGGCCAAGCCGATGACGAAGCCGAAGCTGGCCAGACCCGCCCTGCCCGGCAATTGATCGCCCAGGCGCCAGTCATCGCGACCGGCCAGCAGCTTGATGGCATTGATCGTGGCCACCACCACGAACACAGCCTTGAGCACCTTGCCGGGCGCATAGGCTGCGATGACAGCCCCCAGAGCGACCCCTGCGATGACCGGCAAGGCCCAGATCTTCAACACGTCCATCAGGGTCTTGCCCTTGGCGAGGTGCGTGCGGAACGACTGGATCGATGTTGGAATGATGATGGCGAGCGAGGTGCCGACGCAAAGATGCATCCGCGCTTCTTCCGGCACACCGACAATACCGAAAATCTGGTAGAGCACCGGCACGATCACGGCGCCGCCGCCGACACCGAACAGCCCTGCCAGCAACCCGGTGATCATCCCGGCGCCGAGCAAAGCAGCAGCAAAAAGCAGAAGATCGGCCAGAGGCAGTCCAAGCATCGCAGCGGGTTCCGACTGTCATCCCATGTCTGGCCGATTGGTGCTGGCCGGGCGGTGCTTATCCGTCTAAAAGAATTTTCTCCCATTGCCAAATCTCCAGACACCATGCCGTCGACCGCCGCCCATGCCCCGTTCAACCGCGTCACCTGGGTGGCGATCGGCGGGCTGGGCATTACCCAGATCATCGGCTGGGGCTCGACCTACTACCTTTTGACGCTGCTGGGGCGGCCCATCGCCACCGAACTCGGCCTTTCCCAGGCGTTCGTCTCGGCCGGCCTGTCGCTGATGCTGATCATGGGCGCGGTGTTCGGACCGGTCGCAGGACGCGCGATGGACCAGCGCGGAGCGCGGCCGGTGATGGCGCTGGGCAGCCTGATAGCCTCCGCCGGGCTGGTGGCGCTCGCCTTCGTGCGTGGGCCGGTCGGCTACATGGCTGCCTGGTTCGTGATTGGACTGTCGGCAGCGCTGATCCTCTATCCAGCGGCCTTCACCGCGCTGACACAGATCGCCCCGCATCAGGCGCGGCGGGCGATTTCCTGGCTGACCCTGCCTGGCGGACTGGCTTCGACGGTGTTCTGGCCGCTGACCGAGGCCCTGCTGACAATCATGGACTGGCGCAGCATCTGCCTGTTCTATGCGGCGCTCAATCTCTGTGTCTGTCTGCCGCTGCATCTGGCGGTGATCAGGCGCGATCCGGCCGCCGCAGACCAGCAGGACGAATCAGGGCCATTGCCGCAGGGCCTTCCGGCCGACGCCCGGCGGATGGCCTTTCTGCTGTTTGCGGCGGCGCTGGCGCTCAATTCCCTGCTGGTCACCGGCCTGCTCAACCATTTCATCGCCATCATGCGCGATTTCGGACAACCGGCGCAGGCGGCTGTTGCGATTGGCATGGTGTTCGGCCTTTCGCAGACCTCGGCACGCATTCTCGAACTGATCAGCGGTGCCCGCACCGATCCGTTGATGCTGGGCGTTGCAGTTGCCGCCGGCTTCCCCCTAGCTTTTGCGGCCATGATGGTGGCCCCGGCATCGCTGGTGGCGGGCATGGCCTTTGCGGTGATCCTTGGCATGTGCAACGGGCTGTGGACCATCGTGCGTGGGGCGATGGTGCTGCGGCTGTTCGGTGTCGCCGGCTATGGCGAGAACCTCGGCACGATCATCGTCGCGCAGGGACTGGCGGCCGGGGTGGCGCCGATCCTGCTGGCATCGCTGATGGAAATCGCCGGGGTGTATGCGGCCTTCGTTGCCTGCGGCCTTGTGTCGGCAACGGCGCTGGTTGCCATGGTTCTGCTTTTCCGCCATGCACGCCGCGTCGAGGCAGCAGCGAGACCCGGACCATGACTGATACGGCGCGACAGACCAACGCAGCACGCAAGGAATGGGCAGCGCGCATTTCGGTGTTTGCCAGCGCCTGCATCGCGCTGCTCAAGCTGGCAGCGGGGCTGGTTTCGGGATCGCTGGCACTGCTGTCCGAGGCCGGCCACGCCTTGATCGACCTTGGCGCGACGGTTCTCACCTGGTTTGCGGTCAAGACCGGTGACAAACCGGCTGATGACGAGCACCATTACGGCCATGGCAAGATCGAGGCTGTCGCCGCGTTGGCAGAGACCGGCCTGCTTATCGCGCTCGCCTGCTATGTGCTCTACGAGGCGATTCATCGCCTGCGGTTCGGCGGGGAGGTTCCGGAAATCACCTGGCCGGTGCTGGCCGTGCTGGTGGTTTCGATCTTGGTCGATTTCAATCGCTGGATGCACCTGCGCAAGGTGGCGAAGGAAACCCACTCGGTCGCACTGGCGGCCGATGCGCTGCACTTCTCATCGGATCTGGTCAGTTCGCTGATGGTTCTGGTCGGCCTCGGCGCGGTGATGGCAGGCTTTCCGAAAGGCGATGCGCTGGCGGCGATCGCGGTGGCGATCTTCATCCTGGTGGCGGCATTTGAACTGGGCAAGCGCACCGTCAATACGCTGATCGATGCGGCGCCGCATGGCGCGCAGGACCAGGTTGTCGGAATTCTCAGGGAGATCACCGGCGTCATCGACGTGCGGTCGGTCAAGGTGCGGCCGGCCGGCTCGACGTTGTTCGTCGAGGCGCTGGTCAGCGTGCCGCGGCTGCTGCCGCTTGACCGGGTGCAGCAGATCCGCGAGGCAGCGGCAGACGCGATCACTGCGGCCATGCCGGAAGCGGAAGCGACGATCACCGTCGAGCCGAAGGCGATGGACGACGAAAGCGTGCTCGAACGCGTCATCCTGATTGCCGCAAGGCGACGCATTCCGGTGCATCATGTCACCGTGCAGACGATCGGAAAAAGGCTCAGTGTATCGCTGGATGTGGAGGTGGACGGCCGGATGAGTCTCGCAGCCGCCCATCAGATCGCCACGCGGCTGGAGGCGGCGATCCGCGCCGAATTCGGCCCCGACACCGAGGTCGAGACGCATATCGAACCCCTGGAGGCCCAGGGCCTGGTCGGCATTGATGTTGACGAGGACGAGAGGATCGAACTGGCCCGCATGATCCTGGACTGCGCCAAGCAGATCGACGGCCTGACGCATGTGCATGATCTCCGGGTGCGGCGCACCGACAAGGGACTGGTTGTCACGCTGCATCTGCGCGCTGATCCGCAGGCCAGCGTTGCCGATGTGCATGAATCGGTGGACCGGCTGGAACATCTGGCCCGTGCGGCACGTCCGGACATCGCGCGGATCGTCACGCATGCCGAACCTCGCAAGGAGTGATCGGCTGGTGTAGTTTGGTGATTCGCTTCACGAACTCCGCGAGGCTGCCATGCGCACCGATGTTGCTCCCGTTATCCGCCTTGCCGACTACCAGCCGCCAGATTTTCTCGTCAGGACTGTCGAGATGCTGTTTGACCTCCGGCCCGAGGCAACGCGGGTGCGCACGGTTCTTTCGATGCAGCGCAACGAGCACGGTTTCATCGGAACACCGGTGGTGCTGGAAGGCGACGAGCTGACGCTGGTTGGGTTGAATCTCGACGGAGCACCGCTGCCCGCCGACCGCTATACGGTCGCGCCTGACAAGCTGGTGATTCCCAATCCGCCGGAGCGCCCGTTCACGCTGACGATCGAGACGCTGCTCGATCCGGCCGCCAACACCAAACTGATGGGGCTCTATCGCTCCAACGGAGTCTATTGCACGCAATGCGAGGCAGAGGGTTTCCGCCGCATCACCTATTTCCCTGACCGGCCGGACGTGATGAGCCGCTACCGCGTGCGCATCGAGGCCGATCGCGACGAAGCACCGATTCTGTTGTCCAACGGAAACCCCGGCGCGATCGGATTGATCGAGGGAACAAACCGGCATTTCGCCGAGTGGGACGATCCGTTTCCCAAGCCGTCCTATCTGTTCGCGCTGGTCGCCGGCGATCTCGGCTTCATCTCCGATACGTTCACGACCGCCTCGGGCAAGCCGGTCGAACTCAACATCTTTGTCGAGAAGGGCAAGGAGGACCGCGCCGGCTATGCCATGGATGCGCTCAAGCGCTCGATGCGCTGGGACGAGCAGGCATTCGGCTGCGAGTATGACCTTGGCGTATTCAACATCGTCGCCGTGTCGGATTTCAACATGGGGGCGATGGAGAACAAGGGTCTCAACGTCTTCAATGACCGCTACATCCTGGCCAGCCCGGAGACGGCGACCGACGCCGACTATCACAACATCGAAGCCATCGTCGCCCATGAGTATTTCCACAACTGGACCGGCAACCGCATCACCTGTCGCGATTGGTTCCAATTGTGCCTGAAGGAAGGACTGACGGTGTTCCGCGATCAGGAGTTCTCCTCCGACATGCGGTCACGGGCAGTCGAGCGGATCAGCGCGGTGCGGGTGCTCAGGTCGGCACAGTTCGTCGAGGATGCTGGCCCGCTGGCACATCCGGTACGCCCAGAAAGCTACAAGGAAATCAATAACTTCTACACAGCCACGGTGTATAACAAGGGCGCCGAGGTGATCCGCATGCTCAAGACGCTGATCGGTGGATCGGCGTTCCGGCGCGGCATGGATCTCTATTTTGCCAGGCATGACGGGGAGGCGGCAACCGTCGAGCAATTCATCGCCTGTTTTGCCGAAGCCTCGGGGCGCGATCTCAGCCAGTTCATGCGCTGGTATCGGCAGGCCGGAACGCCGGTTCTGACGGTGCGCCAGAGCTATGATGCCGATGCCCGGCGTCTGACACTGGATTTTTCCCAGACCATCCCGGCTACCCCCGGCCAGCCCGACAAACAGCCAGCCGTCATTCCTGTACTGATGGGGGCGATTGCCGCTGACGGTCGGGAAGTGATCCCCAATCAGGTGCTGGTGCTGGAAAGCCAGCGGGGAACCAAGACCTTCGAGAATATCGCCGAGCCCCCGGTTCTGTCGCTGCTACGCGGCTTTTCGGCGCCGGTGCGGCTCGATTTCGATTGCGATGAGTCTGCCCTGCTGACGCTGGCGCGGCATGACAGCGATCCGTTCAATCGCTGGGAAGCGTTGCAGACCTATGCGATGCGCTTGCTCAAGCGCTCGGTCGCCGAGGTGCGCGCCGGGCGCACGCCGCTGACCGATGCGGGGCTGGCCGACGCATTCCGTGCACTGCTGGCAGACGGCGCCATCGACCCTGCGTTTGCCGCGCTGGCGCTGACCTTGCCGGGCGACAATGATGTTGCGCGCGAGATCGGCGCCGATGTCGATCCTGATGCGATCGGCGCCGCACTCGATGCACTTTCTGCCGACATCGGCGCGGCGTGCCTGACAGCGGCCGAAGTGCGGCATGAGGGGCTGTCCGCCCCGCGCCCGTTCTCAGCCGATGCGGAGAGCGCCGGCCTGCGCTCGCTCAGGGGCGCAGCGCTCGCCTGGCTGGCCTGGGGCGATGCCAAACGCGGCAGCGCGACCGCGCTTGCCCAGTTTGAATCCGCCACGACGATGACCGATAGGCTGAACGCGCTGGCTGTGCTCAATCGTCTGGGCGGAGCGGGCCGTGATGCGGCCTTCCAATCTTTCGAGAAGCGCTATCGCGATGAACCGCTGATCCTGGACTCGTGGTTTACCTTCCAGGCGATGACCCGGACGCGCGATGCGCTGGAGCGGGTGCGCAAACTGATGGACCATCCCGGCTTCGTGCGCACCAATCCCAACCGCGTGCGCGCGCTGATCGGCGCCTTCGCCAATGCCAATCCACGTCAATTCCATCGTCCCGACGGTGAAGGCTATCGCTTCCTGGCGGGTTTCATCCGCGACTATGACGCGATCAATCCGCAGGTCGCTGCCCGGCTGGCGACAGCCTTTCGCAGCTACCGAACCCTTGAGGCCGGCAGGCAGAAGAAGGCCGCAGAGGCCCTCCGCTCGCTGCAGGATAGCGGTCCTTTGTCGCGCGATGTCGCCGATATCGTCGAACGGGCCTTGGCATAACGTGCAAGCCATACCGTATGGATACAAGAAATAAAATCAAACATAACAAGAATAAAAAGCGAACATCAAGATCTGAATGGCAGAAGACCTACCAACCTGAGACGTCTGCTGATTCTCGACCGGCCGGCACAGGGCAAAAAACTAAAAAAACGGTAATTTTTCTTCTGGACAGCGCCCGCAAGCCAGATTCAACTGTGACTGATTCGGGGCGCGTCGCTGGTCCTCGTCGGGCAAACTTTCGTTCGGTTTTATCGTTGGGGGACAGCATGGCGCGGATTGACGCGACCAGTGCGCGGGAGACCTTTGCGTCAAGTCTGGGATTGGCACAATCGATGGGCCATCCCGGTTATGGGCGCCTGACGCGGGCCAAACCCTGGATCCACCGGGCGGTCCCAATCCTGATCGTGGTCTTTCTTGCGGTGGTGGGCACCAGCGGCATCGTGCATCTGCTGCAATCGCGCGATGCGGCCATCGCCGGCGCCCGCAAGGATCTGGAAGTGGCGGCCGCGCTGGCTGCGTCGCGGCTGAAAGACGCCCTGGCCACCCGTGGCTCCAGCGAGATCAGCGAGGAGATCACGGCGGTTCTCGTGCCGCCATCGGCGCTGACCGACCATCGCCAGCTGCTGATCGTCAATGCCAATGGACAGGTGCTCGGCGCCGATCCGGTGGGTATCGGCCCGGTCAAGACCCTCGGCGATCTGATCGGCGGGGCTGACGACCTCATCAGGTTCGGCGAACGCAACGGCGTTGTGACGGTTCCGCTCAACCGCGGCGGCGAAGCCATCGCGGCGGCGCGAAAACTGGGGGAGGGCCCGGCCGGTTCCCTGATCGCAGTGGTCACCCAGCCGATGGATGCGGTGCTGGCCGGCTGGTTCTCGCTGACCCAGGGGGTGGTCACGCTGATGATCACACTGGGCGGCATGGTCGCCTCGCTGGGCTTTGCCTTCTATGTCGAGGCTGCGCGGGCCAATCGGTCGGATACGTTCTGCTCGAATGTCATGATGCGGATCGACACCGCGCTGGGCGAAGCGCGCTGCGGCTTGTGGCAATGGGATATCGTGCACGGCAGATTCTACTGGTCCGACTCCATGTTTGCGCTCATCGGCTACGAGCCCAAGCAGGAGCCGCTTGCCTTCGGCGAGGTGCAGGCGCTGATCGAGCGAAACGACTTTGACCTGATGGCGCTGGCCAATGCGATGCTCAGGACAGGGTCGCATTCCACAGAGCAGGAGTTCCGGATGCGCCATGCCAGCGGCCATTGGGTCTGGCTGCGCGCCCGGCTTCAGCTCAATACCGATATCGACGGCTCGGCCCCACGGCTGACCGGTGTCATCATCGACGTGACCGAGCAGAAGCGTTTTGCCGAGCAGACACGGCGCGCTGATGAAAGGCTGTCCGATGCGATCAACGCGATTTCCGAAACCTTCGCGCTGTGGGATTCCTCAGGCCGGCTGGTGCTGTGCAATGCCAAGTTCCGCGCGCTTTATGGGATCGACCCCTGTGCCGACATCATCGGCCAGCACCATGACGCCCTGATTGCCGCCTCGCATGTTGCCAGTTCGATGGACCTGACGGCGGCGGCGCACCACAATGCGTCCCGCGTTTACGAAAGCCAGCTTGCCGATGGCCGCTGGGTGCAGATTTCCGAGCGACAGATGGACGGCGGCGGGTTCGTCTCCGTGGGCACCGACATCACGGCGCTCAAGGAACACGAGCGGCGGCTGGCCGACAGCGAGCATCGGTTGATCGACACCGTGTCCGATTTGCGTCGGTCGCGCCAGGCGCTGCAGTTCAAGACCATTGAACTGGCCGATCTTGCCGAGAATTACCGCGCCCAGCGGATCGCGGCCGAAGCCGCCAACCGCGCCAAGACCGAGTTCCTGGCCAACATGAGCCATGAATTGCGCACGCCGCTCAATGCAATCATCGGCTTTTCGGAAATCATGGAAAGCCGGCTGTTCGGCTGTCTCGGCTCGGACAAATATGAGGAATATGTCGGGGACATCCGCAAGGCCGGCACCGGACTGATGGGCATCATCGACGATATTCTCGAGATGTCGCGCATCGAGGCCGGGCGGGTGCAACTCAACCGCGAGGTCGCCGACCTTTCAACGATCGTGCAGGCTGCGGTCATGCAGGTTCGCCCGGAGGCCGAGACCAAGACAATTCAGCTGCGCACGGCAACGCCGGATCTGGTGTCGCTCTCCTGTGATCCGCGCGTGCTGAGACATGCGCTGGTGCAATTCCTGCGCAACTCGGTGAAATACACCGGCTCCGGTGGGGCGATTGCAGTGCGGGTGCGCCGGAGCGGGGACGGCGTCAACATCTTCATCGAGGACAACGGGATCGGTATCGCGCCGGAAAACCTCTCCAGGTTCGGCGCGCCGTTCGAGGTGTTCAGCCAGCAGCTCGACAACGGCAACAAGGGTTCAGGACTGGGCGCTGCCATCGCCAAATCGCTGATCGAACTGCATGGCGGCCGGCTGAGAGTGCGCTCTGCGATCGGAATTGGCACCATCATTCTGGTCCATCTGCCGCTGTCGCCAGTGGTTGATCCCGGCCCCCTGCCCGACATCGGTCACCCGCCGAGCCCGCTACTGCATTAACCCTCCGCCGGCTGCTCTACTCCCGCACCGGCCCGAGCGTCCGCTCAAAGATACGGCGCACGTCCTTGCCCAGGCGGGTAATCTCAGTGACCAAAAGCTTGAAACTGGGCAGGCCGGTGGCCTGTGCCAGCTTCAACTTGAAGGCTGGTGGCTGCTCATCAACCGCCTTGTCGTCGATCAGCACGATCCTGAGCGCCTGGGTCAGGCCGGAATAGAGCGCGTAGGCCTCCAGCAGGAGATCGGCATCATCGCGGGCGATGCGGCCGGCTTCGCCGGCAGCGGCAATCGCCGCCCGAACGCCGGTGCCGGCTGCAAGGCCCGGCGCCGCCTGCGTGAGAACGATGAACTGGGCAATGAATTCGATATCGACCAGCCCGCCCGGCATGAGTTTGAGATCAAAGCGGCCGCTCGCCTTGCGTTCCTGATCCATCAGTGCCCGCATGGAGGCGATTTCGCGGGCGGTCTTCTTGGGGTCGCGCGGCTTTGCGATGACATCGTCGATCGCAGCCATCAGCGGACCGAACAGGCTTTCGTCGCCGGCGACGGGGCGGGCCCGCGTCAGGGCCATATGCTCCCAGGTTTCGGCTTCATCGCGCTGGTAGGAATGGAACGAGGCGAGCGACACCGCCACCGGCCCCTTGCGACCGGATGGCCGAAGCCGCAGGTCGATCTCGTAGAGCGCGCCGTTGCGCAAAGGCGCCGACAGCGCCGAAATCAGCCGCTGGGTCAGCCGGGCGAACCATTCGGAGGGGAACAGGGGCTTGTCACCATCCGACATCGCATCGCCCGGGCAATCGTAGACGATCACCAGATCAAGGTCGGACTGGGCGGTCATTTCGCGTGAGCCGAGCTTGCCATAACCCAGGATCGCCATGCTCGCACCGGGGATGCGTCCATGCCTGATCGCCAGATCGGCGATCGTGCGGCGCAGCACGATCCTGAGGAACGCCTCGGCGATCGCCGTATGCGCCCCGCCAGCATCGACCGCCGGCAGAACGCGCGAAAGCACCTGACCGGCGACGAGAAACTGCTCGTGACGGGCCATGGTGCGGGCATGTTCCAGAAACAGTTCGGCGTCCTTCTCGCGCTGCAACTGCGCCTCGGCGCGGGCCTCGATCTCTACCTCCTCCGGAAGGCGGGTGAAGCCGGCATCGACCACAATGTCGAGCACATGCGGCGTTCGGGCGACGATCTCGGCAAGACGCGGCGCCGAGCCGAGAATTTCGGCAAAGAGATCGCGCACGCCAGGGTGGTTCTTCAGGATCGAGAAGAGTTCGACTGCCGCAGGCATCTTGCCCAGCGCAGTATCGAAGGCAATCAGCGCCGCATCGGGATCGGAGGAATTGCCGAAGGATTCCAGCAGCGCCGGGATCAACTCTGTCAATGTCTCGCGGGCGCGCGCACTGGTGACCGCCGAGCGCCGGCCAAAATGCCAGCCGCGCACCGTATCGGCCACCATCGCCGGCTTGGCGAAGCCGAGCTTGCGCAGCGTTTCCAGCGTCGCCGGGTCATCCTCGACGCCGGTGAACACCAGACTGCCGACTTCCGAGGCAAGACCGGGGGTCGATTCGAACAGCCGGGCATAGTGCCGCTCAACGGTGAGCAGCCGGCGGGTCAACGCCTTTTCGAACCCCGCCCGGGTATAGCCGCAGAAGCGGGCGAACCGGTCAAGTTCCTCATCATGCGTAGGCAGCCGCTGAGTCTGTTCATCGCCGACCATCTGAATGCGATGCTCGATGGAGCGCAGGAAGCGATAGGCTTCGGCAAGGTCGTCGCGTGCCGCCGCAGTGATCCAGCCATCCGTGACCAGCGCCGCCAGCATGTCGAGCGTGCGCGAGCCCCTGAGTTCCGGTCGGCGGCCGCCATAGACGAGTTGCTGGGTTTGAACAAAAAACTCGATCTCGCGGATACCACCGCGCCCGACCTTCACGTCATGGCCGGCGATGGCAACACTTTCATGCCCTTTGACGGCGTAAATCTGTCGCTTCATCGCGTGAATGTCAGCAATCGCGGCGTAATCGAAATACTTGCGCCAGATGAACGGCACCAGCTGGCGCAGAAATTCCCGCCCCGCCGCTAGATCGCCGGCAACCGGCCGCGCCTTGATCATCGCAGCGCGTTCCCAGTTCTGGCCAACGGTCTCGTAGTAAGTATAGGCAGCTTCAACGGGAACGACGATCGGCGTCGAGCCGGGGTCCGGTCGCAAACGCAGGTCCACGCGCTGGACATAGCCATCGGCATTGCGATCAGAAAGCAGCCGGACCATCTGCTTGGTCATCCGGACAGCCTGATCCTGCGGATCGCGGGAGGGACGGAACGTCGCCGATTCCGGATCGAAAAAGACGCTCAGGTCAATGTCAGAGGAGTAATTGAGCTCCCCTGCCCCGTGTTTGCCCAGGGCGAGGATGAACATGCCGAGCTGCTGCAGCGGCCTTGCCGGATCGGGCGGGGCGAGCTTGCCCTCGGCGATTGCATGGCGCAGCACGAAATCAAACGCGCCGATGACGCAGGCATCGGCAAAATCGCTGAGCCCGGCAACAACCTGATCAACACTCCACACGCCGCCAAGATCGGCCATCCCGATCAGCAAGGCGGCCTCAGCCTTGAGACGGCGCAGACGCCGCATCGCATCGGCATCCGAGGCGAGGCTGGCGGTGTCGATCGCGATATTGACCAGGCGTCGGACATGATGATCCGGGCTGTCGGCCAGCAGCGCCGCCGCCCGCCCGGGGTCACGGACCACGAGACGCCAGAGATAATGCGAGCCTTCCTGAATGCCGGCCAGCAGATCGCGCGCCTTCGGATACTGGCCAAGCACACGGGCCAGATCGGCAGCGCCTTCGTCATCATGGGCACAGAGCAGATCGACCTGCTTCAATCCCGCCTTGGAAAACTTTGGCCCGGCGACGAGGCGCCCAGCCAGAACTCCAGTCTCAATCACCGCGTCACGCCCTCCACTCTGGCGAGCGGCAAGGATAGTATGGCTTTGGTGCCGGGGCTATTGTCTTCGATGCGAATGGAACCGCCATGCAGGCGCGCAATCGCCGCAACCACGCTGAGACCAAGGCCGTAACCTGGCTGGGCCCGGCTCTTCTCAAGCCTTACAAAGCGATCCAGCACCTTTTCCCGCGCCTCGGGCGGAATTCCCGGACCGTGATCGGACATGGCGATTTCGGCCATGCCGTCATGTGTGGAAAGCGCAAGACGCAAGGGTGGCGGTTTTGTGCCCTGATCCGCCGGGCGACCATATTTGACCGCATTGTCGATGAGATTGGCGAGAGCCTGTCCGAGAAGCTCGCGGTTGCCGCGGACGACCGGTGTCGCCTCGATCGAGAGGGCAAGGTCCAATCCGGCCTCCTCAGCTGCCGGCTCGTAGAGCTCGGCCACGTCGGAGACGACCCCCGCAAGTTCGACATCGGCCAACGCCCCAGGAACAGCACCGGCCTCGACGCGGGCGATCATCAGCAAGGCATTGAATATGCGCATCAACCCGTCGGATTCCTCGATTGTCCTATCAAGCGCTGCCTTGAGTTCCTCAGGTGTGGAGGCGGTGCGCAATGCCTCTTCCGCGCCGGCACGAAGCCGCGTCAGCGGTGTGCGCAGGTCATGGGCGATGTTGTTGGAGACATCGCGCAGGCCCGCCATCAGTTCGTTGATTCGGTTCAGCATCAGGTTGAGATGCTCGGCCAGGCGGTCGAGCTCGTCGCCGACCCCGCGCACCGGCAGGCGCTCGGCCAGATTTCCCGCCATGATGCGGCTGGCGGCCTCTGTCATGCTGTCGATCGGACGCAGCACCCGGCGTGACACGACCCAGGCGCCGATGCCGCCCAGCACGAAAACCAGCGCCAGCGACATGGCCATCGACTGGCGGATCACCAAACGCATGCGCTGACGATCATCGAGATCGTGGCCGACGACCAGGGTCAGATTGTTTGGCAGACGAAACAGACGCACTCGGGCGAAAGTCTGCTCGGAAGCGCCGTCCTCGGCGCGGGTATAGGAAAGTTCGTGCCAGCCCGGCTGGCGTTGCAGGACCGCGCCGATGTTGACGGCATTGCCGGCAATCTGTTCGCCACGCGCATCAGCGAACAGATAGAAGAAGCCCCGCGCCTCGCGGCTGCGCCGTTCGATCGAGGCGGCCAGCCGTCGCGGGCCACCGAGGCGATACTGTTCGGCCAGACTGTTAATCTCGGTCTCGATGGTCTCGTTGAGCTGCGCTTCCAGCACCCGGCGCGTATTCCAGGCGATGTAACCCAGCAGAGCCGCTGCAAACAGCACGAATACCAGAAGATAGGTCACCACAAGCCGGAAGGCCGTGGTGCGTATGAGCTTAGCGAAGCCCGTCACGGATCATGTATCCGGCGCCACGCACCGTATGCAGCAGCGGGCGGTCGAAGTTCTTGTCGATCTTGGCACGCAGGCGGGAAATATGGACGTCGATGACATTGGTCTGCGGATCGAAATGATAGTCCCAGACATGTTCGAGCAGCATCGTGCGCGTCACGACCTGTCCGGCATGGCGCATCAGGTATTCCAAGAGCCGGAACTCGCGCGGCTGAAGATCGATGGCGATGCCGCCGCGCCGGGCAGAATGGGCCAGCCGATCCAGTTCCAGATCGCCAACCCGGTAGATCGTCTGCGCCGGCGAGGCCGCCCGCCGGCGGCCCAGCGCTTCGACGCGCGCCAGAAGTTCAGTAAAGGCATAGGGCTTGGTGAGATAATCATCGCCGCCAGCGCGCAGGCCCATGACACGATCATCAACCTGCCCAAGCGCCGAAAGCACCAGGATCGGCAAGTCACGCCCTTCAGCCCTCACGGAGCTGATCAGCGAAAGGCCGTCACGACGGGGCAGCATGCGGTCTATGACCGCAACATCATAAGTAGCGCTCAGCGCCATTTCGAGGCCAGTCTCGCCATCGACCGCATGATCGACACCATGGCCGGATTCGCGCAAGCCCTTGATCAGATAACTTGCAGCTTCGGCATCATCCTCGACGACCAGAATCTTCATGGGAGGTCTTTAGCACATTCAGACATGAACCGGCAGGCTGAACCTGTTGAATGATCCAGCCTGCCGGCAAGGTGATCCCGGAACAGCTTCGCCATTTGGGGGGCGACGGGGGGTGAACAGCGGGCCTCTCCGGAAGCGCTCTCACCTTGTCAGTCCGGCCGTTTCCGCAACCTGTCCGGAGAATGACATTTTCGTCATGTCCGGGGCGGAGTGTCCTCGCCGGTCAAGCGGGCAAGCTCGGCGCGCTCATCTTCGGTCAATTCCCGAACCGCACCGTCCACCACGGGCCGGTGATTACCGAACTGGCGGCGAGCCACGATGACCCCGGCCCCCAGGGCAAAAACCGGGAGCAGCCACAACAATGCATTGTGCAGGGAAAAGGTCGGCCGCAACAGAACGAATTCTCCATAGCGGGCAACCAGGAATGATTTGACCGCACTGTTGCTATCGCCAGCGGCAATACGTTCGCGCACTATTCTCCGCAGGTCCTTGGCCAGATCGGCGTCAGAATCGTCAATTGACTGATTCTGGCAGACGAGGCAGCGCAATTCGGCGGAGATTTCCCGGGCACGGGCTTCCTGCGCCGGGTCAGCCAGACGTTCGGACGGCGACAGCGCCGCTACCGGCCCGGCAAGGCCCAATACAGCAAGCGCGGCGAAAAGCGTGCGGCGGCTCATTCGGCGGGCTCCGGCTTGGCACCCGGCGCCACGCGCCGTCGCGGAGCAGCAATGCGCATCCGCCGATCGGTGAGTGATAGAAGGCCGGCAAGAGTCATCACCAATGGCCCCAGCCAGATCAGCAGCACGTAGGGCTTCCAATAGGCCCGCACATCGAGCTTGCCTTCATGCGCATCGCCGACTGCAAGGTAGACCTCGCCGAGTCCGCGTTGCAGACGTGATGTCTCTGACGTCGGCATGGAGCGGCCGACATAGGTGCGCTTGCCCGGTTCCATGCGCATCAGTTCCACACCGTCCTTGCGGGCGGTGAACTGGCCTACGGTGGCAATGAAATTCGGGCCGGTGGTCCGCCGCATTCCTTCAAAGCTGATCTCTATCCCGCCCACATTCAGCGTCTGGCCAGGTTCAAGGTTTGCAATCTGCTCCTCATGGAAAGCGGTGGCGGCAATGCCGATCACCATCAGGCCGACACCCATATGCGCCAGCGCCGCTGCAACAATGGTGCGCGGCAGACCGAACAGACGGGAGAAGAACGACCCGGCGCCGCTGCGCATCGCCCGAATGCGCAGGTCATCCAGGGATCCCACCACGACAAAAGCGCCCAGCCCCAACCCCAGAGCGGCAATCGCCTCTCGCCCGCTGGACAGTGCCAGCACCGCCAGCATCACCGCAGCGCCGGCCAGAATCGCCACGAACAGGCGCATGGCGATCGGCAGCAGTTCTCCGCGCTTCCACGCAAGCTGCTGACCAAACGGCATAGCCAGCAGGATGGGCAGCGACAGCGGCACGAACGTAGCGTTGAAGAACGGCGGGCCCACCGAGATCTTGTCGCCCGTGACCGCTTCCAATGCCAGAGGATAGAGCGTGCCGATAAACACGGCCGCACAGGCAGCGGAGAGAAACAGGTTGTTGAGCACCAGGCTGCCCTCGCGCGAGACCGGCGAGAACAGCGCTCCCCCGGCCAGCTGCGGTCCACGCATCGCAAAGAGCAGCAACGCTCCGCCGATGAAGGCGCAGAGAATGAGCAGGATGAAAACGCCGCGCGCCGGGTCGGAGGCAAAGGCATGCACCGAGGTCAGCACGCCCGAACGGACGAGGAAGGTGCCGAGGAGCGACAGCGAAAAGGCCAGCACCGCAAGCAGGATGGTCCAGACCTTCAGCGCTTCGCGCCGCTCCATAACGATCACGGAATGCAGGAGCGCGGTGCCAGCCAGCCAGGGCATCAGCGAGGCATTCTCGACCGGATCCCAGAACCAGTAGCCGCCCCAGCCCAATTCGTAATAGGCCCAGTATGACCCAAGCGCTATGCCACCGGTCAGGGTCGTCCAGGCGGCCAGAATCCACGGCCTAACGATGCGGGCCCAGGCGGCATCGATGCGGCCGAGAATCAGCGCCGCAGCCGCGAAGGAAAACACCACCGAAAAGCCGACATAGCCGATGTAGAGCAGCGGCGGATGCAGCGCGAGGCCGGGATCCTGCAAGACAGGATTGAGCGACCGCCCCTCGGTCGGAGCCGGCAGGACGCGCAGGAACGGATTGGAGGTGAACAGGATGAAGGCAAGGAAAGCGGCAACGATCGAGGATTGTACAGCAATCGTCGCCGCACGCAGTGGCGACGGCATCGAGCGGCCGAAAGCCGCAACGCAGGCGCCGAACAGCACCAGAATCAGCACCCACAGAAGGATCGAGCCCTCGTGGTTGCCCCAGACGCCGGAGAACCGGTAGATCATAGGCTGGTCGGTATGGCTGTTTTCGAAAACATTGGTGACCGAAAAGTCCGATCCGACATAGGCATAGGTGAGCGCGCCAAAGGCCAGGGCGACCAGCAGAAACTGCAACACGGCAGAGGGCGGGCCGAATGCCATCAGCCGGCCGTCATTGCGCAAGGCGCCCCAAAGCGGCAACACCATCGCCACAAGCGACACCGCAAGCGCCAGAGCGAGGGCGAAATGGCCGAGTTCGACGATCATTTCGGTTTGCCCTCCCCACCGGGCGCGGCATCACCCTGCCAATGCCCCTGCTTCTTCAGCGCATCCGATACTTCGCGCGGCATGTATTTCTCGTCGTGCTTGGCAAGCACGGTATCCGCGTTGAAACTGCCATCAGCCTGCAGCGTGCCCTCACAGACAACGCCCTGTCCCTCCCGGAACAGATCAGGCAGCAGGCCGGAATAACGCACGGTCATCGACCGCGTTCCGTCAGTCACCCTGAAGACAACCTGCTGGGCACCGGGACGCTCGACACTGGCATTTTCGACCAGACCGCCCAGACGAAACCGCGTGCCAGGCTGGACATTGAGCTGGGCCACCTCCGCCGGCGAGCGGAAGAACACGATGCGATCATTGAGAGCGGTCAGGATCAGACCGACCGCGACCGCCAGAACCAATCCTGCCGCACCAATCAAGGCAAGCCGGCGCTGCTTGCGCGTCATGGCGCGCCTCCCTCTTTGACACCCAGTTCTCCGGCCAGAGCATTGAGTGTCTCCAGCGCGGCGGTATTGTCCGCAAGGCCGGCGCGCGCGCGCCCGAGCATCTCGCCAGCACGATCCTTTTGCCCGAGCACAGCCAGCGACCGGATCAGACGCCCCCATTCCTCCACGCTGCCACCCTTCTCGGTCAGGCGTTGAGCCAGCCCGTCGACCATGCCACGGATGGCATCGTTGCGCTCAGCCTCCGGCAGGGCTTTCAGCGCATCGCCGCCAGGCGGCAGGGCTGTTGCCTTGGACAGGCGGGCGATCTGGGCATTGACCGCCTGCTTCTCTGCCTCGTCGCTGACGTCCTCGGCGAGGCGTCTCAACTGTTCGACGGCCGAGGCGACATTACCGTCCTGCTCGGCAAGCAGGGCAAGATAGAAGCGGCTGCGCGCCAGCTTGGGGTCCAGCTTGTTGGATGCGATCAGCGCCTTGCGCGCGTCTTCGTTGATCTCGCCTTGCGAAGCAAAAATCATGGCCTCGGCAAAATTGGCAAGCGTTTCGCCCGTTTCCCCTTTCAAAGCCACAATGCGGCCCGCAGAGGTCGCCGCGCGATCATAACGGGCCATCCGCATGTAAACCGGAAAAGCCAGTTCATGACCGCGCAGATCGTCAGGATTCTCTGCCAGATGGGCCTCGAGCCGCGCGAGCAGCCGCGCCATGTCCTGCTCCGCACGGGAAATGTCGGTGCGCGTCGCAAAAGGCATGTCAGGCAGTCCCGGCTTGCCTTGCCGAAGATAGAACAGGGAGGCCAGAACCGGCAATGCCACCAGCACGGCCAGCGCCATGACCACACCAAGGGTCCGGGTCTGGGCATTGCCATCGCCGCCGGCAGCCCTGGCATTGGCCAGAAGCTTGCGGGCGGCATCCGTGCGCAAGCTGCTGGCCTCGCCCTCGCTCAGCAGGCCGGCGCCGAGCTGACGTTCGATTTCAGCCTCCTGCGCCTTGTAAAACAGAACATCGGCGCTGGCAGCATCCATCGTCGCCGGTTTGGCAACCAGCGAACGGATCAGCGGGATCAGGGCGGCGACAACCAGCAGCGCCGCAGAAAGCCAGAAAAACATGGCAGGGGGCATACCCCAGCTTCGAGCCAAAAGGAACGCGATTTATCAAGTCGCGTGCGCGTCCTTCCGGCAGAAACCCGACCAAATTGCGGCAGGTCAAACGCTCGGCAGGGTCAGCACGGCCCGCAACCCGCCAAGTGGCGATTCTTCAAGTTCGAAGCGGCCGTGATAGAGGCCGGCAAGATCAACGACGATCGACAGCCCCAGCCCGGAGCCTGGTCTGGTCTCATCGAGCCGGCGCCCCCGCCGCGTGGCCTCGATCCGGCCTTCAGGCGGAAGGCCCGGTCCGTCATCGTCGATGATGATGCGCAAGGGATGGGCAGCAGCCATGTCCGACGCCACTTGCGCCACTGTGATCTCCACCCGTGACGATGCCCACTTTCCGGCATTGTCGACAAGATTGCCGACCATATCCTCGAAATCCTGGCGTTCGCCGCGAAATCGCAGGCCTGACACGCCCGAATGGGCGAAGGACAGGTTCCGGTCGCGGTAGATTTTCGGAAAAGTCCGCAAAAAGGCGGCAATGACGGGGTCGACGTCCGTCACGGAGCCTATGGTTGCGGCGCGCGTCGCCGCCCGGGCACGGTCCAGATAGTATTGCACCTGATCCTTCATCACCGCCGTCTGCTCGCGCAGCTTGTCGGCAAGCGGAGTTTGATCGCCGGACGCCTCGTTGACCAGCACGGAGAGCGGCGTCTTGAGCGCATGGGCGAGATTGCCGACCTGCATCCGCGCGCGATTGACAATATCGCGGTTGGCCTCGACGAGCTGGTTGAGTTCCTGGGCAAGCGGGGCCACCTCGTCGGGAAAGGTCTCGCCGATGCTGTCGGCCTCACCACGGCGAATGTCCTCGAGACCGCGGCGCAGGCGCGCCAGCGGCTGGAGACCGAAACGCACCTGAATGATCGTGGAGGCGACAAGCGCCATGCCCAGCAGCAGGAACGTCAGGATCAATGCCGTGTTGAAACTGCGGGTCTGCGCATCAATGTCGGCAGAATTGCCGCCGACCGAAATGTAGTAACGGTTGTCGTCGCCAAGATCGATCAACTGTTCCAGCATGCGAAGGCGCCGACCATCCGGACCGGCAAGATAGCCTTCGCCGGTGTCAGACTGGCGGGCAGGATCCAGCGGGCTGACCAGATAGGGCAGGCGGGTGGAAAAGAGCGACCGCGACACCCGCAGGATAACATCCGTGCTTTTTTCCTGATCGACCTTGACGATCTGCCAATACCAGCCCGACAGCGGAATCTGGAACTGCGGCTCGCCGAGATTGCCGACATCTGTGCTGGTGCCATCGGTCACCGCCGCGATGTCTGCCACCAGAACCTTCATGTAAAGCCGCAGCCGCTGATCGAATGCAGTGGTCACGGCGCGGCTGTTCACCGATGACAGAACCACGCCAGCAGAGAGTAGAATGAGGCTGCACAGCGCCGTTGCCGACAGCAGCAGGCGGCCGGATAGGGACGTCAGCCTGCCGCCCGCCATTGGCGTCAGCGCGGTGGCTTGATGGGCTGGCCGACCAAATAGCCGAGGCCGCGGACGGTTTCGATGATGTCCACGCCGAGCTTCTTGCGCAGACGCCCGATGAACACTTCGATGGTGTTGGAATCGCGGTCAAAATCCTGGTCGTAGAGATGTTCGACCAGTTCAGAGCGTGACACCACCCGCCCCTGGTGATGCATCAGATAGGCAAGCAGTCGATACTCGTGGCTGGTGAGTTTGACCGGATTGCCATCGACCACCACCTTGCTGGAACGGGTATCGAGAAGCACCGGACCAACCTGAAATTCACTGGTCGCATGGCCCGCGGCCCGGCGCACCAGAGCACGAAGACGCGCAAGCACTTCCTCAAGATGAAACGGCTTGGTCACATAATCGTCCGCGCCAGCATCAAACCCCTGAACCTTGTCGCTCCAGCGGTCGCGCGCCGTGAGGATCAGAACCGGCATCCGCCGCCCGGCCTTGCGCCATTTCTCAAGCACCTCGACACCGCCCATGCGCGGCAGGCCGAGATCGAGGATCACCGCATCATAGGGTTCGGTCTCGCCGAGGAAATGACCTTCCTCCCCATCGAGTGCCGTGTCGACCGCGTAGCCCGCATGCTGAAGGGCCGTGACAAGCTGGCGATTCAGATCCTTGTCATCCTCGACGACGAGCAGTCTCATGATGGAAAGCTTCCGGGTGTTGAATGGGTCAGCGTTGGTCCCGGATGGCGCTGGTCGTCGCATCGACAGTGACGCGCGAGACCTTGCCGCCGGGGGCCAGGATGGCCAGAACATACACCAGTCGCTCGTTCACGCGACAGAGATTTGCTGAGACCACGTCCCCGCGGACCGAGGCACGGGCCGCACGGGTTGCCTGCTGGATGCTGACGAGCTTGTGCGAAAGGATTTCCGTGCGGGCCTGTTCGTCCGTCAGGCAGCCATCCGCCGCAGGCGAAGCAGCGGCTGCAGGGACCAGCGCGGCCATCAGGGCCAGCAGGAACAGACAGGTTCGGATCATCCGGCAATCGTGGTTCCCAGCCCCTGAACCCGTCATGAACGCGCTGGCGCGAGATCACGCTGTGCCTTGACGGTTCAATCAGGACACAGCGTGATCTGGGGCGTCAGACGATCTTGCGGGTGGCGCCGATTCTGAACAGCATCGATGCGATGAAGCTCGCCCCGGTGACAACCTTGAGGACGGAATCGACAACAGCGCTCTGGTCAACGCCGCCGACATCGACCCCCAGAAGACCGGCCCCGAAAGCGGCCAATCCGATAACATTGGCCCAGACCGTGCGGCTTTCGATCAGTGATTTGCTTCCATTCATGGCACTTGACTCCTGTGGTTGGGATTGGTGGGCGGATGACAAGGGTGCGCCGGATAGGTCTGCGGCAAGCGAGAGCGCGAGGCGCTCGATCGCTTCGACACGCCGCAGCCAGCCGCGCCCGAACACGAAGAACGTCTTCAGCCGACCGAGAAAGCCGCGCCGTGCCGCACAGATGGCTCGGATCACGTCCACAGATCTGGCAGCCCTTGCGGCACGGATTGTGTCAACGCCAGCGATGCCATCGGCCGCTAAGCCCAGGATCCGCTGCAAGGTGCGCACGGCGCGATCGACGCCGGAATTGACCGCGTAGTCAAACACCGCGAGATCGATGCCGGCAGGCAGTTCGTCCCCGCCCACCGCATCCCAGTAGAGCCGCCGGTAGATGACCTCGGCCTCTGAACGCTGGAGTGCGCGCACCTCGGCCCTGGTCACCGGGCGCCCGCGCCATTCGGCCAGCACCGCGCGGGTGATGCCGAGATTGGTGGCACCACCCGGATCGGCCGGGTGATCGGAGTAGCCGCCTTCATGTCGCAGGGTGAGAGCGAGGCAGCGGGAGAAATTGCGGGCAACCATCAGCAACCTTTCACAACGGACAGATCAGACAGAAAGGCGGACCGGGATGGTCGCGACGTGAGCCGTGCCGTCGCCGATGCTCTGGCTGATCTGGACAATACGGACCGACAGGGCAGCCTGAACCGAGCCGAAGTCGGCAATTTCATCGGCCGCCGGGTAGAGAACCTGCGGCATATTGGTGGCAAGACGGCGCTTGAGCGTGGCGCCGGAATAGATATCGACCCTGTAGGCCTCGCTGCCCTCCGACAGGGGCACCTCCAGAACGTCCCACGAATCGCCATCGCGCCGGGTCCGCCGTATCCAGGTCAGTTCGATGCCGGCCGGCAGCCGTCTGGCACGAGCGAACACCGGGGCCAGCGGCCTTAATGCCGCATTTCCTGCCGGATGGTCGAAGGACAGGGCGCCAGGGTCGGCATGGTCGCGTCCAGCCGCCGATATGCGGAAATAGGCATGGGAGCCGATGTCCTCGGGGGCGGTATAAAGCGGCTCCAGCGCCCCATCGATGAGGACCGCGCGGCTGCCCGGCGGAGCCAGACGGCTCGCCTGTGCCTCGGAGCCGGCAAGCCCGCGCAGCAGGCGTGCCAGACGCCAGGTGCCTGGACCGATCAGTTCGGCCTGGGAGAAAGACAGCAGTTCCCAGGCCGCATCCGCACCCTGAACGGCGAGCACTTGGCTGCCTGCCAGCGCTCCCGCATCGCCCATCGCCGCAAGCGCCCCGCCTTCCAGCCGGACGGTCAGGGCCGCCGCCCTGTCCCAGCGCCACAGCGGGCCGGGAGGCAGGGCGGAAACCGTCTCGCCCAGAATGGCCGCACGCCCGATGGTGCCGACCGGGGAGAAACTCGCTCCGTCGCTCGACCGCCAGAGTGTGTAGGGGCCGACCCAGGGTTCGGCCCGCACGCCAATCCAACTCAGCACGCTTGGTGTCGCCGGATCGGCCGGCAGATCGACGATCAGCCCCAGCGGTGGTCCGGGGATGCGCGGCGGGGTCCAGTCGGCGAGCGCGTTATCGGTTGAGCGGAGGCCGAACACAGCTGGCTCGATGATCCGCAGGTTGCAGCGCCGCTCGCTGCCATCGGTGATGCGAGTGATCTGGCAGGTATGCGGCTCGCCCGCGATGCGGACGAGGTCTCCGGTCTCGAGTGCGATCAGACCAGGCCGCAAGCCGATTTCGAGCGTCTCGCGCTGGATCCAGGCATCCTGCAGGGCGATTTCGGCGAGGCGCTGAGCCTCGGCCCGGCGCAGGACAGCCGTGGTTTCGCTGGCATCCTCGCGGCGGCTGGCGGTTTCCAGGCGACGCGAGGCTACGGCAGAGCGCTTGTACTGCTGCTCGGCGTCGGCAAAGCCGATGGTGATCTGGCGGGGAAGTTCGGTTTCCTGGGCGCGCGAGCGCAGGATCTCGACGCCCCCCTTGGCCGGCACGATATCATCGCGGTCGATAAGGCGAGGCTCTCCCCGACCCCGGCCAAAAAAGCAAAGCTCGCCGGACCGCACCCCGGCCTCGACGGCGAAGAGGCCCAGCAGCGGCTCAAGTGCAGCGCGCGCCGACATCGGCCGGTCGATGATATAGCCGTCGAGCATGCCGTCGACCCCGCGACAGCAGGGGAGCGGCAAGGCATAATCGGCCGCAACAGCCCTGATCAATCGGTCGAGCGCGAGTGATTCGATCCGCCCGGTGATCCAGTGGCCGGTCGCCCAGTTGGCGCCATCGCCCCATACGCTCTGGAGATGGGGAAAGGCGGGATATGGCCGCGCGTCCCATGCCCAGACGTGAATGCGGGCCGGATCCACCATGCGACCGCCATAGACCGTCGAGAGAGGGTTATGCGCCGGCTCGAACCCCGGCAGACTGGGGTCGAACCGCCGCATGACTGCTTCGAGATAGCGGGCCTGCACGGCATCGTCGCGAGCCCCTGAGGAAAACGGCGGCAGACCACTTTCGGCCGACTTCGCGTCGGGAAACAGATTCGGGGCATTGGCACCCTTGTCGACCGCCGGACAGCCGACCTCGGTCAGCCATATGGGCTTGCCTGACGCAACCCAGCCCGTGGCTGCGGTCTCGGCGCCGGCAACGCGCTCGACATGCGCATTTGACCACCAGCCGACCAGATCCTTGGCGCGGAAGGTCCAGGGCTTGTTGAAAGCGCCATCGGTGATCGGCGTGCGGGTCTGCGCGATGCGGTCGGCATCGCTGGCATAATACCAGTCGAAGGCCTCGCCTGCTCCCAGGCGGTTCTTCAGATAGCCGACATCCTGCCCGTCCGGCCAGTCTGCTGCATCGAGATGGCTGGTGCCGTCGCGCCAGTCGGCGACGGGGGGATAATAGTCGATGCCGACGAAGTCGATATTGGCGTCGGACCACAGCGGGTCCAGCGGAAAGCGAACCTCGGCGCCGCTGGACAGCACATGGCTGCCATATTCGGTCCAGTCGGCGGCATAACCGATCTTCACCAAGGGGCCGAGCAGGGCGCGCACCTCGGCGGCCAGCAGCTTGAGCTCTGCCACTGCCGGATAGACGCCGGCCGCCGAGCGCACCCGCGTCAGCCCGATCAGTTCTGAGCCGATGATGAAGGCATCGACCCCGCCAGCCGCCTTGCACAGCGCCGCCTGATGCAGCACCATGCGCCGATAGCTCCACTCTTCCGGACCGGAATAGCTGATCACCCCGCCGGTGACCGAGTAATGGCTGGCCGAAACCGTGCCGAAGAACGTGGCCACCTGCGCCGCAGCCGCCGCTGTTCCATCCGGAGAGCCGGCGCGGCCCGGCGCCGGGTGGCAGGTGATGCGGCCGCGCCAGGGGAACGCCGGCTGGCTGGCGCCGGCGTTCCAGGGATCAGGCAAGGCATTGCCAGAAGCGATGTCCATCATCACGAACGGATAGAACACCACCGAAAGCCCGCGCGCCTTCAGATCGGCAATGGCGGCCCGGATCGACGCATCCGACGGTGTTCCGCCATAAGCGGCGCGACCGTTCACCTCGGTCACGACGCGGGCGGCGCCCCGCGTCACATCGGCGACGCTCCATTGATCCGGGCCAGCGGAGGCAAAGGGATCAAGGCCGGACAATGTGCCTGCGCTGGTCGTCTTGGCGGCGCGGTCGACCGCCGGGGCGATGCGGCATTCACCCGCCCTCAGATCCGTGCCAAACCAGCTTGACACCAGCGCGACGCTGGTGGCGTTCGGCATCAGGGCCTGCAATGCGTCGACAGACGCCTCGAAGTCGGTGGCTGCGGTCAACTGGTTGCGGTTTTCGGGCTGGGTTGCGCCCTGGCCGATGTTCCGGCTGACCACGGTCGTGTGATAGCCGAATTCGGTGGCACCGGGGATCATGTCGACGCCGCGGATCATCCCGCCCAGACCGTCGACCGGGCGCACCACCTCGAACGACAGCTGCGGCAGGCGATTGCCATAGTCGGCAAGGGGCAGACGTTCAAAAACGACATAAGCCGTGCCGCGATAGGCCGGCGCAGCGCCAGAGCGCGCAACGATCAAGGGATCGGGCATCTGTGTCTGGCTACCGACATAGGTGCGCATGGTCAGACCATTGAGATCAAGCGGCTTGCCATCCGCCCAGATGCGGCGGACGAAGGCGATCGGTCCCTCGCACAACGCAATCGCCACATTGGCGAAATAGGCATAGGTGGTGGTCACCGTTTGCGGCTGCCTCGATCCGGAGGACTTGCCGCCCGACTTGCCGCTGCGGGTTGTCTCGACCTGTTCCTCGAACCGCGTCGCCCAGATGATCTGCCCGCCGACGCGCACCCGGCCATAGATGCGAGGGATCGGCGAGCCTTCGGATGCGGTGATTCCGTCGAGCTGCTTGAGGCGCGGCCCTTCGACATAGCGACGCCCTCCACTGCCCATCAGGCGCTGATCGATCATGCCGCCGATGAGGCCGCCGGCCGCCTGGCCGACCGCTGCCAGAATGGGACCGCCCAGGGCGGATCCGAGTGCCGAACCGGCAGCTTGCAGAACGAGCGTGGCCATCAGTCGATCACTCCTGGAAAGCAGAAGGCAAAGGCGATGCGACGGCGCCACAGGCCGAGCGGAACCTCGGCGACGGCAGCGCCATCATGGGCATGGATGATGTGATCCGCGGCGGTGAGGATCGCAGCGTGTTTGGCCGGCAGGCCGGAGCGCCAGCGGAACAGCAGGACGTCGCCTGGCCTGGCCGCATTGACGACAACCGGGACCAGATGCTGCCGGCAGGCCTGAGCGAATGTCTCGTCGAAACCGGCTTCGGCCCAGTCCGGCGCATAGGGCGGCGGTGTTTCCGGCTCAGAACCGATCACCTCGCGCCAAACGCCGCGCAGAAGGCCGAGGCAGTCGCAGCCGATGCCGCGAAGCGATGCCTGATGCAGATAGGGTGTGCCAATCCAGGCCCGGGCCGCAGAAATGATGTCCGGGCGCGTCAGGGCCGTCATGGGTCGAGCGGGCCGCCGTCATGCCCCCCCTCGCCCGGCCTGGCGTATGTGAGGATGAAGTCCGGCGTCGGAATGTGGGGAAAGCCGCGGAAATTGGCGGCGTTGACGAATTTCAGGCCACAGGTGGCAAAGGACTTGTCGCAACCCGGCGTCAGGCGCAGGCTGTCGCCCACTGCCAGGGATTGCGGCAAAGGCTCCCACAAGGCGAGCGTCCCGCCCGCTCCATGCGTCTGAATGGCGCGCGTCAGCCCGGCATTCGCTCCTGTGAGCAATTCTGCCCGCCCGCCGGCAAAATGGGACGCGGCAGTTGCGGCGATGGCAGCAACCGTCAGGTTCAGGCGGCCATCGGTGGCCGTCACGGCCGCCGTGACCGCACGGGCGGCGAGGTCGATTCCACAAGCGGCATCGCCAAGATCGGCGGTGCAACCTTGCGTATAAAGCCGGCCCTGCTCCTGATCATAGCGGTGCAGCGGCCCCCGCAACTCGGCGACAAAGCTCTGATCCATGCGCCGGATCTCGCCGATGGTCGAACCATCCAGCATCAGCCGTTGCGAAACATCGGCCCAGTTGACCAGCCAGGTGGTTATTTCGGCGTCATCATAGCGACCACCGATGATGTCGGCCTCGGTCAGCCGCGCATCGGTCAAGGCCCCGCCGATCTCCCCGGTGGAAACGGCAAGGCCGAGCTGGCTTTCCACTTCACTCGGCGCAAGACCGCTGGTGGCCGAATAGATCTGGCCATCGAAGGTCAGGTCCCGGTCATGATCGGTAAAGCCGAAGGCCGTTCCGTCACGCCGCACCAGCAGCCAGCAGCGGCACAGGGTGGTGGCTCCTCCGGCCAGATGGCTGGCCAGAGGTTGGGGAATCGCACGCATGGCAGGCTCCGTCAGATGAGGATTTCGACCAGCGGGATCTTGGGAATGGCCCCGGCTTCGAAGGCTTCGATGTCGATGTCGAGCATGTCACTGTCGAAGCGCACTGGAACATCATAGGCAAAGCCGGCGGTGACCGCTTGCCCCGCCCCCGGCAGGTGCCCGGCCTGAAATGTGACAAGGCCGGTGGTGGAATCGACCGTGAAATCGGTTCCTGCCACCTTCTCGATCCCGGCCACGGCGATGCGCACACTGCCGGCCACCGGCTTGACGATCGACCGCACGTAGGGAGCGTGCTGGCCGCCATAGCGTTTGACCAGCTGGAACGTGCTGCGCGTGCCGGTGCCATTGCCGAGGAACTGATCGCCCGGCAGGATCGCGGCGCCGGGAAGCGCGGAGGACCAGTCCAGCCGATCGCGGAAGCGGAAGCCGTGCAGGCGCCCGCGCCGCTCCTCGAAGAACGCAATGATGGCCGCCAGGGTGGCGAAGGACTTTACCCCGTAGCCAGCGTCATATCGCCGCCGCGAATGGGCCCAGCGCTGGTTGCGCTCTTCGTGGCCGGACGCCATCGTCACGACATCGGTCCGGCGTTCAGGACCACCGCTGGCCCGCAGCGAGACATCCAGCGGAAACCGAACCTCATGAAAAGCCATGGCAGGCACCTCTTTGACATTGAGCCGAGAATATGCATTTCGGCGGGACAGTTTCGTTTCCGAGAACCAGCCGATGAGGAGTTGACATGAGCCACACGCCACACGAAATCGCCGCCGAATTCCCCGACAAGGCCGAGAAGATCCATCAACTGAAGATGACCAACGCGCATTTCGCCCGGCTGGTGGACGAGTATCACCATGTGAACCGGCAGATTCACCGCATCGAGACCGAGGTCGAGCCGACCTCCGATCAGGTGCTCGAGACGTTCAAGAAGCAGCGCCTGCATCTGCTGGATCAGGTCGCCGGCATGCTGCGCGCCTGAGGCGCACGATTCAGGTCGCGCGCCGACCGCGCGCGACCGCCCGTGCCAGTTGCGCCGAGATCTGACTCTCGGCCCGGGCAAAGCTGGCAATATCCGGGGTCTGGATGTTGACGACCACCGGCGCCGCCCCTCCCCCTCCCTGCGCTGCAACACCAAGCCGCCCGTCGGCGCCGCGTGCCAGCGGCAGGAT